>CALGRI010000001.1 GCA_937880875.1 uncultured Pseudomonadota bacterium
ATGGGCAACTTTGTGAGCATTGCTCCTCTACGAGCCGCCCAAACACGGGGTTTTCGGTCAGGCACTAAATATGAAAAAACAAATAAAATTATGGCAATATACTATTTTGGGGCTTGTAAATCCTGCAATGAGTCTGGATTTGACAAAAGTTTTACACAGAAAAATATGCTTAAAGAAAAGCGGAAATTTCCTTTTTTTTCATGGGTTTAAATAAGCCCGCCCCCATGGGCAGGGGGATTCCCTGTATTTTTAAAATGGATGCCCTGATACAGATACAGGCACCAAACATGAGATTTAAAGCTATTTCAGCGGTTTTCCGGTTTTCATGGACTTCAAGAAAACTGCCTTTTACCCATTGGTTAAAGGCTCCAATGGCAGGGCCGCACCAGATCTGGTAATCCATTTTCCTTTCTAAATTCCCCTGGATAGCCCATTTGGAAGAAAGACCCAGATAGGATCTGAAAACAAGGGACATTTTATGTTTGGGATCATTTTGAGCCCTTTCTATTTCTTTTGTATTTCCAGTTTTGTGGAAAAACTCTTTTGTGGAGGTCCAGGCATCTTCAAATTTTGCCTGTAAAATTTTCTCCTGTATTTCCTGTTTTGATTTTTCATCGATGTCATCAAAACTATTGTGGGCCCGGTAAAGTTTAAACAATTTATCAGCCCTTACAGGAAACAGGGTTCCGCGTTTTAATACCTGGACTTTTGCACCGATTTCAAACATGTCTGCGGCAGGGGCCATGGCAACATCTGCCTGTTCTGCCAGGCACAGCATTTTTTTAACATCGTCACAGATGTCGGCCTCAACACAGGATTGATTGATAGAACCCGTCAGTATATAGGCCGCTCCCATTCCAAAGGCGGCAGCTGCTGATTCCGGAGTGGCAATACCCCCGGCAAGCCCTACACAAAGAGGCTCTTTATAATGATAGGTTTCCATGAATTCATTTTTTAATGCCAGCATTGTGGGCAGCAGGGTCAGTGCTGGACGGTTGTCTGTATGTCCGCCCGAGTCTGCTTCTGCTGTCAGGTCCTGGGCCATGGGAATATAGGCTGACAGCTGGGCCTCCTGTTGTGTAATCAATCCCTTTTCCAAAAGGAGGCTCACCAGTTTTTCCGGAGGTGGTGAGAAAAACTGCCGGGCAATTTCAATTCTTGATACCTTTGCAATGACGTGATTGGGCGTGACAATCTGGCCCTTGCTGTCCGAATAAATTCCTTTAATTCGATAATATACAAGGGCTGGGGTCATTCGCATGAAGGCTGCTGCACTTATCAGGGTGATCTTATGCTTCAAATAAAGATCGACTGTTGCCATTTCATGGTCTGGATCACCCAGAGAATGAATCAGGTTAAACCCGAAAGGTTTATCTTTCAGGCTATTTTTCAGGTCAATAATATTTTCTTCAATTTTTTCAAGGCAAAGGCCGCCTGCACCAAAAAAGCCCATCATACCATTTTGAGCCATGGTTTTTACCATGGCAGCAGAGGTAATCCCATTGGCCATGGCACCAGCAATATAGGGATATTTTAAACCATGCCTTTTTTTAAACCCCTCATCTCCAAGGTTTTCAAGCCGGACAGCCGGGACAAAGGCCTTGATATGATGCCCCGTATTTTCCTTAAAGGCTGTGAAGAAAAAATTATTATCTTTGCTTATAAAATTAATCTTGTCTTCGGTCTGAATAGCAAAAATAGAGGTGTTTACCTGCATGAGCAGGTCATTTAATGGGTTTGGCGTTTCATCAGGCATGCTGTTTTCCTTTTTCAGTTTCGCGGGTGGTATTTTTGATGCATTTTGATCAGGTATTCCCTTGAAATATGGGTATAAATCTGTGTTGTAGATATGTCTGAATGGCCCAGCATGGTTTGAACTGACCTTAAATCAGCGCCGCCTTCAAGCAGATGGGTGGCAAAGGAATGTCTTAAGGTATGGGGGGTGATATTCTTTGATATGTTGGCCAGGAGGGCGTATTTTTTTATGATTTTCCAGAAAGACTGGCGGGTCATGGGTTTTCCCGCCCTTGCAACAAAGAGATAAGGGGTTGAAATTTTTTTTAAATGGGAAGACCGGCCCTCTTTGATCCATTTCTGTGTAATGGCTCTTGCCTTTGAACCAATGGGGACGATGCGCTCTTTGGAACCTTTTCCCATGACCCTTACAAAGTTTGCATCAAGGTTAATGTCCTGGAGGCGCAAAGCAATAAGCTCAGAAACTCTCAAGCCCGCTCCATACATGATTTCCATCATTGCTGAATTCCGCATTTCCCTGGGCTTTCTTATGTCAGGGGCATCAAGAAGCGTTGCAACTTCTTCTATGGTCATGATTTTTGGAAGGGTAAGACCTGTTTTAGGGATATCTATATCTTTTACAGGGCTTTTTGCCACTTTTTTTTCAGCGATTAAAAATTTATATAACCCGCGAATGGTAATGATATGCCGTGCCCTTGATTTGGCTGAAAGTCCTTTTTTAGCAAGATCTATCAACCAGGCCAGAATGACCGTGGTATCCACGTCATTTAAGTCATGAATCTGATTTTTTTCAAGAAAAGTGATGTATTTGGCAAGATCTGATGAATAAGAAACAAGGCTGTTTTCGGACAGGCCTTTTTCAATAATAAGATAGTCAATATAATTTTGGGTTAATTCATCCATGTTTTAAAAGGGTCAGGCTTTCCTTATTGTGGTTATTGTGCTCAATAACCACAATGACCCCATGATTTTTCCTGTTTATTGTTTGATATTATTTTGCATTATGATATATTCCCTGTATTATTTCAACTCATCCTGGATATTTCATTGGGTTTTGTTTTGAAAGTTGAGTGAATTAGAGGATTGAATTTTTAAATAATTGTGCTAAAGGTATGGGATTATGAGTAATATAATTACAATCGCCGGCCAAAAGGGTGGAACCGGGAAAAGCATTACAGCCGTTAATCTTGCCACATCATTAGCGCTGTCTGGAAAAAAGACCCTGTTAATAGACTGTGATCCCCAGGCATGTTCCACCCAATGGTGCGGCATCAAGGATTTGGATTATAAGTGTGATATCACCTGGGTTTTGTCTGGTCGGGCAAAGGTTGTTGATGCCATTGTAAACACCCGGATCAAATGCCTGGATATAATGCCTGCAGAATTTAATTTGTTCCAGGTTGCCTTGAAGCTGGCAAAAAATTCTGGAAATGAAAAGATCCTGCGCTTTTTTTTAAAGGATGTTGAAGACGATTATGACTATATTATTATTGATTCACCGTCTTCCTATAGTTTTTTAAGTGTTACAGCAATGACAGCCGCTGACTGGCTGCTTGTCTGCATGTCTGTTCATCACAATTCCATTGAAGATTTCCATAGCCTGCTGCGAATGGTAAAATATATCCGGACGACCCATGATGTTCCCTTGAAAATAGCCGGTCTTTTGTTCAACCGGTGTGAAACAAAAAAACAGATTGAGTCCTTTATGAAAAATCAGAATTTGTCCGATGTAAAAAAATTGGTTTACAATACATTTATTCCCAATGATGTGGCAATTAAAAATTCTAGGAAATTAAAGATCCCTGTTGTACTGCATGATATAAAAAGCCCGGCAGCCGACGCATATTTAAGGGCTGCTGAGGAATTACATTTTTTCTTTAAATAAAGAGGTGTTTTATGAAATTTATAAATTCTGAGAGCATTAAGGAAAATGAAAAAAAGTTTATTGATACAATAAGCGCAGCACTGGATTGGGAAGCCATTGGAAAAACGCTGATGGAAAAGCACAATTTCACAATCCAGGAAAAAATAGAGTGTGAAAATGGTGACCTTGTGGTTTATAATGATACCATTGCTTATAAATTTGATTTTGAAATCAAGATTCCCTTATCTGTGATGGTTAACAGGCAGGGCGAATGTCTGGAAATTTCAACTCTGGGAAAAGAGGGTGAAGAACAGGACGAGGAGGCTTTGTTTCAAGATTTTGATACGGAGGTGAATCCAGATCCTCCAATAAGTCTTGAACAGGAAAATAAAGTGGCCCAAATGGCTTCAAATATTGCAGATATGATTTCAGAAATAAACCAGGGGGATGAATAAAGGACAGGGATGTTTTTGATCAAGGTCCTTCAAAAAAAGAGATAAAACAAAGAGACACCAAATGGATATATCTTTTATTGATAAAAGACTTGAAGGAATTTATTCAAAAGTCTTAAACAATTCCCGTCTTTCCAAGGAAGACGGGATTTATATTTATGAAACCCAGGACTTGATCGGCCTGGGCCAGGTTGCCAACCATGTCAGACGGTCTTTGCATGGCAATAAAGCCTTTTATATTTATAATCAGCATTTAAATTATACCAATGTGTGTAAAAACAGGTGCAGGTTTTGTGCCTATGCCAGGGACCGCAAAGAAAAAGGTGCTTATACCTGGTCCATTGAGGAGATTGAAAAAAGGCTTTTAGACCGCATTGATGAGCCTGTGAATGAATTGCATATTGTGGGGGGCTTAAATGAAGATTTAAGTTTTGACTATTTTATTGACCTTTTAAAGACAGTCAAAAAAGTGAGGCCCAGTGCCACGATTAAAGCCTTTACCAGTGTGGAAATTGATTATCTTTCCAAACTTGCCGGGCTTTCCATTGAACAAACCATTCAACAGCTCAAACACGCCGGGCTTGAAATGATGCCCGGTGGCGGGGCTGAAATATTAAATTCAAGAATCCATAAAGAATTGTTCCCAAGAAAAATAGGTCATGAGCGATGGCTTGAGATTGTAAAGGCTGTTCATAAGGCCGGGATCAAAACCAATGCCACCATGCTGTATGGCCATATTGAAACCATTGAAGAAAGAGTGGATCACCTTATTACCTTAAGACAATTACAGGATGAAACTAACGGGTTTTCCGCTTTTATTCCTCTGGCATTTCATTCTGAAAACACAAAACTTGACCATATCCCCCCCACCACGGCCGTGGATGATTTGAAAAATGTGGCAGCTGCCCGTCTTATGCTGGATAATTTTGATCATATCAAAGCCTATTGGGTGATGATCGGGGAAAAACTGGCCCAGGTGGCCTTAAGTTTTGGGGCTGATGATCTGGACGGGACGATCATAGAAGAAAGGATCACCCATATGGCCGGTGCAAAATCAGCCGTTGGCCTTACAAAGGAGCAGATGGAGGACATGATCACAAAAGCCGGGTTTGAACCTGTTGAACGGGATTCTTTTTATCATCCCATTAAAGAGTTGAAAGACCAGAATGGATAGTTTACATCAAATTATTGAAAAAGTAATTGCCCATCAGAGAATAGATATCAATGAAGGCCTGGTATTGTTCAGGCAGGCTGATTTTTTGACCCTGGCAAGTCTTGCAAACCAGAAACGGTTTTATTATCACCCGGATAAAATTGTCACCTATGTTGTGGACAGAAATATTAATTATACCAATATCTGTGTTTCGGGCTGCAGGTTTTGTGCATTTTTTGAAACTCCAGACAAGGGTAAGGGGTATGTTATTTCAAAACAGGATCTGTTTGATAAAATTCAGGAAACCTTAAGACTTGGCGGAACCCAGATTCTTTTGCAGGGTGGCATGCACCCCGATCTTGACCTTGATTATTATATTGATTTGTTAACCTATATTAAAGAAAATTTTGATATTCATATTCATGGATTTTCCCCTCCTGAAATTGATTTTATTGCCAAAAAATCTTCTCTGTCCATTGCCCAGACCCTGTTGATTTTAAAAAAGGCAGGCCTTTCGTCTATTCCGGGCGGGGGTGCAGAGATTTTGTGTGATGATATCAGAAAAAAAGTGTCTCCAAACAAGTGCTCTTCAGAAGAATGGCTTGAAGTGATGCGACAGGCCCATCTACAGGGAATGCGGTCCAGTGCTACTATGATGTTCGGGCATATTGAAAAAGATTTCCATATTTTTGAGCACATGGATAAGCTCAGAAGCCTCCAGGATGAAACCCATGGTTTTACAGCCTTTATTCCCTGGACCTTTCAGCCGGACAATACAAAGATTGCCGTCAAAAAGAAGACGGCCGTGGAATACCTGAGGGTATTGGCCATAAGCCGGTTGTTTTTTGATAATATTGATAATATCCAGGCATCCTGGGTGACCCAGGGAGATAAAATTGCCCAGACAGCACTTTTTTTCGGTGCAAATGACATGGGCTCCACCATGATTGAAGAAAATGTTGTAGCTTCTGCAGGGGTTGACTTTATGCTTTCCAAAGAAGAACTGACACGATTGATTACAAAGGCAGGCTTTGAACCAAGGCAGCGGGACTGCTATTATAATCTGCTATGACCCGGAATTTTAAAAATATTAACTGTATTAAAGACTGCAATAAAAGAGAACTCCACTGCGCAGGCTGGATAATGAAGGATGCTTTCACCCTTATTGAGAATGGACATCTTGAAATTGAAAACGGGTTTATTTGTGGTGTCCACAAAGGCCGGCCAAAAGAAAAGAGTATTGATCATGGCCCGGGCGTTTTAATGCCCCCATTTGTGAATGCACACCTACACCTGGAGTTGTCTGCCTTAAAAAATCATCTGCCCTTTAATAAGGGATTTCAACCCTGGGTTAAAATGCTTTTGGAAAAAAGAGAGGCTATGGGCAAAGAAAAACTGATTAAAGAAGCCCGGAATTCTGTTCAGGATTTATTACAATCCGGCACTCTTTATGTGGGGGATATTTCAACCCTGGGAATTACAGGGCCCCTTATGGAAGATTCTGGTTTAAAAGGTGTTTGTTTTCATGAGTTTCTGGGATCAGACATCCCTGCTGTTTTTGTCCGGAAAAATGAGTCTGTTTCATTTTCCGTTGCAGGCCATGCCCCTCACACATCTTCTCCGCAATTGCTCAAAGCATTAAAAAAAATTGCCACATCAAAACAACTGCCCTTTTCCATCCATGTGGCAGAATCAGATGATGAATCAGAGTTTATCCATGGCAAAAAAGGAGCCTGGGCTGATTTTTTGACGGCTCGGGGGATTGACTTTTCATCCTGGGATATTGGATCAAAAACACCTGTCTCCTATGTCTATGACATGGGGCTTCTGGATTCTTCAACCCTTGCAGTTCATCTGTTAAACGTAAATGAAAAGGATATGGACCTGCTTGCCAGGTCAAAGACAAAGGTCTGCGTCTGTCCCAGGAGCAATTGGAATCTGCATAAAAAACTGCCTGATATTGAACTTATGATCCAAAAGGGCATACAACCCGCACTGGGAACAGACAGCCTTGCAAGTTGCGCCTCATTAAATATTATAGATGAAATGGCTTTTGTACAAAAGCATTACCACGGGCTTGATCCTGAAACAATTGTTGCCATGGGAACCATAAATGGTGCAAGTGCCCTGGGTGTTGAACATTTGACGGGTACACTTTCAAAGGGGAAAAAAGCTCAATTTTTGTATCGATCCCTTGAGGGATTGAATAAAAAAAATCTTTTACAAAGAATAATTTCCAATGAATGAAAAAAAAGTAAATATAGGGAAAATCTCTTATATTAATGATGCTCCTGTCTACTTTGGCCTTGATCACGGCCTTTTGCCTCCCTGGTTGAAAATGGTATCAGATGTGCCTGCTGTTTTAAATCAAAAAATAAAAACCGGGCAGATAAAAATAAGCCCTGTGTCTGCGGCATTTTATGCCATGAATCACCAAGAATTTTTATTGCTTCCCGATCTTTCTATATCCTGTAACGGCAGGGTTATGAGTGTTATCCTGGCCAGCAATTACAGCATTGATGACCTTGACGGTAAAAAGGTGATGTTCTCCCAGGAGTCTGCCTCGGCAGCAGCTTTTCTGAAAATGATATTTCGCAGGAAAAAGGTTTCTCCCATATTTGAAGTCGGGCCCACAAACAATTATCAGCAGATTTCCAATTCTGTTGATGCCGCCCTGGTTATAGGCGATGCAGCACTTGTACACCCCTGGGGTCAAATTTTTGAATATTGTATAGACCTGGGCCAGCTTTGGTATGATATGACAAAGCTTCCCTTTGTATTTGCCGTCTGGGTTGTGAGACGTTCTTTTGCCGCTAAACACCCGTCCCTGGTAAAAGAAATCCATAAATTGTTATTGGCATCAAAAGACTTGGGGTATCGCAATATTGACAAGGTGATTGAAGCAGGAAAAAATAAATTGGGCCTTGAGAGATCCATGGTAAAAGAATATTTTGATCTGCTGTATTGTGATCTTGATGATAAAAAAATAAAAGCAATGGCCTTGTTTTTTGATTCTCTTCTTGACCAGGGAATGTTAAAGGAAAGAGTTGATATCGAATTTTTCGATCTTTGATTTTATTTGGTCGGGGATTTTAGCTGGTCGATCTTTGATTTTAGCTGGTCGGGATGAGAGGATTTGAACCTCCGGCCCCAGCGTCCCGAACGCTGTGCTCTACCAGACTGAGCCACATCCCGACAGCAAA
>CALGRI010000002.1 GCA_937880875.1 uncultured Pseudomonadota bacterium
CCGGTCTTACTCTGTTTGTTCAGGGGTTGGAAATGGGCCTGTTTCCCATTGGTGAATCCATGGCCCATGCCCTGGCCAGGAAGGGCAGCATCTTCTGGCTGCTCTGCTTTGCCTTTGCCCTGGGATTCTCAACCACGGTGGCAGAGCCTGCCCTCATTGCCGTGGCCTGAAGCTGCAGAAATTGCCGGCCAGGGAGGTCTTATTGACCCGGGAAAGGAATCGTTAAGTCAATATGCCTTTGGACTTCGCATATCAGTGGCTTTTTCAGTGGGACTTGCCATCCTCATAGGTGTCATGCGTATTCTCCGGGGCTGGCCCATCCATTATCTAATCATTGGCGGGTATGTTGTTGTAATGCTGATGACAATCATTGCCCCCAAAGAGATTATCGGGATTGCCTATGATGCCGGTGGGGTTACCACATCCACCATCACTGTCCCTCTGGTTGCAGCTTTAGGGGTGGGACTTGCCTCATCCATCCGGGGAAGAAGCCCGCTTGTGGATGGCTTTGGACTTATCGCTTTTGCTTCTCTTCTTCCCATGATATTTGTCATGGGGTATGGACTTATAATTTTTTGATATAAAGGGGCCGGTTTCAGTGGAATTCATATATGAGTTCAGCAAAATACTGCTTGCTACAATAAGAGATGTGCTGCCGATTATTATTCTCATTGTCGGTTTTCAGCTCCTGGTTCTGCGCCAGCCCATTCCCCATCTTCGCCGTCTCATTGTCGGGGGCATCTATGTTGTCATAGGTCTTGCCCTGTTTCTGGCAGGTCTTGAAAAAGCACTTTTTCCTCTGGGAAAGATCATGGCAACCCAATTATCTGATCCTGCCTTTATTTACGGAACCGGGGAAGTTGCAGAACATGCCGACTGGAAAGCCTATGGCTGGGTATATCTCTTTGCTGCCATGATCGGATTTGCCACCACCATTGCTGAACCCTCCCTCATTGCTGTGGCATTTAAAGCAAGCGAGGTATCAGCAGGCACCATCAAACAATGGGGTTTAAGAATAACCGTTGCCTTTGGGGTTGCCTTTGGAATAAGTCTTGGTACATTCCGCATTGTCACTGGCACCCCTCTTTATCTTTACATTCTTGCGGGCTATATGATTGTTATTGTGCAGACCATATTTGCTCCGAAAAATATCATTGCCCTGGCCTATGATTCCGGCGGAGTAACAACTTCAACAGTTACAGTGCCATTGGTAGCAGCCCTGGGATTAGGATTGTCCGCAACTGTGCCGGGCCGTAATCCTGCCCTGGACGGCTTTGGCCTTATTGCTTTTGCCAGTCTTTTCCCAATTATCACAGTCCTGGGATATGCCCAGTTTACCAACTGGGTTACTCACCGAAAAATAAAACTAATGGAGAAAAAAAATGCGCTTTAAACTTATTTTAGCCTCGGTAAAGGCGGATATCACTGATACCATCGTTGATGCGGCAAAAGGTGCCGGTGCCACGGGAGCCACCATTATTCCCGGCAGGGGAACGGGCATCAAGGAGGCAAAAACCTTTTTTGGCCTTTCCCTGGAGGCACAGACCGACATTATCCTGCTCCTTATCGAAGAGCATCTGGTTACAAAAATTCTGGATGTTATCAAAACAGCAGGAAAATTTGACAAACCTGGCACAGGCATTGCCTTTGTGGTTCCCGTTGAACATGTTGTGGGTCTGGAAAGCCAGATTGAAAAATTTGAAGAAGAGGTTCGGAAAAGTTATTTTTAATAAAATCATATTTAAAAAAAGGAAATTATCATGACAACA
>CALGRI010000003.1 GCA_937880875.1 uncultured Pseudomonadota bacterium
TCAGGAGTCAAATTCGACAAGTTACCGAGCGCTTCATCCACCAGTCCGGGCTTTTTGAGATTTGCCATGATGCAGGATATGGCATGGATAAATTTTTCAGTTTCAGATTTGAAATTCAATTATACGAGAAAATCCAAAATCAAAAAAATCAAACTCCCATTATTTTTTATTGGAGAGTAACCGGATTTTTCAAATAAATATTTCGAAAAAAATAATCGTTTTATATTCAATAATCCGATGATCAGATATTTATAATGGGTATTATTTTGTTTTAATAAATGTGCCGTCCTGATACTCCTGAAAGGCAATAGTTAATTCCTCCTGGGTGTTCATGACAATTGGACCTCTCCAGGCCACTGGCTCCTTTAAAGGCTTGCCAGTGAGTAGCAAAAACTTCAGGGGTTTATCAGAAGCGTTTACTGATAAATGATCCCCGCTTTCAAAAAGGACCAGATTGCCATTCTCTATAGCCTTATTGTCAGTTGACCCTTTGCCGCCGATCACATAAATAAAGGCGGTATAAGATGGATCAACTTTATGGGTAAAGGATTGCCCTGCTGGCACAGTACAGTCCAGAAATTCCGGATCAATAACAACGTCATCCATGGGGCCTCGTGCCCCATTAATATTACCAGCAATTACTTTGACTCGAACCCCGTTCTGCACTCGGACCTCAGGAATTTTACATGCAGTAATATCCCGGTATTTCGGGCGGATCATTTTCTGGGATGCAGGTAAATTTGCCCACAGCTGAAAGCCGTGCATAGATCCGGTCGCATCTCCTTTAGGCATTTCCTGGTGGACAATACCACTTCCTGCGGTCATCCACTGCACATCCCCAGAGGAAATAATACCCTTGTTGCCCAGGCTGTCACCGTGTTCCACGTCTCCTTTCATGACATAGGTGATGGTTTCGATACCCCGGTGGGGATGCCAGGGAAACCCTTTCAGATAATGTTCGGGGGTATCAGACCGAAAATCGTCCAACATAAGAAAAGGATCAAATGTTGGGGCTTCATTGAATCCGAATACTCGATTCAAGTGGACCCCGGCTCCTTCCAGGGTCGGTTGACGGATTAATATTATTTTAATCTTTCTCGCATCTGGCATGAATTTTCTCCTTTTAATTGATGTTGACTGATATTCAAATTTAGCAGCACAGCTGATATTACAGAAGGGAAATCCCACTATATAGGAAAAGATATAACCAAATCAATCAAGATTCCATTAAAGCATATTGGAGACCAACTTGATTTTTGTTCAAACCTGAAAATATTATCTCAAAATAAA
>CALGRI010000004.1 GCA_937880875.1 uncultured Pseudomonadota bacterium
TTGTCAGGAATGTGCCGAGCATGAATTGAAGCATAACCTGAATAATTCAACGATGACCTCCTTTCTCAAAAATTGACTTTATCCAATCCTTTTAATCCAAGAATCTGTCTTGCCTCATCTGATGTTGCAGGCACAAGGCTCATTTCCTTTGCAATCCTTTTTATCATACCCACCTGATCCGCACTTGCTTTTGCCATGATGCCTTTGCCGGCATAAATTGAATCTTCAAGTCCGACTCTTACATTTTGTGCACCCATTGCCATGGCCGTTGTGGTAATGGGAATCTGATATCTTCCTCCGGCTGCAACGGACCAGGTAAAATTTTCTTCCCCAAGAACTTCCTTTGCCTCATCATAAATCAGCACCAGATGTTTGACTGAAGGAGTCATCCAGCCCACCATGGGACCGAATACAAACTGAAGATGTGCAGGTGCTTTTAAAAGATTCTCTTCAAACAGCCATTTGACATAGGAAATATGGCCCAGCTCATAAATTTCAAGTTCTGGTTTGGTATCAATTTCAAGAAAAGTTTTTCCATAGATCATATCATCGTTAAAGGTGGGTCTGAAGGTGACATTTTTACACAGTTCAAGATAATCTTTTTCCCATTCATGTTTAAATTCTTTAAACCGGCCTGCTATCTGGAAAATACCAAAATTAAAAGGGGCCGGATCAAAAGAACACATTTCAGGCCTTAACTGCTTGATAGGGATCAGTTTTTCCTCAGTGGTCTGATTCATGCCACCGCCTGTGGTGGGAAGCAATATCATATTACATCTGGCCTTGATCTTTGAACATACTTCCATGAAAAGAGCCGGATCTGATACGGGCAATCCGTTTTCAGGATTTCTGACATGGATATGGGCAATGGCAGCGCCTGCCTCATGTGCTTTTACCGCATCCTCCACAATCTGGTCAGGAGTTATGGGGAGGTAATCACTCATGGTTGGAATATGAACAGATCCGGTAACGGCTGCTGTGATGATTATTTTATTATCCATTTTTTAATTCTCCTGTTGAAAAATTTTATTATCAATTACACTACATATTCCTCATTTAAATCAAGAACAAA
This sequence comes from uncultured Pseudomonadota bacterium, assembly GCA_937880875.1. Classification (GTDB taxonomy): domain Bacteria; phylum Desulfobacterota; class Desulfobacteria; order Desulfobacterales; family Desulfobacteraceae; genus Desulfobacula. Next base: position 1,073 of record CALGRI010000004.1, read on the forward strand.
CATTTTCTTATCCTTGACATTATCAATCACAAAAGAAGATTTAATGACCTGAATACCTTCTATCTGGGTGAGCTTCATGTTCATAAACTGACCATAGGCTTTAATATCTTTTGCAATCACCTTTAAGATAAAGTCATTTGCACCGGCAATCTGGTAGCATTGAATGACTTCATCCAGCTCAGCAAATTTTTCCTTTATGTTGGCCACAGATGAAAGACTACTCAGGCTTAAGCTGATATTGACCATGGCCATAATGGTAAACCCGATTTTTTCAGGATCAATTACAGCTGTAAAATGAGAAATCACTCCTGCAAGCTCCAGTCGTTTTACCCTTTCAAGGGTTGCAGGGGCTGAGATTCCGACAATCTTAGACAAACTGGAATTTGTTGTTTTTCCATTTTCTTGAAGTGTATTTAAAATCTGTTTGTCAATTTTATCCAGGACCATTTATTTCCTTTTACTGGAATTTTGTTACGTTAAACCCATTACAATAGTAAGTGGTTATATTTTTCTTTAATCAATGGCAACAATTCTTTTAATGTTTCATCGATTTTATTGATCAGATGATCAATTTCCTGTTCTGTCATTATGGTAGAAAGGATAAATAATCCCCTGGGAATTGTGAAAATCCCTTTGTTCAGCAAGGACAGGTGCATCAGCGTGTGAAGCTGTTCTTCTGATTTTAAGACCTGCTCCGCCGTTGTGATCGGTTCATTGACAAAATGCAGATTCAGCAACGATCCAATCTGGTTGGACTGGATATTTAATCCATTGGCTTTAAAACTTTCCAAAAGACCCTTCTGGAATTGATCTCCCAATTTATTAATATAGGTTACACTTGCTTCATCATATTTGGACAAGGCTGCATATCCTGCCTGCATCACTGTTTCATACCCGTTAAATGTTCCGGAATGGTATAATGGTCTTTGTGTGCTTTCATGGCAAAAGATATTCATAATTTCTTTTTTACCGCCAAACACACCAATGGGAAGCCCCCCACCCACAACCTTTCCAACCGTTGTCAGATCAGGAATAACACCATAAAGCGTCTGGCACCCACCCGTATGGACCCTGTAAGAAAAAATCTCATCAAAAATCAGCAGAACATTATTATCCAATGTCACTTTGCGCACATGCTCAAGATATCCCGGCTCTGGCAGCACAACACCACCCGCACCAAGAAAGGGCTCCATGATGACAGCAGCCAGTTGATCCGCATTTTCCTTTACCGCTCGTTCAAGGGCATGGAAATCATTAAATGGAACTTCCAGCATGTCTTCGGTCATGCCTTTGGGAATCCCTGCGGTGATGACGTTCTTTTTTGTGGATGCGGCTACGCAGTCATGGGTTCCGTGGAATCCCCCGACCATTTTCAGGATCTTGTCTTTCTTTGTGTATGCCCTTGCGGTTCTCAAGGCAAACAAAGTGGCTTCTGTTCCGGAATTTACAAACCTGACCCGGTCAAATCCGGGTATCCTTTCACATAAAAGCTTGGCTAGTTTATACTGCCCGTTTGTAGGGGTAGAGTACTGGGAACCTCTTGCAATACCTTCTGAAACAGCCTTGACAACATCCGGGTCCCCATGGCCATGGACAATGGCACCATAGGCATTGGTGACATCAAAAAGCTTATGGCCTTCATGGGTATAAACATAGGCCCCCTGTCCATAATCAATATGAATGGGATAGGGTTTAAAATAACTCAGGCTTCTGGTTGCACCACCGGGAATATAATTGATCAGTCGTTCATGATGCGCTTTGGAAACTGGAAACTTTTCCTTATAGGCATCTGCAATTCTCTTTTCAATTTGTTGTTCAATGCTAATTTGTTTTTCCGTCCCAGTTTTTTTTTCAATCATGGTGTCGTCCTTGGTTATTGACTCAACTTTCAGAGTTAACATATTTGAGTGGGATCAGGCTTGCGTTTATTATTCAACAAACGCAAGCCTGACCCCTTCATTATTCTTTAGTATGAACTATCAAAAGTTCTCCAACCTCTTTTTCAACCCTTTCAACAAATTCACCTGATTCAATTCGGGCTTTGAGTGCTTCAAGATCGTCAATATAAACCTTATCATAATCCATGTATTCAAGGGTTTCACGTACTGCTTTGTGCATGATTTTTCCAGCAGGGCTTAATAAGTCAACACCCCTGATATCTGCTGCCTGGGCTGCGCAAAGCAGCTCAAAAGACAGAATATGATTGGTGTTTTCAACAATCTTTCTGG
>CALGRI010000005.1 GCA_937880875.1 uncultured Pseudomonadota bacterium
TTGTGATCTTTGAGCGGTTCACTTTATAAGAGACTTTCGTATATTCCCGGAATTGTCAAACTCTGGGAGTCTCCCCGGCAAAGCCGGGGGTTTACCCTTTTTAATTAAAACAGATCTGTTTGCATTTACTGGAGATGCTCCCCAGAGTGATGATATCACAATGCTTGCTATAAAGTGGCACCCAGGAGAACACATAAAATAATTATGGTTATAAGGGAATATCTTTTAAGCGTTATTTTTTCCAAATTTGCAACAAACTTTTAGAGAGGATATTTTAAAAATGAAACACAAACAATGGCTCCTGGTAATCTTGTTATCAGTCTTTGCATTCAATGCTTTATTTATTGACCTTTCATACTCATCGGAAGACAAAGTATTAAGCGAGGTCGAGGATGGATACCGTATTTTAAATCTTGATACGAGTCAGGGGATTCAAAAATTTGCAGTATATCGTGGTGATTATATAAAATTCAGACTACCGGAAAAGATAGGTGAATCTATTGCAGTTTTTCCAACGCTGAAAGAAAAAAAACAGCTGACTCACGATCTTAAAACTACTTCGTACTTCAAGATGAAACAGACCGGCACCTATCCTTTTCAGATCAAGTCTATCAAAGGGCAGATCATAGTAATAGAATACCAGCAGGCAAGCTCCAAGGCGTTATCATCCAAAGATGCGGAGGCGTATATCAAGACTGACAAACCACTTATTCTTGATGTCAGAACTCCGCGGGAGTATGCAATGGGACATCTTGAAAATTCAATTTTGATTCCTGTTCAGGAGTTTCAGAAGCGCATCAGTGAATTGGATATCCATAAAAACAATGCAATATTGATTTATTGCGCAACTGGAAACAGAAGTACCGTGGCCTCAAAGATTTTGATTGATGCCGGATTCAATAAAATCTTCAATCTCAGACACGGGATTGCCGATTGGGCTAAAAATAGTTATCCGATTGTCAAATAACGATATTTGAAATTCCCAGGTTAACAGATTTTCCATACTTCAAATTAGATAGAGGAGGCCTTTATAAGGAATTTCTCACGGCTATATCCCTGCCCAATGCGGTATTGTGCTCATGATCTTTCTCAGTACATAGGGCAAAATGCCACCGTTTTTAAAATAATCTACATCGACTCTGGTATCGAGTCTTGCGGTTGCTTCAAATATAATTTCACCACCGCCTTTCTTTACGGCTTTTATCTGTAAAACTTTCCGCGGCTCCATGTTTTCAATTCCGGTGATGGAAAAGGTTTCCGACCCATCCAGTCCGAGGCTTTCCCAGCTTTCATTCTCCTTAAATACCAGCGGTAAGACACCCATTCCTACAAGGTTGCTTCTGTGGATACGTTCAAGCGACTGAACAATCACAGCTTTTATTCCCAGAAGGCCGGTTCCTTTAGCGGCCCAGTCCCTCGACGAACCGGTTCCGTATTCCTTTCCCCCCATCACAATCAATGGAATGCCCTGGTCCATATATGACATGGCCGCGTCATAGATAAACATTTCCTCTTGGCCCGGAAATTTTATTGTAAAACTGCCCTCTTTGGGCGATACAAGTTTATTTTTTATCCTTATATTGCCAAAGGTGCCCCGAATCATGATTTCATGGTTGCCTCTTCTGGACCCGTATGAATTAAAGTTTCCCTTCTCAACACCATGATCAATCAGGTGTTTTCCAGCAGGATAATCTTCGGGAATAGCCCCGGCCGGTGATATGTGATCGGTAGTAACGGTATCCGCCAGCATCAAAAGTGCATGACCGTTCTTTAAATCGGAAGGCCTTTTTAACCCGGAGGTAAAGTTGTCAAAATAGGGAGGCTTTCTGATATATGTGGAATGTGTATCCCATGCAAATGTCGTACTTTTCGTAATGCCAAGATCCTGCCACAACTGATCACCGTCAAAAATCCTGGCATATTCTTTTTGATAAAATTCCGGTTTCACATGATTTTTTACAAGCATTTCAATATCCTGCGATGACGGCCATAAATCTTCGAGATAGACCGGATCTCCCTTTTTATCAAACGAGACCGGCTCTTTAGTTAAATCAATATCAATTCTTCCGGCAAGGGCAAAAGCAATCACCAGCATGGGGGAAGCCAGGTAGTTTGCCTTGATACTCTGGTGTATTCTTGCCTCAAAATTTCTATTACCCGAAAGAACAGATGCAACAGTCAGATCGTTAGCAACGATGGCCTTTTCAATCTCAGGGTTGAGAGGGCCGCTGTTTCCGATGCAGGTTGTGCATCCAAAACCCGCCACATGAAATCCCAGCGCTTCAAGGTACTGCATGAGATTTGCGTCGATCAGATAATCTACAACGACACGAGATCCGGGAGCAAAGGAAGTTTTTACTACAGGATTTGTCTTTATTCCCTTTTCAACGGCTTTTTTCGCCAGAAGACCGGCCCCTATCATGGCAGATGGATTTGATGTGTTTGTGCATGATGTAATAGCCGCTATTACGAGACTGCCGTCACCAAGATCCACGGTTTTTTCGCCGAGATTGACGGTATACGTCTGGGTACTCACCGGCTTGCAGGTTTTTGACAGTATAGCTTGACAGCCGGATTCATCATGAAATTTAGACATCGG
>CALGRI010000006.1 GCA_937880875.1 uncultured Pseudomonadota bacterium
CTGACTAATATTATCTGATCAATAAACTTGCATTTTCAATGCAGGCCATATCCTTTTTAAATTCCTTAACAAGGGGCTGTATAATATTTATTTTTATTTTTGTTACCCCTATTTTATGGCAGCTTTTATCATCCAGGGCTGTTTTTAGAAAAATATTTATCCGGCCTGTTTTTGCCATCATGGATAATGCAGTGCCTCCGTTGCCTTTATAATCTGTCTTTAAAATATCAAAGGCCCGGGCAAAATCCTGATTATTAAAATACTCCATAAAGGTGTCAGATCCAATGCCGTCAATGCACTCGGCAAGAACAATCAGGCTGCCTTTGTCCTTTACAAACATGGCCGCGTTATTAATGGCCTTATGGGCCTGGATAAAATTAATGTCTTTTGGGAATCCTCCGCAGGAGGCGATGACAAATTCATATTGTTTTTTGATACCAGCTTTATAAAAAGAATCAAGACCTTTGCATGCCCTTAAAAAATCATCATAGGTATTTCCGCAAGTAAGCCTGCACACCCGGCCCTTTGAGTCAAGAATCCCATGAATTGACACCCTTTGGGTTTCAATCATATCATCAATTTGTTTTAAATCCTCGGCCAATGGATTATCTTCAAGATTTCCGGGCTGGCACCCAGGGCTTAGTTTTTTTAACTCTTGATCAAGAAAAAGCGAGTGGTTCTGATAAATATCAGGTTTATACCCCAGTCCAGGGAACAGCAATTTTCTGCCGCCTCCATATCCGGCAAAATAGTGATGGGAAAGAGCGCCAAAAGTAATGATCAGATCACTTTCAAGAATATCTTTTCGTACATGAACCATTGTGCCGCGTTCGGTTTTACCAAGATATGTGAAAAGACTCTTATCATTGCAGTCAGGATGAATAAACCTGTATTTTTGATATATATCTCCATAGGCTGTCAGGCTCTCTTCATCACTTTGTCTTGAATGGGTGCCATAGGCGATGAAAAATTGAATATGCCGGTTTTCTATTCCTTTTTGATGGAGGATATTAAGAACCCATGGCAGGTACGTCTTATAATCACAAAGCCTTGTCTTGTCTGCCACTACAATGGAAACAGCCTTATAGTCAGAAATATTTTTGGGCAGGTGCAAAGAAAAATCATCTGCAAACTTTTCCAGAGTGATATGAAACTCAGGTTCCCGGATGCTTAAAATATCTGCATTCTCCGGCACCTCAATAGCATAAAAACCTTTTCCATATTTAAATTCAATGCTTTTGAGCATAAATCCCCTGAAGGTTGTCATAAAAACATATCTCTTTATACCCTGAATGTTCAAGCCTTTTCATGGTATTTTTTATGAAATTATCCTTTTGTTTTATTTTTTTAGGGCTGCCCGTATAGTGAAACAGTTTTGAATGGGACGCCATTACCCTGAAAAGCGCATCATAAAATTTTTTCCCATAAAGATCCCCCGTAGCTGAAGTAAACCGTGGCGGATCATGAATCACGCTGTCAAATTGTTTATTTTCAAACCTGTGGATCTCTTTTGTGATATCTGTATGAATCAGTTCCAGCCGCCCGTCTTCAACCGTTTTCATCCAGGGGTTTAAATTGCGTATTTTTATAACGGCCAGGCTTTTTTCCGTTGAAATAACTTTTCTGGCCCCGGCCTTTAAAGCAAACAGGGCTGAATACCCAAGTCCGCCACAGGTATCCAAGACCTGATCGTTTGCTGTGACAACCAGCTGTGTCTTTAATTTTGCATCGGTTAAGGGATCAATATCTTTAGATCGATGCATCTTGATTCCGTTGATTTCCAGGGTTGGTGCACCGGCAGTGGGTACCAGTTTATAATACCCGTCGCTTCGAACTTCCACAGGGGTCAACTCTTTATTTTGAAAGATAAAAATTTTATTTTTAAATGAGGATAGGGGCTCAAGCTTTTTCATATCAATAAACGTATCATTATCAAGGATCAGCCTGTCTGCCTCAATTTGCCATACTTTTTCAGACAGATTCAGATCCAGGGACAGACTGACATTTTGGGCACCATTCCCCATGGCATCAAGAATTTTGGTAACCACCCCGAGATAAAAATAGTATGGTTTATTCATCGGCCTTTAAAAATCAATGCTGCCCGGAGTCCTTGGGAAAGGTATGACGTCCCTGATATTATTGATCCCTGTAATCATCATTAAAAATCTCTCAAACCCCATGCCAAATCCTGAATGCGGCACAGAACCAAATTTTCTGGAATCCAGGTACCACCAATAATCTTCCATTGGCAGGTTATAATCTTCCATTCTTTTTTCCAGCACGGATACTCGCTCTTCCCTCTGGCTGCCCCCGATGAGTTCCCCGATTCTGGGAACAAGAAGATCTACTGCTGCAACGGTTTTTCCATCATCATTCAACCGCATGTAAAAGGGCTTGATTTCCTTTGGATAATCCGTGAGAAAAATGGGTTTCTTAAAATAAACCTCTGCCAGAAAACGTTCATGTTCTGATTGCAGATCCGTTCCATATTCAACTGGAAATTCAAACTTCTGTTTGGATTTAAGCAGAATTTCAATAGCCTTGGTATAGGAAATCCTGCCGAATTGTGTGTTCAAAAGGATATCAAAGAGTTTGGGTAATGATTTATCCACAAAGCTTGTGAAAAGGTTCATATCCTCGCTGCACTCATTTATGGCATGCTGTGTGAGATATTTAACCAGTTCCTCGCCATGATCCATGTTCTCTTTTAAGTCGCAAAACGCCATTTCCGGTTCCAGCATCCAGAACTCTGCCGCATGCCGGCTGGTATTGGAGTTTTCCGCCCTGAATGTCGGGCCAAAGGTATAGACATCTCCTAAGGCAAGGGCAAACATTTCAGCAGACAACTGGCCTGAAACAGTCAGGTTTGCTTCCTGGCCAAAAAAATCTTCTTTAAAATCCATTTTGCCTTGTTTTTTAACCATCTCAGGATCAAGGTTGGTTACCCTGAACATTTCACCGGCACCTTCAGCATCAGATCCGGTAATCACAGGGGCGGTCAGATACCTGAATCCTTTTTCCCTGTAAAATTTGTGAATGGCAAATGCCATCTCTGACCTGAGCCGAAAGATGGCGCCATACTTGTTTGTCCTGGGTCTTAAATGGGCAATTGTTCTTAAAAATTCATCTGAATGTCTCTTTTTCTGAAGGGGATAGGATTCCTGTGCCATATGTATAATTTCAATATCTGAAGCCTGGACTTCCCATTTCTGGCCTTCTCCCGGAGACTCAACAAGCTGTCCGGCAACAGCTATTGAAGTGCCCGTGGTAATGGTTTCTATCTGTGAATAATTTTTCAGATTCTTGTTTGCAATAATCTGAATGTTTTTAAGGCATGACCCGTCATTAATCTCCATGAAACAAAATTCTTTTGAATTCCGTCTGGTTCGGACCCAGCCTTTGATAATAATTTCTCCAGGGGTTTTCTCAAACGCTAACAGCACATTGATTTTTGTTCTTTTCATTGATTTATCCTGCAAAAAATAATATATTAAAAAATTTGATTGTAGCTAATTGTAGCCAACTTACATTTATTTAAAGATTAGTTTTTAAAATTTCACTATCATGCATAAACAAATTTATCAAGATATCCTTGCACTGGTCCAGACACCGACACGATATACCGGCAATGAGATCAATGCTGTTAAAAAAGACCTGAAAAAAGTAGCGCTGACCTTTGCCCTGGTCTTCCCAGATCTTTATGAAATCGGAACCTCCCATTTTGGACTGCAGATTCTCTATTCCATTTTAAACAAACAGGAAAATATTGCGGCAGAACGATTTTTCATGCCTGCCCCGGACATGGAAGCCTATCTTTTGGAAAAAAAAGTTCCCTGTTTATCCATGGAATCCCAAAGGCAATTAAAAAACTTTGATATCATTGGAATCAGCCTGCTTTATGAGTTGAACTTTACCAATATTTTAGCCATGTTCAGCCTGTCCCATATCCCCTTTTATTCAAGGGAACGCGAAAATACCTTTCCCCTTATAATTGGAGGGGGACCCTGCGCATTCAACCCTGAACCTTTGGCTGATTTTTTTGATGCCTTTGTTATCGGAGATGGTGAAGAGGTTGCCGTTCAAATTTCAAACCAGGTTATTGAATTCAAGAAACAGGGGGATGGTCAAAAAAAGACCCTGCTCAAACTTTTGTCAAAAATAGACGGGGTCTATGTGCCTTCATTTTTTGAGCCGAAATATGACGGGAATGGAATTCAAACACTCTCCCCCGTATTTGAAGATTATAAAATTGTTAAAAGAGCCTTTCTGCCTGCTCTTACAAAAGATAATTTCCCAACATCTCCGATTCTTCCCTTTGGCAAACCCATCCATGACAGGCTGCGGCTGGAGATCGCCAGGGGGTGTTCAAGGGGATGCCGCTTCTGCCAGGCCGGCATGATATACAGGCCCATCAGGGAACGATCATTGGAAGACCTGATAGAAATTGCACACACCTCTTTAAAAACAACGGGACATTCCGACATCTCTCTTTTATCCCTTTCCACAGGGGATTATTCAAATCTGCCCCAATTAATGGAACGGCTGCTTGATCTGAGCCAGGGATATTGCAATGCCATATCCCTTCCTTCCATAAGAGCGGAAAAATTGACCCCGGAACTGATGAATATTATAAAAAAGGTCAGAAAAACCGGATTTACCATTGCCCCGGAGGCCGGAACTCAGCGTTTGAGAGATATCATCAATAAAAACCTGACGGAAGAAAGCATTACAGCAACTATTGAAAATGCATTCAACCTTGGCTGGAAAAACATCAAACTCTATTTTATGATGGGGCTTCCCTTTGAAACATCCGAGGACATAGAGGCCATCTGCAGTCTTTCCAAACGACTGGCGTCAACCTATGCCAAAGGCAAAACAATCATTAACGTCGGTGCAAACACTTTTATTCCCAAAGCCCATACCCCTTTTCAACGATGCGCACAGATAACTCTGGATGAGACAAAGGAAAAACTGCAATATTTAAAAGACAATTTAAGGCACAAAAAACTCAATCTCAAATGGCAAAGTCCTGAGATGAGTCTGGTTGAGGGCGTTTGGGCCAGGGGTGACAGAAAATTGTCAAAGCTTCTGGTAGCGGCTTTTGAACAAGGATGCCGCCTAGATGGTTGGAACGATAAGTTTGATTTTTCATTATGGCAAAAGGCCTTTGAAGAAACCGGAATTGATCCCTTGTTTTATACGTCTCGTAGGCGGGATGAAGCAGAACCCCTTCCCTGGGATGTAATTGATTCAGGGGTATTGCCTGATTTTTTAAAAAAAGAATTTCAAAAAGCCAAACAAGCATCACTCACACCTGACTGCAGAGAAAATGACTGCACGGGATGCGGTGTCTGTGATTTTAAACGAATAAAACCAGTGCTGTACGAAATCCAAAAAACCGATCTCATCCAGGGTGCCGAATTAAAAAGAATACCGGATGATGCATTTAAAAAATTTGAATTATCCTTTTCAAAACTTGAAAAAGCAAGGTTTTTCGGACACCTTGAACTTGCCACCATTTTTAACAGAGCCATAAAAAGGGCCGGGTTAGTTGCCAAATATTCACAAGGATTTAACCCTTTAATGCAGCTTTCATTTGACAATGCCCTGCCCGTTGGAATGGAAAGTGAAGAAGAGATTCTTTTTATCTACCTTGAAAAGGACATGGCGCCCAATACAATTATTGACTGCTTAAACAAGACACTTCCTGAAGGCCTTTGCATCACAGGATGCAAAACCTTTAACCGGCTCAAGGGAAAAAACACGGACACCTCTTCATATATCATTAAATTTTCTGATTTCTGTCTTGAAAAAGAACGAGTGGCTGCTTTTTTGAGTTTGCCCGAATTTATTGTCCAGGACTTGAGCAAAAAACAGAAAATAAGAAGTACCGATCTGCGGAAAGCCGTTAAAAATATATCTTTTATTGATCTGCAAACTATTAAAATGGTTTTACAAAAATATAATGAACGAAACGTAAGACCCACGGAGATTCTGACAAAATATTTTAACCTGAACGAAGATCTCATAAAAAAAGCCAGGATAAAAAAGATAACCTAAAGGTCACACGTAA
>CALGRI010000007.1 GCA_937880875.1 uncultured Pseudomonadota bacterium
AATTTTTATATAAAGTCTTTCAGGTTTTGTCAATCTTTGTAATTATCGTTGACACTCCAAAACCGGTAAGTTATTTATGAATACACAAAAACAGACAGATCAACGTCATTAACTTAACAGAATATAGTGAGACTCACAGGATTTTTTACCATTAAGATCATGAAGAACAAGAAAAACAAGAAGAAAAACTTCATTAGCTTCATGTCCTTCATGGTGATTAATAATAACGTTTCTTAGGTTAACGACATTGACGGACAGGTGACAAACAAAAGATATGATCAAAGTAGAAAATCTCGTAAAAAGATATGGTGACATCACAGTTTCAAATCATTTAAATTGTCATTTTGAAAAAGGAAAAGTTACTGTTATCCTCGGCGGGAGCGGGTCAGGAAAAACCTCACTGTTAAGGCAGCTTACAGGATTGGACAAGCCGGATTCAGGGGCTGTTTATTTTAATGGGGTGGACCTGACAACCATGGGGAAAAAAAAATTATACGATATCAGAAAAAAAATGGGTATGCTGTTCCAGGGTTCTGCCCTTTTTAACTATCTGAATATTTTTGAAAACATAGCCTTCCCTTTACGGGAGCATACAAAAATTGCTGATAATATTATTAAAACAATCGTGACCATGAAACTGGAAATGGTGGGATTAAGGGGGACGGGAAAATTGATGCCCTCCCAGTTGTCAGGCGGGATGACCAAAAGAGTAGGGCTGGCCCGTGCCATTGTTATGGATCCTGAAATTATATTTTATGATGAGCCCACATCTGGTCTTGATCCCATTTCAACAGGGGTGATTGGCAAGCTTATCATGGATCTCAACCAGACGCTGAGTATCACATCTGTTGTGGTTTCCCATGATATCCAATCCTGTTTTAGAATTGCAGATAATATTATTATTCTTTTTTCCGGAGAAATTATTGCAGAAGGAACCGTGGAAGAAATAAAAAACAGTAAAGATTTAAGGGTGAAACAGTTTATCAATGGGGAGCCTGAAGGCCCCATTCCCTTTACCCGAACAGATAAGAATTATTTAGATGAAATATTGTTTGACTAAAGGAGCAGATTCACTTTGGAGATTACAGCTACACTTGGCCGCTTTACTTTAAATCGCCTTCAGATTCTTGGCAGGAGCGGCATATTTTTGTTTTCTGCCATTTCCCAGGCATTTGTTCCACCTTTCAGAATAAAGCGCCTTATCAAAGAAATCGAATTTGTCGGATCAAAATCATTTTTAATTGTTTTTGTCACGGCCCTTTTTACGGGCATGGTACTGGGTATTCAAGGATATTATTCGCTCAGCCAGTTTGGGGCGGAAGCAGCCCTGGGAGTCATGGTTGCCCTTTCCATTATCAGGGAGTTGGGGCCTGTGCTTTGTGCCTTGATGGTGACGGGCAGGGCCGGTTCTGCCATTACTGCTGAAATTGGTATTATGAAAATTACAGATCAATTTCCTGCCCTTGAGATGATGGCCATTGATCCCTTAAAATATGTGGTCAGCCCTAAAATTTTTGCCGGAATCATTTCTCTACCACTTTTAACAGCTTTTTTTGATCTTGTCGGCATTGCCGGCGGATACCTTGTCGGTGTAAAATTATTAGGGGTTAATGAAGGCGCATATATAGGGAAGATGGTTACAGCCATAACATTCACAGATATTTATGGCGGAATTTTAAAGTCTCTTTGTTTTGGTCTTTTGATAACCTGGATTGCATCGTTTATGGGGTTTACAGCTGAACCAACCACGGAAGGCGTGAGTCGTGCGACTACAAATGCCGTTGTTCTGACCTCTCTTTCAATTCTTATTGTGGATTATATCTTGACATCTTTATTACTATAGGATTTAAATTATTCATCATGTATGGAAAAAAAACAGAAATTTCAGTGGGTATTTTTATGATGGTGGGTATTGCCTGCCTGGTATATCTATCCGTTAACCTGGGCAATGTTGATTTGTTTGGTTCTGATTCCTTTACGATTGATGCAAAATTTGGATCAATAGAAGGTCTTGAGGTCGCAGCCTCCGTGGAAATTGCCGGGGTGCCCGTGGGAAAAGTGAAAAGAATTACCCTTGAAGAAGATCAAGCCCTTGTACGGATGGAAATAAAAAAGGGAACGAAAATTACAGATGATACAATCGCTTCTATTCGTACAAAAGGCGTTATAGGAGACAAGTTTGTCAAATTGTCGCCAGGCGGGTCTGATGATTTATTGAAAGATAAAGATGTTCTGATGGATACAGAGTCTGCCATCAGCCTGGAAGAATTGGTCAGTAAATATATTTTTAAAAAATGACGGGCTTATGAGTTTTAAAATTAAAAGTAAAGAAAAAGAAAACATTGGTGTCATCATAGTTGAAGGTGAAATTGATATGTTCTCTTCGCCAGATTTACGTGATAAACTGATTCCTTTTTTTACAAAAAGAATTAAAGGGATTATTGTAGACCTTTCAGGGGTTTCGTTCATGGACAGTTCCGGAATCGCAACCCTTGTGGAAGGACTTCAATGGAGTAAAAAAGAAAAGAAAGAATTTATATTGACTGGATTGGGTACAAATGTGAAAAATGCGCTTTCCCTGACAAAACTGGATAATGTATTTACCATAAAATCAGATATGGATGATGCATATAAAAAATTGTGTGAATATTAAAAAAAAGTGGCTTTACTTTGGAGTGTTTAATGAAACAATTTAGGATTATTATCTTTATTTTTTTTGTGATCTGTATTTTTTCCCCGGTTAATAACGCTTGTGCATCATCTGTTCAGGATGATCTGAAAGTCACTCTGGATCAAATTTTAGAGATATTGCAAGATAAGTCTCTTAAGGGAGAAGAAGCTACTGAAAAAAGAAGAACTGCCCTTCGTAAACTGATTCATTACAAATTCAGTTTTGCTAAAATGTCACAATTGAGTCTTGCCAAACATTGGAAAACAAGAAGTGAAGAGGAAAAGAAAACCTTTATTGATTTATTTGGACAACTCCTTGAACAAACCTATGTTTCCAAAATTGAATCCTATACGGATGAACAAGTGGTTTTTGTAAAGGAATATGTGAAAGACAAGAAAGCACAGGTGAATACGAAAATCGTTACAGATACAATTGAAATCCCGATTGATTATCGGTTGTTTCAAACCAATGACGGCTCCTGGAAGATCTATGACGTGGTAATTGAAGGTGTCAGTCTTGTGGGGAACTATCGATCTCAATTTGACCAGATGCTGCAGAAAGATTCATATGATAAATTATTGGACGAGTTAAAAAATAAACTTAATTCCTGATTATTTTAAAGGTCGATATTTTAAATAATGATGAAGCTAGAAAATAAAAATATTCTTCTCGGGGTTACAGGGGGGATAGCTGCCTACAAGGCTGTTGAGCTTTTAAGGCTTTTGAAAAAGGCGGGTGCCAACGTAAATGTCATAATGACGGACAGCGCACAAAAATTTGTCGGTAAAACAACATTTGAAGTTTTATCTGAAAATCCAGTGCTGTCTGATTTGTTTTTTGACACTGAATCTTCTGTAAAGCATATCGAGCTTGCAACAAGAGCCCATGCTGCCATCATTGCCCCTGCAACGGCAAATATAATTGCAAAGCTTGCCCATGGCATAGCAGATGATGCATTATCCACAACAATGCTGGCAGTCACCTGTCCGGTCATGGTCTGCCCGTCTATGAATACAGACATGTACCAGAATATAAGGGTGCAGAGAAATCTTGATATTCTTGAAAAGGATGGATGGCACATCCTTGATCCGGATTCAGGTGTTCTGGCCTGCAAAACCATTGGACCCGGAAGACTGCCTGATCCCTGGTTTATTTTTGACAGGGTTGAAGCCATGCTTGTCAAAAAAGATTTAAAGGGTAAAAATATTCTTGTTTCCGCCGGTCCCACTGTCGAGCCCCTTGATCCGGTTAGATTTATCAGTAATCATTCTTCCGGCAAGATGGGATATGCCATTGCCAGAGCAGCTGAAAAAAGAGGAGGGCAGGTTACCTTGGTGTCCGGGCCTGTCAGTCTCATGCCGCCTATAGGGGTCGAGTGTATCGATGTTCAAACCTGTGAAGAAATGGCAACTCAAATGCTTGCCAACTTTGATCAGGCTGATATCATTATCAAGGTTGCGGCAGTGGCTGATTATAAACCTCTGGATCCCAAAGCCGGCAAAATAAAGAAAAAAGAAAATGATAAAGATCTTTCCATTTTAATGACCCAGAACCCTGATATTTTAAAGCTCCTTGGAAAAAAGAAAACCAAAGGCCAGTTTTTGGTCGGATTTGCCGCTGAAACAGATGACCTTGAAAAAAATGCACGATTAAAAATGGAAAAAAAGAATCTTGATATGATTGCTGCCAATATAGTGGGATCATCTGATTCAGGATTCAAGGCTGACACAAACAAGGTAAAACTTTTTTTCAGGGACGGCTCATCATTTGATATCCCCTTAATGGGAAAAGACCAGGTGGCTAATATCTTGATTGATCAAGTGATTGAGAAAATGGAATAGATTTTATAATGGATTCAGACATTTTAACTGACCCTGGTTCAATCAAGATTAAGATGATCCAGGTGATAAAAGATTTTTCTCAATATCTCCTTTTTCAAAAAAAAACAGGAAATACATTTCTTAACCTTTCAGAAGAATCTGAAACCCTGATAAATAATTGGGGAACCCAAAGTCCATCAATGAATTTTTTTTTTGAAGGCCCTGAAAATGCGACCATTTTTATCATAGACAGTGATACTGGTTTTTTTAAAGGTAAGAGTGGTGAGCTGCTTACTAAGATCCTCAAGGCTATGAACCTGTCTCCTGATTCAGTATTCATCTGCAATGCAGATGATTTGGGATTAGTTCATGAAAAGATAAAAACCATTTGTCCTGAAATTATTATAACCCTTGGAACAAAAGCCGGCCAATCCCTGTTACAAATCAACCGTCCCCTTGAACAATTCCGGGGAAAGTTTCATGAATATAATGGAATTAAGGTCATGCCGACTTTTCATCCATCCCTGCTTTTAAAACACCCAGAATACAAGCGCCAGGTATGGGAAGATATGAAACGTGTCATGGAAAACCTGGGATCAAAAGATGAGTCTTGATGTTTTTATTGATACGCTTATGGCTGAAAAAGGGTACTCTGTTCATACCTGCAGAGCATATCGTTCAGACATTTACGACTTTATTCAATTTGTTTTAGACAAGCAGGATACAGATGAAATTAATGGGGAAAAATTGTTTTGGCAGCAATTGAACACCCTTGATAAAACGTCCATTAGAAATTACCTTGCCCAGCTTGTGAGGTTTGGAAAAACCAAACGAACCATAGCAAGAAAGCTGTCTTCTTTAAAAGCCTTTTTTGATTATCTGGTCAAATCAGGACAGATTCTGGTTAATCCTGCTGAAACGATTCCTTTTCCAAAGCTTGAGAAAACCATACCCCAGTTTTTAAGCATTGATGATATTGTCAGACTTTTGGATTCCATTGAGATAAACACCTGGTTTGACAAAAGAAATCTTGCCATGTTTGAAACATTTTATTCCACGGGTATGCGGGTATCGGAAATGGAAGGCCTGAATATTGAAGACATTGACTTTAAAAGCCAAATGATTAAAGTCTTTGGAAAAGGTTCAAAAGAAAGGGTTGTACCCGTTGGCAAAAGAGCTTTAAATGCCATAAATGATTATAGGGCATCTTTAAAGGAAAATTTTATTCCAGTTTTTTTAAATAAAAATTTTATGCGGTTAAGTTCCCGGTCCATAAGGCGGATTCTTGATAAAATAGTCAGGGACTGCCAATTGAATGTGCCGGTTTCACCCCATACATTGCGGCATTCCTTTGCAACGCATATGCTGGATTGTGGTGCGGATTTAAGGGGGATTCAGGAAATTTTAGGCCATGCAAGCCTTTCAACAACTCAAATTTATACCCATGTGAGTATGGACAAACTCATGCAGGTCTATGACAAGGCACATCCAAGAAGCTGAAAATACAGGGTGATTAAAATGAATCAAGAAATATTTCACGGAACAACCATTCTTGCTTTAAGGCATAAAGAT
>CALGRI010000008.1 GCA_937880875.1 uncultured Pseudomonadota bacterium
TGAACCTGTGGAAAAAATATATAAATGCCATGCCGGCAAAAACAGCAAAGGATACTGATCTGGCAAAATTATTTGTACCTGCCCTTATGAAAGTAATAATGGCTGCCGTGTCCATGTCTGCAGCCCAGGCAATGGGTAATGGTTTCCTTGGCCAGGCAGACAGGATCGTATTCAACCGTGACAACCTCATCGGCGAAGCCAAAAAAGAAGTCCTTAAAATGGTTGACGATGGATATGTACCCCCGACCAAACAGCCCCTTATTGTCATGGGAAATGCAGGTCAGGGTATGGTGAATGCAGAAATCTTCAACATGCTCAATGGTAAATTCATAAGTGATCATGATGCATTCCTTGCTAAACGAATTGCCTATGTGATGAGTGGTGGTGATGTAAATGTGGGTAGTGCTGTTGATGAAGACACCATCCTGAAACTTGAAAGAGAAGCATTTGTTGACTTCTGCAAAGAAGAAAAAACCATTGCCAGAATTGATCACATGCTTAAGACAGGCAAACCACTCAGAAACTAGAGGAGAACATAAATCATGAGAGACGCATATATTGTACAATCGGTCAGAACCCCTGGCTGCAAACAAAAAAGAGGTCTGTTTAATCAGACAAGGCCTGAAGAGTTGATAACTTTTATCATGAAATCAGCCGTTGAAAAAACTAAAAACCTTGAACCTGAACATCTTGATGATGTCATAATCGGCTGTTCCTTCCCTGAAGGGGAACAGGGTCTCAACATTGGCAGAATTGCGGTCAAAATGGCTGGATTTCCCGACAAGGTATCCGGCGCAACCGTTAACCGGTTCTGTGCATCCGGTCTTGAAGCCATAGCACTTGCATCTGCAAGAGTCCAGATGGGCTGGGCAGAAGTGACCAT
Organism: uncultured Pseudomonadota bacterium; assembly: GCA_937880875.1. GTDB lineage: Bacteria > Desulfobacterota > Desulfobacteria > Desulfobacterales > Desulfobacteraceae > Desulfobacula. Next base: position 884 of record CALGRI010000008.1, read on the forward strand.
GGGTGCGGGTGTTGAATCCATGACCTTTGTTCCCATGGGAGGAAACAATCCCCGCCCTCACCCTGAATTTTCCATAACCAACCCGGAAATGTATATTTCCATGGGCGTTACGGCAGAAAATGTCGCCTTCCGGTACAATGTATCCAGACAAGATCAGGATAAGTTTGCAGCCAACTCCCAGGCAAAGGCGGCAAAAGCCAGAGATAACGGTCTTTTTACTGAAATCGTTCCCACGCCCGCCACAAAATACGTCAAACAGGCAGACAGCACCTACAAGAAAGAAACATTCATTGTTGAACACGATGATGGTATCAGGGTATCTTCAGCTGAAGGACTTGGAAAGCTTCGGGCGGTTTTTTCAGCCACGGGCAGTGTCACAGCCGGGAACTCTTCCCAGACAACGGATGGGGCAGCTGCAACCATTATTGCATCAAAAGAAAAATGTGATGAATTAGGGCTTGAACCCATTGCAAAACTTGTTTCCTATGCAACCATAGGATGCAAATCCGATGAAATGGGCGTAGGGCCACTTTATGCCATTCCAAAGGTTCTTGAGCAGGCCGGGCTTTCCATTGATGATATTGATATCTTTGAAATCAATGAAGCCTTTGCATCCCAGGCCATTTACTGCATCAGGGAACTGGGTATTGAAAAGTATATGGACAGAATCAATATTCATGGCGGCGCTATTGCATTGGGTCATCCTCTGGGATGCACGGGTGCAAAACTGACAGCCACCTGCCTTGCCAACCTCAAAGAGGTCAATGGAAAATATGGTATTGTTTCCATGTGCATTGGCGGCGGAATGGGCGCTGCAGCCATATTTGAAAGACTATAACAACCCCCTCCTTGTTTTAAACAAAAGGGGCTGTTTCCTATCTACTAGCGGAAACAGCCCCTTTTTTATCGAGCATTATAATTGTAATCCCTCACTTTTAGAGGCCTATTAATTCCCCTCTCTGCATCCAGGGCCTGTGATACTGCTTTTCCCTCCGGATAAAGGCAT
>CALGRI010000009.1 GCA_937880875.1 uncultured Pseudomonadota bacterium
CCGATGGTAACATTCTGATACACCCTGACATTATTGCCCACCACACTGGTTTCACCCACAACAATACCTGTCCCATGATCAATGACAAATCTTTCTCCTATTTTTGCACCAGGATGAATATCAATCCCGGTAAGGCTATGGGCATGTTCAGTCATTATTCTCGGCAGCTGGGGAACTCCTAAGTTGAATAGAATGTTGGCAATTCTGTAAACCGTGATGGCGAATAATCCAGGATAAGAAAAAATGACTTCATCATGACTTTTTGCAGCAGGGTCTCCATCATAGGCACCTTTTACATCTTCAGCCAGGGATACGCGAAGGCTGGGGATCGCCTGGATAACTTTTAGCGCAACTTTATTGCCACTTCTTTCACATTCAGAGCATGCCTGACCATAACGCAGACAGTCATGTCTCAGTACGTGAATAATTTGTTCTGACAGAATATCATAAAGCTGGGATATGCCCTGTCCTAAATTGTAGACAAGATTTGCCCCGTCAATTTTTTCACTTGAAAAGTAGCCAGGGAAAAGAATTTCCCTGAATTTATCAATCATTTCTTTTACGCTTGTTGAAAAATGAATGGGCTCATCTCCGATATGGGCAAAGCACCTCTCATCATCCATGGATGCAAGAATGGTATTGATGGCATGTGGTAATTCTTTGCGATACTCGGAAGCATTGTCTCTTTCCGTACGGCATGCATCGTCTATAATAAAATCATCCATTGGTTTTAAATTCCTTTTTCTGCTTCAAAAAAATGGTTAAACACTTTGCAGGCTCTGCATTCTTTCATTTTGTCTTCCCATGAATTGTGGGCTTCTCCACTGCAGTTGGTTCCATTAATAAACCAGCACAAATCACCTGCGTTAAATTCCCAGGCCGGGCATTTTTTAAGTTTTTTTTCTGGACAGTCCTGGAGGTCCCAACATTTTTGTGAAGGTGTGTCAATGTTCAGGATAGTCCGGGAAAGCAGAAAAAGTAATTGCCGCTCAACATGGTGAGGTATTTTGCGCCAGCCTTGCTCATAACTGTGAATAGCTTTGATGGAGACCCCAAGAAGCTGTGCTACATCTTTTTGGGTCTTGTTCAGCCTTGCTCTGATGTCTTTGAATGTGCTGCTTTCCATTATTGCAAATCTTTAATTTAATGTGTTAATCTTTATTATAATTGGTGTAGTTAAAAATATACCACAGAGTGGGGGTTGTCAATGGGAAAGCCATTAATCCGAAAGATAGGCTTTGGAAAAAAAATGAGAGACGTGCTTGACGCGATATTTTTTTGCATTACTTTATGCAATAAGACATAAAAAATAATAAACGAAGGTGTTTTATGAAGCTTGACAAATTAACAATTAAATCACAGGAACTTTTGCAGTCAGCAAACGATATGGCTCAAAAGTATGGGAACCAGGCCATTGAGCCGGTTCATTTTTTAAAAGCCATGATAGAGGATGAACAAGGGATTGTTCCGTCCATATTAAAAAAGATCGGTGTTCAGAAGGATGCCCTTAAAAAAGATATTCAGGCTGGTGTTGAAAAACTTGTAACAGTGTCTGGGTTCGATAGTATTTATCTCTCACCAGATTGTAAAAAAATATTGGATCTATCGTTTCCAGAAGCGGAGAAAATGAAGGATCAGTATGTGAGTCTTGAGCATATCCTCCTGTCCCTTGCCACAATCAAAGGCGAGGCATTTAATATTTTGAAACAAAATGGTGTCACCCGGGAAGCTATCCTGACTGTATTAAAGGATATACGGGGGAACCAGAGTGTGACAGACCAGAATCCTGAAGAAAAATATCAGGCCCTTGAAAAATTCGGGAAGGATTTAACAAAGCTTGCCCGGGATGGAAAGCTTGATCCGGTCATCGGAAGGGATGAGGAAATCCGGCGGATCGTGCAGGTTCTTTCAAGAAGGCGGAAAAATAATCCCGTACTGATCGGTGAGCCCGGTGTCGGTAAAACAGCCATTGTGGAAGGACTGGCCCAGAGAATTGTTGAAGGGGATGTATCAGACACTTTAAAAAACAGGAGGGTGATTGCCCTTGATATAGGGTCATTGCTTGCCGGGGCCAAGTTTAGAGGTGAGTTTGAAGAACGGCTCAAGGCTGTATTAAAAGAGGTGGAAGCTGCAGAAGGTGAAGTGGTGCTGTTTATTGATGAGCTGCATACCGTTGTCGGGGCAGGTGCCGCAGAAGGGTCTGTGGATGCCTCCAATATGCTGAAGCCTACCTTAGCCCGTGGAACCCTGAGATGTGTCGGTGCCACCACACTGAATGAGTATCGAAAGTATATTGAAAAGGACGCTGCCCTTGAAAGGCGGTTTCAGCCGGTTTTTGTAAAAGAGCCCACTGTGGAGGATACCATCTCCATTTTAAGGGGGTTAAAAGAAAAATATGAGGTTCACCATGGCATACGGATAAAGGATTCTGCCATAGTGGCGGCTGCCACCCTGTCCAACCGGTATATTGCAGATCGGTTTTTGCCGGACAAAGCCGTTGACCTGATTGACGAATGTGCTTCCCGGCTGAGGATAGAGATTGACTCCATGCCAAGGGCAATTGATGAAATCACAAGAAAAATTACCCAGGCCCAGATTGAACGGCAGGCACTGCTCAAGGAAAAAGACAAGGCATCCAGAGAACGGCTTGAAAAGCTTGAAAAGGATATCGCCGTCATGAAAGAGGAAGTTGCACCTTTAAAACTTCACTGGGACAGTGAAAAGCAGCTCATTCAACAGATCAGCAGCATCAGGGAGGATATTGACAAGTTCCAGACCCAGGCCCATGTGGCAGAGCGCAATGGAGACCTGGAAACGGTTGCCAAGATCAGATACGGCACCATCGCACAATTGCAAAGAGACCTTGAAACCAAAAAACAGGCTCTCAACGACTTCCAGCAGGACAAAAGAATGCTCAAAGAAGATGTGGAAGAATCGGATATAGCAGAAGTGGTCTCCACCTGGACAGGGATTCCAGTGTCTAAAATGCTCCAGGGGGAGCAGGAAAAATTGATCCATATGGAAGATGTAATTAAACAAAGGGTCATTGGGCAGCAAAAAGCCATTGATGCCGTGTCCAATGCAGTAAGAAGAGCCAGATCAGGACTTCAACCCGAAGACCGTCCCATCGGCACCTTTATTTTCATGGGCCCCACAGGGGTCGGAAAGACCGAACTTGCAAAAGCCCTTGCCCAATTCATTTTTGACAGTGATCAAGCCATGATCCGGGTGGATATGTCGGAATACATGGAAAAACATTCGGTGGCCCGACTAATCGGGGCACCCCCGGGATATGTGGGGTATGATGAAGGCGGTTTTTTAACAGAGGCTGTCAGAAGACGTCCTTATTCGGTGATCCTGTTTGACGAGATTGAAAAAGCTCATCAGGATGTTTTCAATGTGCTTCTCCAGGTTCTGGATGATGGCCGGATGACAGACGGACACGGCAGAACAGTGAATTTTCGAAATACCATCATTATCATGACATCCAATGTGGGGTCTCGATTTCTACAGGAGGCTGGAACCAACGGGATTGAGGATGCTAATGTTCAAAAGGAAATAGCCCATGCATTAAAACAGGTTTTCAGACCGGAATTTTTAAACCGGATCGATGAAATTATTACCTTTCATGCTTTGACAATTGAGAATATAAAACAGATTGCCGCAATCCAGATCGAAAAACTCAATCAGCGGCTGAAATCCCGCAATCTTACGATCCATCTGGATGACTATGCAATGGAACACCTGGCACAAAAGGGATATGACCCCACCTTTGGCGCTCGTCCCTTAAAACGGGTCATCCAGCAGGAGATTGAAAATCCCCTGTCCATGGCGATCCTAAAAGGGGAATTTAAGGAAGGATCTACTATTAATTTTATTAAAAATAACAATGGGGCAGAGCTGAATATGGTGAGCCCCGCCGTTATTCACTGAGTTCAAGCCATTCAAACCACATGGGATAATTTTTCTTATACCATAGCAGTATAGTTCTAAGTGTTTTCTGCTCATCTCCGGAAAAGGTGGCTGTGGGTATTTTATCAAATTTTAAAAAAACCTTGTCTCCAAAATATTCCAGAGCGTCAGTGCAAAGGGTTTGAAGCTCGTTTCTGATTCTGCCTGAATCTGAGATCTTAACGGCCCGGTTTTTAAAATCCTCTCCTTTTAAAAACCGGTTCAGAAGCGGGCTGAAAACAAGCTTGCTTTCACCAAAGGTTTCAAGAAGTTTAAGGGCAAAGGTTATTTTTTTATCGGCCTTTTCCGTGGTCATTCGAACTGTGACAGAATAGGTATCATCTGAAATCTGGCTGACACCGGGAAATCCTGAATAAGGATCAGGGAGCATATATCCGGATGTGGCAATTGCGCGCCATTTTTTTTCAGCAATCAGGTCATCTGCCGAAAGGGTTTTTTTCTTTAAAGGGATTCCTGCATTGCGGGCCTGCAGGATGCTTTCCCGGTAGGTTTCGACCATGGCATCATCAATATCTTCATCAAAGATCTCATTTTTAAGACGTAGGGCAAAGTCATCTGCATCCGGATCAAGCTTCATGCTGGCGGCATCTTTATCAAATCTTAAGATAAATTTTGATGACAATACTGCAAGAGAGACATCAATATCAAGAATAGAGCAAAGGCTTGCTGCCTGTATTGCTTCAGCCGAGGCAGCATATCCATCAACAATAAAAAGATGGGTATCATTGTTTTCATCTTCCCAGGTCTTCACGGAAAAGGTTGGCGCATAGGTTCCGGAATCTGTGAAGGGATGAAAGCCTGTGGGCAGGGTCCAGTTTTCATCCACAAGATGAACACCTTGTTCCAGCCATTCTTCCCATAATTTTCCGATTCTGGGTTCCCTGTTTTTTCCCTGGAGTGTCCATACGTGGATATGATTGGATTGAATACCCGGATAGGTCATTTTTATGGCTTCAACCACTTTTCCCCTGGGTGTAAAATAATTGACCAGTAGAGAGTCATCAGCCGCTCGTTCAACTACAGCTTTTGGTAAAACAAGGGTTCCGATATAGCCTTCATACTGATCTGTAATGGCCAAAGGTTGATCAAACAGATGCAAAACAGTTAAAGGGCCTGTCTTTTCCCCTTTGGAAAACCGGGACGTATTTTCAAGCGTATCAATGGCTGCACCCCAGACCGTGATGTCCTTGAGAGCAATCGCGTGCCTGAAGTCTTCCCATGTATAGGCTTTATTATTAATCAGTTTTAATACGCATTTTTCCAGAAACTTGGCCACCTCAGGCCTGGCATAAATCCTTCCAAAGCCTAAAAGAGGGTTGGCGCCCATCTCGGCATTCTC
>CALGRI010000010.1 GCA_937880875.1 uncultured Pseudomonadota bacterium
TTGTCTGTTGAAAAAACTGTTCAGATTATAAAATGTGCCATCACATAAAGTTAAAAACTCATAAGGTATTGCTTGAACCAGAGGAGTGGATAAAAAAATACTGTTATTTTTTTTATATATAAAAATTACTGTGGAAAAATGGCTTGTAATGCCAGACTGATTCATATAGAGGAATCTAAAATCAAAGAAAAAATGGAAAGAACAAAAAAAGGCAGACCCATTTCTGACCCTGCCTTAAAACCTAATTCTTAAAAACTTTTAACTATTTTTTTCTTCTGCTGACTCCTGCGAGGCCAAGGAGGCCAAAGATAAAGAGAAGAATTGTTGATGGTACTGGAACTGGTACGTCTTTATAAACCCATACGCTCATAATGGAAAAGTTTTGTCTTGATTGTTTGTTCCAAAAATATATTATTTCCCGAGCATACCTTTTTTAAGTGCATTATCGGCAGGGTTGGAAGAAAGCCAGATGCCGAACATTGCTTTCTTAAATGGCATCCCACTGATTGTATCTTTAAGAGTACCGTTTTTAAAAACAGTTATAACACCACCCTTAGCATAAACCATTTCAAAAATATCACCTTTTTCTATTTTTTCTGAAAAACAGGCATTAAATGCATCTATTTCAGCTTTTATAGCATCTGTTTTTCCTTCTGTTGATTTTTCAAAACCCTCGCTTGTGGATGCCATCATTTTTTCCGATGTGATCATTTCCGAAATAATTTCAAGCCTTATAGCCATATCTTTGTCAGCATTCATTATGGCTTCTGCATCATTTGATTTCTCTTCCAGATATAGCATTCCAACATAAAGCTTTATAAACATCTTGGATCTGATTCCGGCACCGTTTAGCATTAATTCCTGATTCGCAGTTTTAAGACTATCTTCAACCATAACACCCGCGATCTCTTTTGAGGCAGCTGCCTCGGATACAAAAACCAAAAAACATAATACGAACACGATCCTTTTCAGCATTTCAGAAGCTCCTTTTATTTATTAGTAGTTATTAAAAACCATTACCAGCCTTATACTATTTATACATAACCTAAAAATTGATTTAAAAATTCACGCAGTATGTCTACAGATTCACATATTTTTTGTCACAGGTACATTAAGGCTATTTAACATAAATTTGCAACTGATTTTAAGATAAAAATAAAAAAACAGGATACCCAAGTATTCCCTTTTTTATCAAGGGTATTTTTGCCAGGACTTTTCAATCAGGGATTCTGAAAATGTGATCTATATATTATTAAAAATTACAGTTGAATAATGGCCTATAGCACTGCTACAAGGTCATAAAGTTGAACCAAGAATCCAAAACTAAAGAAGTCCTATACACAATATGTGGGGGTGCCTTCAATTTGTCTGAACTGAGTCTTTAAAATACCAGTGAACGCCCATAAATAGGACCTCATCCTAAGCTGTTATAGACAATATAGTCGCCTATGTCCGTTCCAATTCTTCAAAATTATTGATGATCTATTTGTAATATTTATCCCCCTCTTGTATGGCTATGATTTTTAAAGCCCAATCATTTATTTTTTGAAACTTGGCAAGCCGCGAATAACAAACACATCTTTTTCAGTGGAGATATGGGTTATATCCATATCAATATTAAAAGGGTTCCCACCGATTTTGGTGACATAGGGCTGGACTTTTTGAATTTCAACAGGGTATTCCATTCCATTAGTAAGCGACAGGATCTGAAGCAAGTTGGCTGTATCGTTCTCATTGAGTTTCTGTACAATATTCGGAGTAATATATAGCAATCGTTTGGAAGCATCATATCGAATTGAAGCATTACAGCTGAACACTCCATTGAGGTTGCCGATATCCAATAACAGGACCTGTTTGCCCAAATGGGTTGCAAATTTAAGATTTCTGCCTTGAATCGTCATCTCAAACTCAACTTTATTGAAGCCGATTTTGACTTGATCAATTGTTTGAATCCATACTTTTCCTTTTAAATACGGCCCATTTTCGAGATCCAACGGCAACGCGGTTCTGATAAAATTGATAATCACACTGCGAGGAATAGTTATGCTGATTTCATCAGGGGATACCGTTTGCGCATGACTGCCGGAAAAAGAGATCAGTATAAGTAAGCAAATAATAATCACGCCTTGATACTTGTTTTTTCTCATAAGATACGGTTCTCATCCTTTTTTTGTGGAAATCAAAATCAGAAACAACGGTTGACTGGCTTTAATTTATAATGAAAAAGCAAATATTAGTAAAGAAGCTGAGCCTGATTTTTTTATTACGCTATTGGTGATCAAAAATATTATTGTTCAGGTACAGGCAACCATTTTTAAATTTGGATGAATATATATTACAAAAATTAATACAGAAGAATGCGTTGTGATCTTGGTCTTGGTTCATATATTGTAATTCAGATCAAGATTCATAGTCTCCTCCTAAGAAATAATTTTGGAGAAATCAGAACCAGTCGGATTCTGGAATACCCGCAAATCAAATTCAGGAATAATTGCCATAATATGATCAAATATATCTGACTGAATCCCTTCATAATTTGCCCAAACGATATCTTTTGAAAATGCATATATCTGCATTGGAACTCCTGTTTCAGACGGTGCAAGCTGCCGTACAATAAGGGTCATATCCTGATTGATCTGCGGATGATTGCGAAGATACAAAAGAATATACGCCCGCAATGTTCCGATATTTGTCATACGTCTGCTGTTCACCGGAATTGAGGTGTCAATCCTGTGCTCTTTGTTATATGCTTTTATCTCTGTTTTTTTATGACGTATATAATCAGCTATCAGATAAATTTTTTCAAACCGTTCAATCATAGTCTCTGTGCAAATACGTATTGAACTGATATCAATATTTACTGACCTGCAGATACGTCTGCCTCCTGATTCACTCATTCCGCGCCAGTTTTTAAATGAATTTGAAACAAATGCATACACCGGTATACTGCTGATAGTTTTGTCCCAGTTCTGCACTTTTACTGTGGTGAGCGATATATCAATAACATCTCCGTCAGCATTATACTGCGGCATTTCAATCCAATCGCCGATATGAACCATATTGTTTGCCGCAATCTGTATTCCTGCAACAAACCCGAGAATCGAGTCTTTAAATATAAGCAATAATACTGCTGTTAATGCTCCGATACCGCTCAGCAGTGTCCAGGGAGATCTGTCAATCAACACACCGGATACAATAATAAACCCGATTATGCACACAAAAATTTTTATAACCTGTAAATACCCGGTAATTGGTTTTTCACGGGATACAACGAAGGTTTTGTATATATCATCAACAGAATTTAAAATTGCCATGATAACAAAAATACCGGTAACAGCCATATATGCAATAGATATACGCTGCAAACTCAAATGAATACCCTCAAAAAACCCGGAAAATAAAAATATAACAAATGCAGGTGCAAGATGTGCTAAATTCTTGAAAACATTTTTTTTTAAGAATGTGTCATCCCAGGTATTTGTGGTTTTTTGAATGATTTTTAAAATAATATGCAGCAGTATTTTTCGTGCTGCTCTGTGGGCTGCGAAAGCACATAAAATCATTATAAGAAACAAAATCCCCTGAGAAATCAGAAATGCATAGCGTTCTGCAAGTCCCGTCTCAAGAAGTTTGCTCATAATAAATGTATCCATTTTTTCTCCTATCTGTCAAATCCCTTACAAACAAAAACTCCGCAGCGTTTGCAGTGAGATGCATCAGAATTATGATATTTAAGCCCGCATGAGCGGCAGAAAACATTCTTTTTTTCAGACATATTGAGCCATTCCCGAGCAATCTGCCCTGTCTGTCAGGGAATAAATATAATCTTTAATATTACCATATGCATCCGATACAAAGCTATATTAATTGTATCTTTTTCATCCTGTTCCCGCCTTTTCAAATACTTGATCTATTAGATTATGGTATCCAATCTGAAGCGATTTAAAATATTGATCAGTAAAAGCAGTATCAGTATTTCAAATTTGTGTAAAGAAATATTCAATTATATAGCCGAAAGCAAAAATAAAATAATTAAGTTTTCATTCAATTTTGTTGGAGAATAGCGGTAATAGAGAAATCCTAAATTTTTATGAAAATTAATTTATGAAATTATTGGCCTGAATATTATGCATGTTACATATTATAAATCAAAAATTGCGGTATTTGATTTTATTATTAAATATCATCAGACTGGTTTGATTTATTTAATGAATTTT
>CALGRI010000011.1 GCA_937880875.1 uncultured Pseudomonadota bacterium
AACAATAAATTCTATAAAATTTTTTACCTCAGGAATTTGTTCAGTTTCAGCTTTAACACGTTCAGAAGCCTGTTTCACAGTCAATCCGATACGAAAAAAAATTCTATATGCTTTTTTAAGCTCCTGAAGGGTTGATTTAGGGAATTTATGGCGTTTTAATCCCACATTGTTCAAACCGTGGAGAGTCGCACGATCTCCGGCTGCAATCACATATGGCGGGATGTCCTTTACCACGGCGGATTTGCCTCCGATATAGGCAAAATCTCCAATTTGAACAAATTGATGGATGGCAACCAGACCACCCACTGTGACATTATCACCAATTATAATATGACCAGCAAGAGTGGAGTTATTTGCAAGAATAACCTGTTTTCCAGTTTTACAATCATGGGCAATGTGTGTATAAGCCATTAAATAGTTTTCTTCCCCCACTTCTGTGACACCGCCGCCAGCTTCTGTTCCCCGGTTAATGGTCACAAATTCCCGGATAATGGATCCCCTGCCTATTTTTAAATATGTTTTTTCACCATGAAATTTAAGATCCTGTGGAGCGCAGCCAATAGCAGCATACGGGAAAATCTGGCAATTCTCTCCAATGGTAACATATTTTTCAATAGTGGTATAAGGACCTATAGTTGTACCTGAACCGATGTGGACATCTGATTTGACAATAGCATAAGGGCCTATGGTGACATTGGCATCAATCTGGGCGCATGGATCAATAATTGCCGTGGGATGAATCATTTTTACTCCGTTTATTTGTTTTCTAAATTCTTCAATCTTTTTTCAAATGAAAAAAGGGCTTTTCTCATTTCCGGTAACCGGGAAATGATGCGAACAACCTTACGCCATTGACCATGCGGCATATGCGGTATTCCCGATACAATTTCATTTTCAGGAACATCACTATAAACACCTGCAAAAGGTCCAACAATGCAATTGTCACCAATTGTCACATGTCCTGTAATTCCGGCTTTGCCGGCGATAATAACATTCTTGCCAAGCCTGGTGCTTCCGGCAATTCCGACCTGGGCAACAATCAAGGTATTATCGCCAATCTTGACATTGTGTGCAATATGTACAAGATTATCTGTTTTAACACCGTTTCCGATAATCGTCATTCCAAGTGTTCCCCTGTCAATGGTGTTACAGGCGCCAATTTCAACATGATTTCCAATATGGACATACCCGGTATGTATTATTTTTTCATGGGTGCCCGCATCCTGAGTAAAGCCAAATCCATCTGAACCAATGACTGTTCCAGAATGAATGATAACATTATTACCGATCCTGGTTTTTTCCATCAGTGTGACATTGGGTTTTATTAATGTATTGTCACCGATAAAGACATTATCACCAACATACACACCCGGCATAAGATGAACATTGTCTCCGATTTTGACATTATCACCAATAAATACATTGGATTCAACAATGGGGTTTTTTCCAAATTTCACATGATATCCAATATTCGCATTGTTGTGGATACAAGGCAATTTTATTTTTTCCGGATGGAATAGGGATACCAGTTTGAAAAAAGATGCTTTAGGGTTGTCGGTTTTCAACACTATGATATTCCGGCAATGATCCTGATCAAACTTAAAGGTATCCGGAACAATTATAACTCCAGCTTTAGTTTGCTGAAGATCGGACAGGTATTTTGATTCAATAGCAAAGGTAATATCGTGGGAGCATGCATCATCAAAAGAGGAAACACCCTTTACCAAAAAAGAAGAATTACCAACCACTTTGGCATGAATAAGTTTTGCAATTTCTTTAACAGATTGTTCCATATAAGATTTTACTTGGTTTTTGAAACTTGTAAATTATATTTTTTTATTATTTGATCCGTTATATCCAATTGAGCCGGATGATATACCACCCCTGCCACTTTTTTTTCCAGAATGAGCAAAAATCCTTCTTCTTTTCCAATTTCATTTGTAATTTCAAAGACTTCTTTTTGGATTTTATTAATGAATTTAACCTCTAATTCTTTAAAATCTTTGGCAAAATCTTCCTGCATTTTTTTAAAATCATTAACCTTGATCCTAAATTCTCGTTGTTTTTCATTTTGTTTTTCAGGACTTAAGACCAAAGCTTCCCTTTCAATGGCTTTATTAAGCTCATCCAATGAGTCTTTTTCAGTCTGTAATTTTTTTTGTAACTCATTGCCTTTTTCATTGATTTCTTTCTGGATCATTTTTCCTGCACTTGAATCAGTCAGGATTTTTTGAAAATTAAAAACACCTATTTTTGCAACGTCTGCGCAAAAAGCTTGAGGGATTATTCCCAAAAAGATAAATACAGATAAAATTACGATTATTTTTTTCATTTAACTCTCCAAACAAATTTAAAATTTAAAAAGATGCGCCAATTGAAAATTCAAATTGTCCATCCCAAGTTTCTTTAACGTCTTTTCCATCAATAACCCAGCCATATTCAAGCCTTAACGGACCTACTGGTGAATTCCATCTCACCCCGGTACCAATGCTTGAGTATTGATTTCCAAAATCGATATTCTCACTTTTTCTATATACATCACCACGGTCATAAAAAAACACCCCGGCTACTTTATATTTTTCTGTAAATGGAAATGTCACTTCCGCATTAAACTGGACATATTTTTCACCACCTCTTTCTTTGGTTTCTCCATCCAGCCGGCCACTTATATCAAGTTTATCAAATCCTCTGATTGAGTTCATTCCCCCCAAATAAAATTTCACATAATCAATATCAATATCATTGCCGGTTCGATCATCTAAATATCCTGCTTCTGCGTGCAAAGCTCCTGTAAATTTCCAGAAAAGAGGAAAATAAACACCTGTTTCAACAAGGTATTTTGTATAATCAATATCACCGCCTAAGAACTCTCCTGCATATTCAATGGAAAGTTTATGACGATACCCTTCTGTTGGCATGAAAAAATCATCCCTGGAATCATATTGTATATAAGGTTTTATACTGCTTGTCAGAAAAGATCCAGGAGTCATATTAGTGTGTTCTGTTTGAACATTTGATATTTCAAAATCTTCTATATTATACCGGATTCCAATGCCGGTATACTCGTAAAGCCTGTAACCCAGTTTTAAATTTACGCCAAGGGCTTCTTTATCATAATAATAATTATCATAATCTTCATCATCATACTCTATATCTTCTTTGTAGAGGTCAAACCCAGCGGAAACCGCGGTATCAAAAATATAGGGTTCATTAAAGCCGATATTATAAAGAACAGTAGATCCAGATATTCTAGCAGAAAGCTTTAAGGTCTGTGCTTTTCCAAAAAGGTTCCTTTCCTCAACAGAACCCATAAAGAAGGCACCATCGTCGCTACTGTATCCTCCTCCAAGTGATAGATTCCCGGTTTGTTTTTCAACAACCTTCACGCTTAAATCCATTTTGTTTTCATCTGAAGTTTTTTGCGGCTCAATATCAATTCCGGCAAAATAATCCAACCGATTTAAGTTTTTGAAACTTTTTTGAATATCCTCCTTGCTGTAAAGCCCCTGCTCCTTTATTTTAATTTCTCGTCTGATAATTTTGTCGCGGGTTTTTAAATTGCCGCTGATATTAATCCGGTTAAAATAAACAGGCTGCCCTTTATCAATGGAATAGGTAATGGTCATCATATGATCTGTATCATTTCTATCGACCATGGGCATAACTTTGACATTGGCAAAGCCTTTGTTTGAATAGATATCGGAAATAGACAGAATATCATTTCTAATAGATTCTCTATTGTATAGGTTTGTCTCTTTAGATTGAATAGAACCTAAAATTTCTTTTTTGGAAAGAATCAGGTCCCCTGTAATATCAATTTTATTAATTTTGTATTGCGCGCCCTCATCAATCTTAAAATGGATGGAAATTAATTCCTTACCAATATCAATAATTGGATCTGATACTTTTGTATCAATAAACCCATTATTTTTATATAAAGATTCAATTCTTATGGTATCATTTTTAACTTCAGTTTCATTGAGGTTGCCCGAAGAAGTGATAAAGGAAAAAAATCCTTTTTCTGAAGTTTCTATGGCTTTTTTGATTTTTTTTGCGGAAAAGTGTTTATTGCCTTCAAAGGTAATTTTTTCAACCCTGATTTTTTCCCCTTCTTCAATGTTAAAGACAATATCTGCCTGGGAATTTTCAATAGGAAGAATTTCATAGGTAACCAAACAATTGTGGTAATTTTTTTCAGTATACATTAACCGCATGCGATTAATATCTGAGTTGAGTTTGTGAATATTAAGAATCGAACCGGTTCTTGTATCAATGACTTCTAAAAGCTCTTCATCTTTATAGATCTTATTTTTCTTGAATTTGATTTTCCGTACAGTGGATTTTTCTTTTATTTCAAAAATAACCTTAACACCTTTGTCCTGGGATTCTTTTTTAACGATAATATTGTCAAAATATCCCATTGCATAAATTTTTTCCAGGTCTTTAGAAATATTATCCGGCTTGAGGATATCGCCTGTTTGAGTGCTGATCACTCTTAAAATTGCATCAGCTTCAACCCTTTTGTTTCCAACAATGGCAATATCTGTTATTATTTTTTTATGAAAGAGTACTCCAATCATTTCCTTGGTAAGCTGGGAAATAGCTGAATAAAGATTTTCAATATTATCTGCCTCAGAAAAAAATGTTGTAAAGGTATCTTTCTCATACGTATGTGTCAATTTGGTGTCGATACTGATACCTTTTCCTTCAATAAAGACAGATCCGGTTATTAAATAGTCAACCCCAAGTTTAATCCCCTGTTCCCGAAATTGGGAATAGTCCCATGATTGTTTGTCAATATTATCTTTTGTAAAAATTGTTTTTACACCCTCTTCTTGTAACTTTTTTGATATCATTAAAGGGATTTTATCTTTTATCTGATCATGGGATTGACTTGAGTAAAGCGAAAAAGGAAAGACAGCGATGTTAATGTTTGAGTCTGCAAACACATCTTTGATTAAAAATGAAAAAATTAAAAGTATAAGAATAAAAATTTTTTTTGAAACAAATTTAGTCATAATATGGTCCTTAATTTTTCAAATAAATTAAACGGGAATAATTTCCCCATCCATTATTGTAACGTTTCTTTCCATCATCCGGGCAAGGTCATTATTATGGGTAACCACAACAATCGTCATGCCAAGCTCCTTATTCAATTCATCAATTAATGCATGTACACTATTGCTGTTTTCCTGGTCAAGGTTCCCTGTTGGTTCGTCTGCCAAAAGGATGTCCGGCTCCATGACCAAAGCTCTTGCCAGGGCCACCCGCTGCTGTTCCCCTCCTGAAAGGTCTTCAATGCGATGGGAAGTTCTTAACGACAGTCCTACTCTATCAAGCATATTTAAGGCACTTTTTTCAATAGTTTTTTTATTTTGATGAGCGATTAGCCCTGGCATCATCACATTTTCCAGAGCAGAAAAACCTTGCAGTAAATAATGAAACTGAAAGACAAAACCAATTTTTGAATTTCTGAAACCAGCAATTTTTTCATCACTATAGGAAACCAGATCTTTTGTTTGAAAAAAAATTTTACCGGAATCAGGAGTATCAAGTGAGCCAATCAGATGCAATAAAGTTGATTTGCCAATGCCGGATGCTCCAACGATACCAATAGTTTCTCCTTTATAGATATCAAAGGATGCATTATTTAAGATGTTAATTTTTGATGTTTTGTAATAAAAACATTTTGAAACAGATTGTAGCGATATAAGGGGTGTATTATCCATATCTTATTGCCTCAACCGGGTTCATTTTTGATGCTTTATAAGAAGGATACAATGTTGAAAAAAAACAAATAATAATGGCGCTCACCGCTATAATCAAAACATCAAAATACTCAAGTTGTACCGGAAGCGTAGAAAATGGATACGCATCCGGTAATTGAATAAAGTCATACTTCTTTAGAATAAAACAGATAAAAACACCTGATAAGGTACCAATAAAGGTACCCAGAAAACCAATAATCATGCCTTGAAAAATAAATATTTTTCTAATACTTTTATTGGTAGCACCCATGGCTTTTAACACCGCAATATCCTTACTTTTTTCCATCACCATCATGATCAATGCACTGGCAATATTAAACGCTGCCACAAGAATAATAAGGGTCAAAATAATAAACATGGCTGTTTTTTCAAGTTTTAAAGCAGCAAAAAGGCTTTTATTGATATCCATCCAGTCCCGCAGATAAAATGGGGAGGGGAACAGATCTGTGAGATTATTTTTAACCGATTTAACATTAAATACATCGTCAGTCCAGATTCCAATGGCAGAGATTTGATTTTTGACACCGGAAAGCTGTTGAGCCTCCGTTAAATGAACATAAGCCATGGAGTTGTCATATTCGTACATGCCCGAGTCAAATGTATCGGTTACAACAAAACGTTTCATTGAAGGAATATGGCCCATGGGAGAAATAAACCCATGGGGCGACATGAGAATTATCTTGTCTCCCTTGATTACTCCAACAGAGATGGCGAGTTGCTGGCCTAAAATAATACCGGGAAGGTTTTCATTCTGCTTTTCTTTGTCAAATCTTTTTTTTAGTTGTTCGGAACTGAATCCTTTAACAAGGCTAAAGCCTGTTTCAGGATCAATTCCTCGAATCATGACACCGGAAAAAGAATGACTTGACCTGATCATGGCCTGGGCAAATAAAATAGGTGAAGCGCCTTTAACTTGTTCCCTTTGATTAAGAGCAGTTAAGAGGTGAGAATAGTTATCAAATTTTCCAGAATAATTCATCACAAGGATATGGGGTTCAAGCCCCAGAATTCTTTTCCGGAAGTCTGTTTCAGCACCGCTCATGACGGCAATCACCACCACAAGGGCCATAACACCCAGGGCAACACCTGCAACGGAAAGAAAAGTGATCAGAGAAATAAACCCTTCTTTTCTTTTTGCTTTAAGGTATCTGCCAGCTATAAATAATTCAAAGGCCATTTAATTAAATATTCTTTTTCATATGGGGAAAAAGAATAACCTCTCGAATAGAAGCAGAATTGGTCAATAGCATCACCAATCTGTCAATTCCAATGCCCTCTCCTGCTGTTGGCGGCATGCCGTACTCAAGGGCCTCCACATATTCAGAATCCATGATATGAGCTTCTGGATTTCCTTCGTCCCTTTGTTGAACCTGCATTAAAAATCTATTATACTGATCTTCAGGATCATTAATTTCAGAAAATCCATTGGCAATTTCCCTTCCGGCAATAAATAATTCAAACCGGTCAGTCAATTCAGGATTATCATCATTTTTTCTAGATAATGGAGATACTTCCACCGGGTATCCGGTTATAAATGTGGGCTGGATTAACAGAGGTTCAACCAGGTTATCGAAAAGTTTGGTTAATATTTTTCCATGACGGTCTTTTTGGGTGATATGTATATTTTTTTCCTGGGCAAAATTGAGGAGTAACTCTGTATCATTTATTATTGCAGGATCAATTCCACCAATTTTTATAAGAGATTCTATCATTGGAATACGCTGCCATCCTTTTTTAAAATCAATGGTCTGACCCTGGTATTCAATAATGGTTGAATCTGAAACTTTAGTTACAATAGATTCAAACATCTCTTCAGTTAAGTCCATCAAGTCTTCATAGTCAGCATATGCCTGATAAAATTCAACCATTGTAAATTCAGGATTGTGTCGAGCTGAAACCCCTTCATTTCTGAAATTTCGGTTAATTTCAAATACTTTTTCAAAACCACCTACAACCAGTCGTTTCAGGTATAATTCCGGGGCAATTCTTAAAAACAATTCCATTCCCAGGGCATTGTGCCAGGTTTTAAAAGGAGTGGCCTCAGCTCCGCCGGCTAAAGGCTGCATCATGGGTGTTTCAACTTCCATAAATCCCTTTTCTTCAAAAAAGCGTCTCATGGAAGCTATAATTTTGGTTCTGTTTATAAAAATCTGTCTGGTATCATCGTTTATGACAAGATCAAGATATCGCTGGCGATATCTTATTTCAGGATCTTTTATTCCGTGGAATTTTTCAGGTAAAGGTCTTACTGCCTTTGAAAGCAACCTGAATTCTTTTGCCAGAAGTGTCCACTCTCCGGTTCTGGTTTGAAACAACGGTCCTTTAACACCTATAAAATCACCAATATCAAGTTTTTTAAATAAAGAATAGGTCTCATCACCCAGGCTGTCTTTTTGTAAATATACCTGAAATTGGTCAGAACCGTCTTTAAACCGGACAAAAGATGATTTTCCCATTTTATTGATGGCCATCATTCTTCCTGCCATATAGAATTCATCACCTTTTTCCCCTAAAGTATCAGGCTTTTTTTCAATAATTTTTTTAAGGATTTTTATGGAACATGATGGTTTAAAATCATTTGGATACAGGTTAACCCCGCTCTCTTTCAATTCATTGATTTTTTCTTTTCTAATTTGTATCAGCTTGCTTTCTTTATCCATAAATACTTACCTTCATATCCTTATCGCATTTTGCAGATCATTTAAACTTTAGTTTTGATAAAACATGCATAAATAGCCTAGTTTACTTGAAATTGTCAAGATTTTGTTATTTAGTCTTTAAAGGAACGCCTTTAAAAAGAATGGTGAAGATCGTGCCTTTTCCAGGAGTTGATTCAAAATCAATCATACCATTATACGTATCAATTAATCTATGTATGATTGAAAGACCCAGCCCTGTGCCATTCGGTTTGGTAGTGTAGAACGGGTCAAAAATATGAATGGAATCCTTCTGAGCAATTCCTATGCCCGAATCTTTAATGGTCAAATGAACCTGGTTATTTAGAGATGATTTAAGTGAAATCTCAATCTCTCCATGGCCTTTTATGGACTGGGCGGCATTTTTTAATAAATTCCATAGAATTTGAGTAAAATGCGAGGGATCGATAAAAACACTAAGATTTTTATTCATTTTTGTAGTGATACTAATTTTTTGATTCCATTCAGGGTCATTTAAAAAAAGCTCAATGGTTTCTTCAATAGCATCTGCAAGTTTAACATCAATAGCATTATCTGTATACGGTTTTGCAAAAAGTCTGATGTTATTAACAATATTTTCAAGTCGATGGGTTTCCCGCAAGATAATCTGCATCAGTTTATCTTCATAAGATCCTGGCTTTGTATCTTCCTGAAGCAGTTGAATTGAACCCGATAAAGAGGCTAAGGGATTTTTAATTTCATGGGCTATACCGGAAATCATTTCATCCATGGCAGTCATTTTTTCAACCCGTTTCAAGTGTTCCTGGGCTATTTTTAAATCTTTTCTAGCACCTTTTAATTGAAATGACAGAATACTGCTGAGAATTGCCACGGCAAAACAAGCCACGATGACGATGATAATGCTGTAAATGATTTGACTCTCATTTACTGTATCGGATAAAAAATACGAGTCCAAAAAAGAGGGGATGACTTTATAGTATTCCAGCTCAATCAGGATACCATATTGAAGACATGAAATCGTGGCAATGACCAGGCTGCCCTTTTGAAACAGCAACATGGATGTATAAATAATTACGATCAGATAAAAAAAAGTAAGGGTATTGTCATAACTGCCTGTAACAAAAACAATAGCCGTTACAATAATTGTATCTGCAATGATCTGGAAATAGGCAAGGACCAGCTTTTTTTTAAATTTATTCAGCCAGATTATATAAACAACTGAAAGCACTAGAATGCCGGCGGCAATATTATACAATACAAAAAAGGGCTGTGCAAAAAAAGATGCGTTTTCCCTTATAGAAACAACAAGGCAGGTGACAATCAGAGCGATGGCAAAAATAATCCTTGACAGGATAATCCATTTGAGTTGAGTTGAAAAATCAGGTAAATTTTGAAAGTCATTGTTTTTCATGATCTATTGAATGGCACCTGCCATGCTGAAAATAGGAAGATACATTGAAATAACAAGCCCGCCAACCACAACTCCAAGAAAAACAAGCATAAAAGGCTCTATCATATCTGTCAAAGTTTTAACTGCCTGGTCTACCTCATCATCATAAAAATCAGCGATTTTTTCCATCATTATATCAAGGGCTCCCGTGGATTCTCCCACCGCTATCATGGAACAGACCATGGAAGGAAAAACACCGCTTTCAAGCAAAGGGTCAGACATTGACCGTCCTTCTGAAATTCCAATTTTGACATCCTGTATTGCAAATTCTATAATTTTATTTCCAGATGTTTTTGCAACAATATCAAGTACTTCAAGAATTGACACACCGCTTGAAAGCATTGTACTGGTTGTTCTTGTAAATTTAGCCACAGACACTTTTCTGATCAAAATACCGATAACAGGAAGTCTTAAAAACATGTCATCCATTAAAATGCGACCTTTATTTGTTGCATAGGTGCGTTTAATTAAAAAAACAGCCGCAAATATCCCTGCTATGATATAAATTATATTACCAATGACAAAGTCACTCAGGGCCATGACAAATAAAGTCGGTGCTGGCATGCTTGCTCCAAAGTC
>CALGRI010000012.1 GCA_937880875.1 uncultured Pseudomonadota bacterium
CTGTTTATCCAGAAAGCAGATGTGGAAGGATATCCCTGGGCCAACCAGATGGCTTTCCCAGGCGGGCATAAAGACAAGAAGGATGTTTCAACAAAGGATACGGCTTTAAGGGAACTTGCCGAAGAAATGGGGATAAATCGGGAGAATGTAGAGGTTATAGGTTCTCTTGGTCACTTTCAAACCATTAACAACAAAGATATTGAAGCCTGGGTCGGAATATGGAACCAGAAAGAGGCCATTGATTATGATCAGTCTGAAATATCCAGGGTGTTTCAAATTCCATTACAGTATTTGATGGATCTGCACCGAGAAAAACAATTTCACCGGCAGACACCCAATGTCATGCTCCTGACATACCCCTATGAAGATGTTTTGATCTGGGGGGTGACGGCAAAAATCTTATACCATCTCATAGAGGTTCTGTTAAAGGACAACTAGTTGTTTTTTGACCGCAGTTTAACTCTAAAAAATATTTTAATCACCAGAATTAAACTTAAAAATGCCAGAAGGGCCGGGAACCAGACATGTTCCTTAAAATAGGGATTACCGGAAGCAACGATAATTCCGGCAATGGCAAAGACAAAAACAAAGACCATGCTGACTATAATCGTCCAGCAGACAAAGTTTGAATCATACCAGGATGTTATGGTTTTTCTAAAAAATAGATTTTGGTCTAGTTGCATTTGTATTTCTATTAAATAAATGTTAAAACCACAATATATAGATTTTTTCCTTGACAAACAACAATATGTTGATTAAATCTATGTTCCAGCGTGCCAGTTAACCTTATTTTATTATCACTAATAACGCTGACAAAGATATGTTAATTTCAATCAGATTTCAAGAGGTGGATACATGTTTGACCAAATTAAAAAACGGGATGGAAGAATAGCAGACTTTGATTCTTCTAAAATCACCCATGCCATTAAAAAAGCAGGCGAGGCAACAGGTGAATTTAATGAAAGAGAAGCCAGAAAAATGACAATGAAAGTTATCTCCCTGGCAAGAGACATGCGTCTTGGAGCAATTCCTGAAATAGAGGAGATCCAGGATATCGTGGAAAGAGTCCTTTTGGATTCCCCGTTTTATAAAACTGCCAAAGCCTACATTATTTACCGGGAGCAGCACAACCAGATCAGGAAAATTGCCATTAAGGAAAATGTGGGACTCATGGAATCCTATATTCGACAAATGGACTGGAAAGTCAAAGAAAACAGCAATATGAGTTATTCTCTACAGGGATTGAACAATTACATATCTTCAGACATTACAGCAGAATACTGGCTCAACAAAATTTATCCGCCACATGTAAGAGATGCTCACTACAAAGGAGATCTCCATATTCATGACTTAAGTCTTTTATCAGTATATTGCGTGGGTTGGGATTTACAGGATCTTTTGGCCGAAGGATTTAAAGGGGTGGCTGGAAAAGTGGAATCTTCTCCTCCAAAACATTTCAGAAGTGCTCTGGGTCAGGTTGTTAATTTTTTCTATACCCTTCAGGGAGAGGCTGCCGGTGCCCAGGCCATGTCCAATTTTGACACACTTTTAGCGCCGTTTATCAGGGAAGACGGGTTAAATTACAAAGAAGTTAAGCAGGCCCTTCAGGAGTTTGTATTTAATATCAATATTCCCACAAGGGTCGGATTCCAGACACCATTTACCAATATCACCATGGACCTGATTGTGCCGTCCACTTTAAAGGATTCTCCCGTCCTCATCAGTGGGGAATATAAAAAAGAAACCTATTCAGAATATCAGGAAGAAATGGATACTCTGAATGCGGCCTTTGCCGAAGTCATGATGGAAGGGGATGCAAAAGGCCGGGTGTTTACCTTCCCTATCCCTACATATAATATTACCAAGGATTTTGACTGGGCCAATCCAAAGCTGAATAATATCTGGAAAATGACGGGAAAATACGGTATTCCCTATTTTTCAAATTTTATCAATTCAGACATGGATCCTGAAGATGCCCGGTCCATGTGTTGCCGATTAAGACTGGACAACAGGGAACTGAGAAAAAGAGGCGGCGGCCTGTTCGGTGCCAATCCCCTGACCGGTTCCATTGGTGTTGTAACTCTTAACCTGCCTAGAATCGGTTATCTGGCAAAGGATGAGGCTGATTTTTTTGACCGACTGGATACCCTCATCCAAATTTCAGCAGACTCATTAAGCATTAAACGAAAGATTCTTGAAAAATTTACAGAGGGTGATCTTTACCCATATTCAAAATTTTATTTAAGGAAAATCAAAGAGAGTACGGGTATTTACTGGCGCAACCATTTTTCCACCATTGGCATCCTGGGCATGAATGAGGCCTGTATCAACTTTATGGGCGAAAATATTGCCACAGAAAAAGGTCAGGATTTTGCCGAAAAGATAATGGATCATATCAGAACCAGGATTGAAAAATTACAGGAAAAAACCGATGAAATCTTCAACCTTGAGGCAACTCCGGCCGAAGGCACCACATACAGGTTTGCCAGCAAGGACAAGGCCAAGTTTGAAAAGATCATCTGTGCCAATGAAGAAGAATATAAACAGGGAAAAGATCCTTTCTATACCAATTCCACCCATCTGCCGGTAAATCATACGGATGACATCTTTGAAGCTCTGGAACTTCAGGACAGACTGCAGGTCAAATATACCGGCGGAACTGTCCAGCATCTTTTCCTGGGCGAAGAAGTTGCGGACATAGAGGTGGTGAAAAATGTAATAAAAAAAGTGTCCAATGCATTTAAACTGCCGTATTTCACACTGACCCCCACATTCAGTGTCTGTCCGTCCCATGGATATATTTCAGGTGAACATAAAACATGCAAAACCTGTAATGCAGTGACGGAAGTTTATTCAAGAGTCGTTGGGTACTTAAGACCTGTTGGACAATGGAATAAGGGAAAACAGACGGAATTTTGCATGCGTAAAACATTTAATATCTCTAAGGTAGCCTGATAAAGGAAAACAAAGTGTATATCGGTGGATTTCAAAAAAATTCCTTGATTGACTTTCCTGAAACCATAGCATGCATCCTTTTTACACAGGGGTGTAATTTCATCTGCCCCTATTGTCATAATCCTGATCTGGTCGCCAGTCCTCAAAAAAGGGCTGGCGATCTTTATGATGAAAACAAAATCTTTGAATTTTTGGAAAAAAGAAAAGGATTCATAGAAGGGGTTGTGATTACGGGTGGAGAACCCACCTTACAAAAAGATCTTTTATTCTTTTGCCAAAAAATAAAGAACATGGGATATAAGTTAAAACTGGACAGTAACGGGACCCGGCCAGAGGTATTGGCAAAGCTTTTTAAAGACAAGCTTGTTGATTTTATCTCAATGGATATAAAAACAAGCCTTAAAAACTATCACCTTGTGTTACCGGGAAAATTTGATACCTCAAAAATTTTAGAGAGTATTGGTCTTTTAATGGATCAAGCACCTGCCTATGAATTCAGAACCACTTGCGCCAGGCCCTTTGTCAGCAAAAAAATCATGGATGACATTGGAAAAATGATAACGGGTGCATCAAAATATATTCTTCAGAAATGTTCAAGGGATGTAAGCGTTCTTAAGCCTGATTTTCTAACAACAGACAAAAATTTTTTTGCTGATAAAGAAATGCTTGACCTTCAAAAAACAATTGATAAATATGTTGCCATATCCCTTGTTCGTTAAAGACCATAACCTGCCAAAAAGGAATTATGCATGGAATATCCCCTTGTAAAGGCCTGTATTGATCTTGATGCCATCCAGAAGAATATTCACAATCTAAAACAAATCACAGACAAAAAATCCAAATTCATGGCCGTGGTTAAGGCAGATGCCTATGGCCATGGGGCAGTTCAGGTTGCCAAGACAGCAGTGGAAGCCGGGGCTGACTGGCTGGGGCTAGCAAGGCTCAATAAAGTTGCTGAAATCCGCCAGGCTGGAATTAAAGTACCAATACTTGTTTTTGGATATATCCACCCGTCCCAGGCAGCCATGATAAACGATCTTGATCTTGTGGCAACTGTGTATGACTTTGAAATGGCCAAGGCCTTGTCCAGCAAAGCAATATTGTTAAACAGGCCAGTCAAAGTGCATTTAAAGGTTGATACGGGAATGGGCAGGGTCGGCATGGTGATTGGCAGAAATAATAAAAGCCTGGCCGATAAAACAGCAAGAAAACAGGTGCTAAAAGAAATTGAGAAAATAATAAAATTACCAGGTATTGATTTTAATGGTATCTATACCCATTTTGCTGCTGCCGACCACAAGGATAGAACCTATACAGACTTACAGATAGAGTTGTTTGCCTCTTTGCTGGATGATTTAAAGAAAAAGAAAATCGAATTTGAAATCTGCCATGCTGCAAACAGCGCCGGCATTATCGAATTTCCAGAGTCTCATTTTGATATGGTGAGGGCAGGTATTTCCATTTACGGGCTTTATCCTTCCTCTGAAGTGGATAAGTCAAAAGTAAAGCTTGCTCCGGCCATGACCTTAACATCAATCGTAACGAGTGTCCGAAAGGTTGCCAAAGGATTTTACGTCAGCTATGGAATGACCCATGAAACCCAAAAGGCTACCAGGCTTGCCTCAGTGCCTGTCGGGTATGCAGATGGATTTTCAAGGCGATTTTCATCCAATAGCTTTATGCTTGTAAAAGGACACAGAGCGCCTGTTGTCGGCCGGATCTGCATGGACCAGACCATGATTGATGTGGGAAACATCCCCAATGTAAAGACGGGTGATGAAGTTGTGTTGATCGGTTCCCAGGGAAATGAAACCATTGGCGCAGATGAACTGGCAGCCAGGATCAATACAATCAATTATGAGATTGTATCTGCTTTAACATTCCGGGTAAAAAGGATTTATTCAGATTCATGTTCCGGGTAAAGCATTT
>CALGRI010000013.1 GCA_937880875.1 uncultured Pseudomonadota bacterium
TGCCCACCTGCTTTATCATGTCAAGATCAATGGATTCATCCGTAAGGGCAAGGGGCTTTATCATGTTTTGCACCATGCCGCAGACTTCCTCGTCAATGAGAAATTTCTCAAAACTCATGGCAATATAGGACCCAAGGATACCACAGGAGTGGAGGATGAAATTGATTCCACTTCTGACGGCTGTGGAAAGTGCCAGGGCAGATTCAGCACCTGCTTGGGCATCGGGAAACATGGCATCAGTCAGGGATCCGCCTGATCTGGAAGGCAGGTCGTAGAACCTTGCCATCTGGGCCGTTAAATGAATATTTTTGGACAGCTCGGGCGCGCCAATGGAAAGGGCCCCGGTCTGCATATCCATGGCAGAGGAAGTGGAGCCGTAAATCACAGGCGCTCCAGGTCTGACCAGCTGGGCAAGGGTGATACCGGCCAGGATTTCGGCATTCTGCAGGGCCATAACTCCATCCAGGGTGACAGGGCCGGAGCCGCCGGCCATGATAAGAGAAGCCACTACACAGGCCTGGTTGTGCCGGGCAAGTTCGATAAGGGCGCCAGCCATTTCATCGGAAAACTGCAGGGGAGAAAGGGAGTTTATCAGAGAGACAGACACGGTCTTGTCCATGATATTTTCTTTTCCACCCCAGAGGATGCCAGCCATTTCAATACCGTCCAGGGCTCCCTGGCGGGATGTCGGGCTTCCCATGAAGGGTTTGTCGCACAAAAGCATATTGGATAAATTTAAGTCAAGATGGACAGTATTGCTGGGCATATCAGCCGGCTCCACCATCATCCATCCGTTCATGTTGATATATGGGGAAGTCTGGATCAGCTTGCAGAAATTGTCATAATCTTCCATGGTGGCCTGGCGGCGGTTGCCCTGGGCATCCATGACAAAGGGAGCGCCGTATCCGGGCAGGAAGACAAAATCATCTTCACCTATTTCCACATTTTTTTCCGGGTTTCTGGCATGGACGGTAAATCTTTTGGGTGCTGTTTCTAATGCCTTTTTAATGTCTGATTCTTCAAAAAAAACTATAGAGTCTTCCACCCTGTGCCCATTGGTCTTGAAAATTTCAAGGGCTTCTTTTTCTTTAAAGGAAACTCCGGTGTTTTTTAATAGATCCATTGCAGCATCATGGATCTTTTTCATATCCTGAGTACTCAATTTCTGCATTCGATCATACATTGTTTTTTCTCCTTTAAGAGGGATTCTCCCTCCTATAGTAATGGATACTGCCCGGGACTATTATGGACCCGGGCAGCTGGTTTATTTATTTTCTTTTATAGATTGATTCAATCCTTTGAAAGTACCGTAAAGTACCAGTAATAAAAGGAACATCAAGGGGAATGCAGTTGCAATGGAGGCAGTCTGGATAGCTTTGAGGCTTCCACTGCCTGCAAGCACTGCTGCCACAGCACCCAGTGCAATGCCCCAGAATGCCCGCAGGTTCCGCCCAGGGTTTTCATGGCCGGAGACAAACATGGCAAGGGACAGGGCTGCAGAATTAGCAGAGGTCAAAAAGAAGGTGCCTATGAGAAAGATCAATGCAACCGCAAGGACTCCTGTCATGGGCAGGTTCTGGGCAATGGCAAAAATGGCGCTTTCCATGCCGTGTTCCTTCATGGTAGCGGCAACATCAAAATGGATGCCGGCTCCGCCAACAACTCCATACCAGAGGAAATTACCCAGGGTGGGAAGGATCAGGGTGGCGGCAACGGTCTGACGGATGGTTCTGCCCTTTGAGATTCTGGCGATAAAGACAGCCACAAAGGGAGCCCAACTCATCCACCAGGCCCAGTAGAAGACAGTCCATGATCCGATCCAATTGCCTTCAAATCCCGGACCGGTAAAAAGACTCATGGGAATAAAGTACAGAAGATATTGGCCTATGGCATTGGTGGTCAGGTTGATCAGGAAAATGGTGGGACCGAAGATAAGAACAAAAAACCATACCAGGACAAACACCCACATGTTGATATTCCCGATAAGTTTTACACCTTTTTGAAGACCCGTATAAACAGACAGGGTAAAGATAGCGGTTAAAATACCGATGATGACATAGGTGCTGGAGGGCCCTAACTGCATGCCGTACTGGAATTTCAGGCCGGAAGAAAGTTGGAGAGCCACAAAGCCTGTTGTGGTGGCAAGGCCTCCTAATGTGGCAAATACGGCAAAAATATCCAGGATTTTCCCCCAGGTGCCATGGATCCTGTCACCAATGACATAGTAGAAGGCACTGGAAAATTTTAAGGGAAGGTTTCTGGTAAAACATGCATGGGCCAGGGCAATTGTTAATATGGCATAGATTGACCAGGCACTCAAACCCCAGTGGAAAAAAGAATAGGTCATGGCATTGACGCCTGCGATCGGTGTGTTTGCTTCTCCACCAAAGTAAGGTGGCGGGCTCATGTAATGGTAAGCAGGCTCGGCAGGACCCCAGAAGACTATACCGGCAGCAATGGCAGAGCCAAAGAGCATGGCAAACCAGGAAAAATTTGAAAATTCGGGTTTGTCATCTGGAAGACCAAGTTTCATGGAACCGTATTTGTTACCCATAAGCACAAAACAGCCCACGACCAGCATAAAAACGGTTACAAGATAGAGCCAGCCCCATTTGATAGTGGTCCAGCTGAAAATAGCATTGATGACTTTGGTCATATTTTCCGGAAATATAATAGACCAGAGAATGAATAAAAGGGTTAAAGATGCTGAAATCCAAAATGTAAAAGGATCAAAGGGCTTTGTTGATGTAGTTGCGTTTTCCAAAATATATCTCCGCAAAATTATTTTATTTGGTTTATCTCCTTGATGGGGATAAATCATTAAATTTTTAATCTTAGTTGCAGGTTATGTGCCAGAGATTGATACATTTAGATTTATTATAAATAAATTGTTTAACTACTTGATTGTTTGTTATCAAACGGGATGCTTTGCACCTGGTTACAAACCTGACGCTTACAGCACTGACTTGCTGTTGTCCTTACAACCTATGCTCGAAAAGGCAAGTCACGCTCTTTGCAGGTGGTCGTTGACTTAATATAAAAAATATATAAATAGCCCATAGTCGTGTTTTTTGGTGTTGGCTCATAGAAAAAAAATTTTCAGTATTTTAAAATGCAAATAGAAAAAAAATTTTCAATAGAAAAAAAATTGACTAAATACTGGGGCGCTGGAGAAAATCTGCACGGCAAAAGCCATGTTTTTTAATTTTATAATGGAGTAGCTGCCTTGAAATACCAAGATTTTTTGAGGCTTGTGTCACATTGCCCCCGGCATTGGAAAGTGCAAATTTGATAGCTGACTTTTCCTGGCCTGCCCAGGTCTGGAAAAGGGTTTGAGCCAGGGCATTAAAATTGTTTTGACCTGGTTCTTCCCCTGATTGGGTGCCAGGTCTTTTTGACAGAGGAAAAAGGGTTTGAAGGCAGGTAAAATCAAGATTTTCCAGGCAATTCAAGCCTGGTGTAAAATGCTCTATTCCAATGGTATCTTCCTTGCTGGCCATGTTCATGGCACCTTCTATCAGGTGTTCAAGTTCTCTTACATTACCAGGCCATTGATAACTTGTGAATAATTCAAGAACCTCTTCTGATATATAGGTTACACTGGTCCCAAGGCTGTTGTTGTATTTTTCAATAAAATGGCTGATCAATTCATTCATGTTGTCCTGGCGCTCACGAAGGGGCGGAAGCTTCACCATTACAACCCCCAGCCGGTAAAAAAGATCGGTTCGAAGCCGATTTTCCCGTATGGCAATGCGGGGATCCTGGCTTACTGAGCTGATAATTTTGATATCAACCGGAGTTTCCACGGCTGAACCAACCCTTCGGACTTGTTTTTCCTGCACAACTCGTAATAGTTTTGCCTGGAGACCTATGGGCATGGCCAGAAGTTCATCAAGGAACAGGGTGCTGCCATGGGCAATTTCAAAAAGGCCGGGTTTATCCAGAGCGCCGGTAAAGGCTCCTCTTGTGGTGCCAAACAGAATGCCCTCCAAAAGATCATTGGGAATAGCTCCACAATTAATGCCCACATATTTTTGTTTTCTTCGCTGGCTGTGATTGTGAATGGACTGGGCAAAGAGTTCTTTTCCAGTCCCTGTTTCTCCCTGGATCATTATGGGAGATGAAGAAGAAGCTGCTTTCCTGGCCGTTCCCACCACCCTCTGGAAATCAGGATCACTTCCGATAAGGTCGGCAAAGGTGAAGTGTGTGCCATTTCCAAGATCAGGCCTGGGTTCCGTGATGGTTGACATTGGAGTGGACTGGTAAAGTAGTTCATAGTCCTTGACAAAGCAGATTACACCGTTGACAATTTTTTCATTGTAAAGTGGGTAAACGCTGGTAATGGTGTTGGCAACCTTTCCAGCCCGGGTTTTGTAGAAAAAGGACCGGTTCTTGATGGCGGCATGCCGGTAAATTACCTGCATTATCATACTGGTACGATTATTAAGTTCATAAATATCGGTTACCTTGAGGCCGATCACATCTTCAGGAGCCATTCCGTCGATTCTGGATTGAGCATAATTGTAAAAAAGTATGGTTCCATTAATATCAGCAATAATAACCCCATCATCCATCTGGTTGAGTACGGATAAAAAATCAATGCTTTTTATATCCAAAAGGACTGTAGAACTATTATTTTCAGGTAACGGCATTAAAGACACCCTTGCAATTTATTGAACTCCCATGATTCTGATTCGGGATATTATCATACCTGAAACGAAATATCAAAGATCTTGGTTTTACCCGAATCCTTCAGCAGATTTTTTTAAATGGTGAATTCAGGTTTTAAGATAAAAGGAGCAAAACAAAATCAAACAATTTAAAGGCTTAAAAAAGAGTAATTTTATCTATTGGCACAGACATCTGATCAGTGTAT
>CALGRI010000014.1 GCA_937880875.1 uncultured Pseudomonadota bacterium
AAATTTTCAATATCCTGTTTTAAGCTTTCAATATCTGTTTTTGCCTGCCTGATTCGAACCTGCCCTGTCTGCAGGTTCAGTTTATAAGATCTTTGATCGATTCTTACCAGAAGTTCGCCCTCATGAATTTGGCCACCCTCAATAAAAGAGGGATGGATATAGTCAATTCTCCCGGGCACTTCCACGGCAATCTTTACCAATTTTCTGGGTTTTACTATACCAAAAGCGTTCACTATCATGACTTTTGAAACAGGTGTTGCAATCATTACCTTGACGCTTGGGGGTATTTTAAGGATTTCATTTTTCTCGGGTTCCTTTTTTAAAGAGATAAGCAATTTTGCCAGAGCAATTGCAATTGCCAGGACCACGACAACCCTTAAAAATCTTAAAAAAAATAAAGCGGATTTCTTAACCCCTGACTCTTTTTCCATAATCCATACCCTTTTTTATGCAGATACCAACAAACAAATGTTAAAAAATTCCTTTTGCTCCACTTGTATATACCATGATTGGCCTTTTGAAAAGATATTTGAAAATTATCAGGATTTTAGAACACAGGAAGATGCAATACTGATAAGCGTCAGTATTTATTTCGAATGGCAATGATATCATCTTTGACTGCGAAAAAAGCATCCAATAGATCAGGATCAAAATGCTTTCCCTGTCCATCTTTCATGATAGTAAATGCTTTTTCCATGGAAAACGCATCTTTGTAAGGACGTTTTGATGTTAAAGCATCAAACACGTCTGCGATGGCGGTAATCCGACCGGACAGTGGGATATCTGATCCTTTGAGGTTGTTTGGATAGCCGGAACCGTCCCATTTTTCATGATGGGTTAATGCAATGATTTCAGCTGTTTTCAGTGTGCTTGAGTCTGAACCGCTTAAAATTTTACCACCAATTGTGGTATGCTGTTGCATGGCAGCCCATTCCTCAGCATTCAATTTTCCAGGTTTCAGAAGAATGTTATCTGGGATACCGATCTTTCCAACATCATGCATGGGAGAGGCATAAAGAAACTCTTCTATCTCCTGACGGCTCAACGAAATTTTCTGACCGATTATTTGAATATAATATCCAATGCGCTGGATATGCTGACCCGTTTCCTGATCCTTGTATTCCGCAGCCTGGGAGAGCCTTAAAATAGTATCCAAAGAATATAATTTTAGTCTTTTATTAGCTGTTTCCAATCCATCAAATGCATGCTTCAGCTTGGCCGTTTGCTTTGCAACTTCCTCTTCCAGCTTGTTCTGGTAACTGTGCATATAATCATTGTAGGCCTTAATCTTGAGCAAAGAGTTGATCTTGGCCTTAAGTATGATCTGCTCCACGGGCTTGGGCAGGAAGTCATCTGCACCTGCTTCAACAGCTTTGACACGATCAGTTACCTCATCATGGTTTGAAAGGATCATTATAGGAATATTTTTTGTGAGCGGTTCATTTTTAAGTTTTTGGGTCAGCTCAAGTCCATCCATCCTCGGCATGCTCACATCCAGAATAATGAGATCAGGGGAAAGGGCAACCACCTTTTCCCAGCCATCAATGCCATCAAAGGCTTCACTCACCTGATACGACATCCGTGATAGAATGGTATTCATCAAAAGACGAGTCATTGAATCGTCATCAACAACAAGAATATGATTGGGTTGTTCCATTTATTATCCTCTGGATTTGCTCGCGGGAAATTTCAATTCAAATACTGCGCCGCCTTCTTTGCCTTTTGATTCAACAGCTATCTTTCCGGAATGGGCCGAAACAATATTGCGAACAGTGGCAAGCCCCAGTCCGGTTCCGATTTTTTTTCCAGTTGTCGTAAAAGGCTCAAACAATGAATTTCTTATCTCTTCCGGAATCCCCGGACCATTGTCTGCAAACCGGATCACGACATGGTTATCTTCACATGTTGTCATAACCCAGATTTTTTTCTCCTCAACCTCATGATTCCCAATGAAGAAGCCTTCTTTGGCATTCATGATCAGGTTATTAATTACCCTGTGTATCTGCTCACAATCAAATTTCACTTGAATATCATCACAATCTTCATACCCGGAGATAAGGGAGATATCCATGGTCGCAAGCTTGATCCTGTGATTGCTCAACGTCGTCTCCAGAAAGGGAATCAATACAGTTGATTCAGTGTTCAATCTGGGTGCATAGCCCCTTGCAAAATCCAATATTTCGGCAATCATCCGGTTGAGTCGAATGCTTGATTCCATGATCAAAGCCAAGCTTTTGGAAATTTCTTTTTCTTTCAGGGTCTCGGAATCCTGCTGGGCGATCTGGGTAAATCCCATGATCGTATTCAGGGGATTCTTAAGGTCATGGACCACGGAACTGGTCATCTGACCAATGGCGGTCAACCGGGTTTCCCTCTCGCTGATATTTTTTTCCAGAAAGCGATTTTTTAAATGGGTGGCAATTCTGGCTTTCAACTCCCGCATTTCAAAGGGTTTGGGAACATAATCAGTGGCGCCGATTTCAAGCCCAGCTTCAACAGCCTCTCCTCCTGATTTTGAGGTGACCAGTATAATTGGAACCTTGGACAGGAATGGGTCTTTACGAATTTCTCGGCAGAGTTCATATCCGTCCATCTCCGGCATCATCACATCAGATATGATTAAATCAGGACTCATGCGCCTGGCCAGATCCAGTCCCTTGCGACCGTTTTC
>CALGRI010000015.1 GCA_937880875.1 uncultured Pseudomonadota bacterium
CCCTGCATCTATAACTCACTATAAATAGTGTCATTAAATCCGATAAACATGGCCCTTCCGGTTTTGACTGCCGGAGCCCTAAGGTTTCCGGTTCTTCCAAGGGAGGCCCTCAGAATCTCTTCTTTGCTGGCTTCATCAGGTTCAAAGGAAAGCACTTTTTTCCCTTTTCCAATATAAACGGTCTTGAGCCCTGAAATAAGCTCCCAGGCCTTATCTTTGCTGATTTTTTCTTTTCCTGCATCAGATGCACTTTTCAGTTCAATCTTATTCTGCTCAAAATACTTTTGCGCTTTTTTGCAGGACACTCAGCCTTTTCTTAAGTATGCCCAATCAATATTCTTCATTGTTTATATCCGATCATTCTTAAAAACCCTTTTCTTTTTTCAATATCTGCCTCGGTTTCAATGCCCTTTGATGAGAATCCGTCAATGACCCCAAGGATTCCCCTGCCCTGATCTGTCTGAGCAAGAATTACCTGGACAGGATTAGCAGTTGCACAATGAATTCTGGCAACTTCTGGAATATTTTTAATAGTGTTAAGGATATTGATGGGGAACATATCTTTCATAAAAATAATAAAAGAATGGCCTGCTGAAAGTGTAAATGCATTTTTCTTTGCAAGCTCCATCATTTGTTCATCTGTACCGCTGTACCTTACCAGGCAGTCCATTGAGGCCTCACAGAATGCCACACCGAATTTAGCATTGGGCACTGTACAGACAATGGCCTCATGTATATCTTCAATGGTTTTAATAAAATGGGAATGACCCAGGATAAAATTCAATTCATCTGGATTTTCAATGTTTATAATTTTTAATTCCATTTTGTCCTCTCCATGTGTTAGATTTAATTAATGATCAATCGACAGAACAAAGTATACTGGTATTTATAATGGAAAACAACCCTTGTAGAAGACCTTCTGCCCCGGGATAAATCATAATATTAAAGGAAACCGCCGTGCTTCATGGAAAGTTTTTCAAACATGTTTACAATGCCGGCAGCAATCCCATATACAATATCTATATTGGCGTTCATGTCGGCAGATGAATCAAAAAACAGGTGAAGGTCGGATTCCATATTCTCTTCAGGTTTCCAATAGCAGATCAGCATGGGAACTTTGGGCAGAGGATAGAGAATCAGGGATATATCTGATTCATAATGATTTTCTATTTTTTGGCCATTAAAAAGACAGATTAAATCTTCAAACAAATTGGGATAGGCATCGGCAATTTTTTTAAAAGATTTTTCTGAACGCTGTACAAACAGACCATTTTTCTCGCGGCCGTCCTTAAGTTCCCTGAATGGCACCCATTTGCCCGTCAATGGAACTCCTTTACAGTGAAGGATGTACAAAAGAACAGGCGCTGCTATCCAAGGGTTGATATGGATATCTGAAAACATATTGCCGGATAAATCAACTGAAAATAGTTTGCCCATAATCCTTATGGTAAGTTTTCCGTTTGAAAAATCCCCACCCACCCTTGGCGCAGCAGTTTTTAAGTCACAGGATTTTATTTCTTCCTTCAGGTCGGCCATCATTGATTCGCGGTATTCTTTACCCGTGATTTTTTTCTTCTGCCTGCCCTGGTTCTGTTCAAGGATTTCTCTTGTCAAAACAGGACATTGGTTAAGGAGCATATCCCCTAAAAAAACCTTTGAGGCAAAGGCAAGGCAGGTTTGTTCATTGCATTTTCTGCAATTGGATTTATCCAGAAGTTTAAACACTTCCATGGCATTGGCAAATTCAGACATAGGGGCTCCTGTTTATTTAACCAGCCTCCCGGAGAATATCTTTTATACCTGCCTTTAAAAGGGCTGGAATTAAAAAGAGTTTTGCCTTACCTGTCCCCCTCGCATCTATGAAGGTATATTCAATTGTCATATTTGTCTTTTTCAAAAGTTTTATATTTTTATCAAAAAGAATAAAATGATAGTTCAAAATACCAAGGGCAGCAGCCCCTAATAAAAGGATAACAACCACAAAGTGTTTCATATTAATTCTCCAAATAGCATCATTAATTGACATGTCGATAAAATAATTTCATTAACTATTTGAAATACAGACAAGCAAAAAATCATAACCATTGTCAAGAAAATTGTAAGCAAAAAGGTTGGGTGAATTTCAAAAAATAGGTATTTATACCTATTTACACGGACAAGTTTTTATAATAAACAATCATTATGCAGTACCAGAACTTGTCCTTTTTTCTCTTCATTCAGGACACCTCCGCTGGTGTTGCATCTTAGTTCCTTCATTATAAAGGGCCTGTTTCATACTCAGGCCCTTTATTTTTTAAAACCCCAAATATATCAAACATATTTTTTAATGATAGTATTATTTTAAATGCAATTGACCTGGATGATTTAAAGTTTTGTTGACAAATTTGTCAAATATCTATAATAATTTCATCCTGTTAAAACAATAGGCCATGGATTTTATGGCTGGAACAATAATACAATCAAGGTGAATACCATCAGCACAGATACAAAAATTGAGGACCAACAAACAGCCCTTGCATCCATACGAGGGTGCATCACTATTTTGGAAAAAATTGCAAACCAGTCTGAACTTTTATCGCAATTACCGGAAATAGAAAGAATTGCTTTGGTCACTGCTGCCGGAAAAATATCCCGGCCCGACAAAAAAGAAATTAAAAAACGCAGCAAAGACAGGAAACAGCAAAAACGCAGGGCCATTGTAGAAAAAGAACGAAGGCTCAGGGATGCCACAGGCATAAGACAGGCCAGGGATGCTGCTGTTTTTACGGCTCCCCTGCAGATTTGCGGCAGTACTTCTGAAATTAATAATAATGATCCTGAGCTTGAAACCCCCCGTAACTGCTATGTGTGCAAGGCTGAATTTACCCGGCTACACCATTTTTATGACACCATGTGCCCGGAATGTGCACAATTCAATTATCAAAAGCGTTTCCAGACCGCCTGCCTGAATGACCAGGTGGCATTGATCACAGGTTCAAGGCTTAAGATCGGTTACCAGGCTGCATTGATGATGCTCAGAGCCGGGGCAAGGGTTATTGCCACCACTAGGTTCCCCAGGGACTCTGCCTTGAGATTTTCCAGGGAAAAGGATTTTTCAGACTGGAAACACAGACTCCAGGTTTATGGGCTGGATCTGCGCCACATCCCCAGTGTTGAACTTTTCTGCGATTATATTGAACAAAATTACCAGCGCCTGGATATCCTTGTCAATAATGCTGCCCAGACCGTGCGGCGGCCACCTGGATTTTACGCCCATCTCATGGAAAATGAAACAAAGGATATCCTGGAATTGCCGGAACATGCCAGGACCATTTTAGGCCAGCACCAGATCTGTATATCCAAACTTGAATCTGGAAAGGCCCAAAATGGGGTTAAAAACAATTCCCTGCCCGCAGCCTGGGACGGCAAAGCCCCGGGTGTGGGATTGCGAATGTCTGCCCAATTATCCCAGATCCCCTATTCCTATGACCATTCCCTGAATGTGCCCGAAGTCTTTCCCGCAGAAAAACTGGATGCCGACCTCCAGCAGGTGGATCTTAGAAAAACCAATTCCTGGCGGCTTAAGCTTGGGGAAATCCAGACATCTGAAATGCTGGAACTCCAACTGGTTAATTCCATTGCTCCCTTTGTTCTGTGCAATAAGCTGGCAGAGTTGATGAAAAAAGATTATACGGGTCAAAAACATATTGTTAATGTCTCTGCCATGGAAGGAAAATTTTTGCGGTTTAAAAAAGGCAGTCGACACCCCCATACCAATATGGCCAAGGCTGCATTAAACATGCTCACCCATACAGCGGCAAGCGGCCTGACCAAATACGGGATTTTCATGAATGCTGTTGACACAGGCTGGGTCACGGATGAGGATCCTGCCATGCTGGCAAAATTCAAGCAGGAACGCCACGATTTCCAGCCGCCCCTGGATATTGTAGATGGTGCAGCAAGGATTTGTGACCCTTTTTTCCATGGCATCCTGACCAAAAAACACTGGTGCGGTAAATTCCTTAAGGATTATTTCCCCATTGACTGGTAATTAGTGCCTGAACGAAAACTGGGATTATTTTTGGCATGGGCCGGGGTTTACAAAACAGGGGCTTGATCTTATATTATTCCCAATCAAATCAAACTTAACAAAATTGCTGGAGTCAACCATTGAAACAGATTATCGTTCTTGCAACAACAAACAAGGGAAAAACAAGGGAAATCCAGAAACTGTTACAGGGCTTTCCCATAACAATTAAAAATCTTGCTGATTTTGGCCCCATTCCTGAAGTCATTGAAGATGGAGAAACCTTTGATGACAATGCCTATAAAAAAGCATCGTTTACGGCAAGAGTCCTGGGATATCCTGCCATGGCTGATGACTCAGGAATTTGTGTCCAGGCCCTTGACGGTGCACCAGGTGTCTATTCTGCCAGATATGCCGGGAAAAATGCCAGTGATGCTGACAATGTTAAAAAAATGCTGGATGACTTAAAAAGCCATGAAAACCGAAATGCAGCATTCAAGTGCGTAATTTCCATTGCAGTTCCCACAGGTGCTGCATTAACCTATGAAGGTGAGTGTAAAGGCGTTATCACTGACAAACCCATTGGTGATAACGGCTTTGGATATGACCCACTCTTTTTTTATCCAAAATTAAATAAAACCTTTGCCCAGCTGACCATTGAAGAAAAGGGCAGGGTCAGCCACAGGGGCCATGCATTAAAACAAATTGCAGAGGAAATGGATAAAATCCTTGAGTGGATTGATATTAACATGCCAAAATTCCAACAAGTGGAATGCAAAGGAAGCAAATCATGAACCCATCATCTTTTAAAGACCTTGTAACACAAAACAGATCCTGCCGACGGTTTGATAACTCCCATAAAATTAACGAATCAACATTAAAAGACCTGGTTGAACTTGCCAGGAACAGCGCATCGGGAGCCAACAAGCAACCCTTGAAGTATGTGATCTGCCGGGACGAACAAAAAAATGAAACTATTTTTTCCTGCCTTGGCTGGGCTGCATATCTGAAAGACTGGAAAGGCCCTGAAAAAGAAGAAAAACCCACTGCCTATATTGTCATCCTGGGAGATCATAGTATTTCCGATAACTTTTTTTGCGACCATGGCATTGCGGCCCAGACAATCCTTTTAGGTGCCAGAACCATGGGACTTGGCGGTTGCATGTTCGGGTCCATAAATATAAAAATGCTGAAACAATATTTAAATATCGGCGAGCATCTTGAGCCCAAACTTGTAGTGGCCCTGGGAAAACCCGTTGAAGAGATCCAGATTGATGAATTGGGCGAAGACGGGGATATCAAATACTGGCGGGATGAAAACAAGGTCCACCATGTTCCCAAAAGAAGACTTGATGATATTATCATTGGCTCATTGTAAAACAAAAAATATCAGGACAAAGACATGAACGAAAATACCAATTATAAGCTTGCCAATATTCAAAACAGAGCAATGAAACTTCGGACCCAGCGCCATGAGATCCTTGTCAGCGATTCTGAAAAAGCCCTTGATATGATCCTTGAGGCACCGGCGCCGGCCACACTGATACAATCTTTTCCAGACCAGGATCTTTATTATCTCATGCACAAGATAGGCCCCTATGATTTCATTCCTGTCCTGGCCATGGCCAACTCGGAACAATGGGAATACATTCTGGATGTGGAAACCTGGGATAATGACAGGCTTGACCTTGGCCTTATGACAAAGACATTTGATCTTCTTTTCCAGGCTGATCCCCAAAGACTTTTGCGATGGATCATCAAGGAGAAACCCGACTATTTTGAATTTTATCTGTTTAAAAACATGGAGATTTTTGTCAGGGAACACGATGAGGTGCCACCGGAAGATTTTGATGATTATATAACCATTGATGATAAATTTTATTTCAGGTTTCCTGAAAAACCCGGGGACATGGACGAGGATCTGCCGGAACCAGGGAACCAGCAGGAAGCCTCTGAACTCATCGAAAAAATGGTCAAAGCTGTGGCTGAAATGGATCTATCCGTTTATCACGGACTTTTGCTTGAAACCGCTTCAACGCTACCCGCTGAAACCGAGGAAGAGCACTTCCGCCTTAAGAACCTGCGGCTTGCGGAAAAAGGGTTTTTACCTGCCCATGAAGCCCTGGGAATTTATCAGCCCACCAAACTTTCTTCTCTTCGCAAACGGCCTGAAAAAAACCGATTCAATCCAGCCCCCTTTGACCCGGACATCCCATTGCCACCACAGTTTTTCTCCCAGTTTATTGAAGGTGATGATCTGTTTGTAAAATCCCTTAAATTGCTTGATCCTGAATTCATTCTTAATCTTGAATCCGAACTTGCAGCTTTGATAAATAAAATCATTTCTGCTGATAAAATCAAACTCAGAAGCAAAGAAGATCTTGAAAAAGCCATTATAAAGGCTTGTGATTATATAAATCTTGGCCTTGAAGTCATCCTGAAAGAGAATAAAAAACCCGAGCTTGCAAGGAGTGTGATCCAGGAATATTTCCTTGAGGACATTTTCAGAACCGGTTCAAGGGCTGGCATCCAACTTAAGACAAAAGCTTTCAACTGGTTCAGGCAAAGCTTTATGAACAAAAACAATCTTCCCTTAAGTTTTCTTGGAGAAGACTATTTAGGGGTTATTGGCGGTCTGTTCCTTGACCGGCCGCTGTATTATACCAATTATGCTGGCGGTGAACTATACAGAAATTTTAAATCCATTTCAGATATTACCCAAACCACCAGAGACCTGGAACAGATCATTGCCCTGGATAAGGTGCTGGGTTTGCTGGATGTAGATATAAATTCCTTTGAACAAGGTGTTTTAACCTATAAAACATTAATTCTGACCCTGTGGGCAAAAAACCGGTTAAAGCTGGCACCAACCCTTGAACCCATTGACACAAAAGTCTTTAAAAAGTTTTTCATCGCCCTGTTCTCAACCTCTGATTATAGCAAAACCGATCAGATTCCACTACAGGACCTGGTCTTGTGGACGTCTGAAGTAACTGGCATGAAGGAAACAGATTTTGAAAATGCATTTGCCGAAGTCCTGTCAAACTTGATCAAGGAACTTGAAGCAGAATACAGCATGGTTGCCCCTGAAAACATTGATCCCAGGTTTATCCCCCATTTTCTTTTGCGAGAAAGCAAAAAGAAAAGACGATAGCAAAGACTGCCCTTAAAAGATTGTAAAACAAAGGGGCTTAATATATATCATAGACATGGGTTCAATTTTCCAGAACAAGATCTGCATCAACACCCTGTCTCCAAAACCAGGGATAACCATCTGGTATGCCAGAATACC
Organism: uncultured Pseudomonadota bacterium; assembly: GCA_937880875.1. GTDB lineage: Bacteria > Desulfobacterota > Desulfobacteria > Desulfobacterales > Desulfobacteraceae > Desulfobacula. The sequence goes on from CALGRI010000015.1 coordinate 7,299, forward strand.
GGAAATTATCCATTCTATTTTTAAAAAAGAAGCACGCCCTGATTTAAGAGCCCTATTAAATCAATTGTTTAAAAAACAAGACTTTATCAAACCCTTTTTAAGCCATGAAGAAATAAACGCCATCAACGGTTTTAAGGCCTTAAAAAAACAGATGGAATGGATCAGTGGCAGATACCTGATCAAACAGATGATGCAACAGCTTTTTTTGGGGAATGCTTCCCTTGATCAAATCACCCTTTCCTATCTTGACCAGGGTGCTCCTTTTCTGACAACCCATCCTGATCTTCCTGTTTCATTGTCCCACAGCAATGATTATACGGCATCGGCATGCTGTAAAGACAAAGAAAAAACCCTGGGCATTGATATAGAAAAAATTACAAAAAAGCCGGATGCCTATTTTATGAAAACAGCCTTTACGCAAAATGAAATTGCGCATTTAAAAGATGATGCTGCCCAGATTTTCAAAAACTGGACCATTAAAGAAGCTTATTTAAAATATATAAAAAAGGGCTTTAATGAAAGCCTTCACAGGGTGGAAGTCATTAATAATGAAATTTTGCACAACAACAACAAAATCAATGTGGATGTGTTTTCAACCTTTATTGATGATGATTATATTTTATCCCTTGTTTCCGATTAAACCTTTTTTTAATCATGGTCAAAGATATATCCCACTGATCGCCGACTGATAAAATAGACCGGGTTTTTAGGGTTTTTTTCAAAATATTTTCTAAATCTGACAATAAAATTGTCCAATGTCCTTGTTGAGGTTTCCGGTGAATATCCCCAGCCCGCGGTCAGCAGCATTCCCCTTGACAAAGGCTTGCCCTTGTTTGCAATAAAAAGTTTTAGCAGAACAATTTCCTGCTCCGTTAAAATAATTTCACCGGCAGCGCACAGGGCTTTAAAGGAAATAAAATCTATATGATTATCACCAAAATCATAATAATCGCCTTCAAATATTTTATGTCCTGATTTTTTTTCTTTTTTATCCTTTTCATACCAGGTTTTTTTTTTGAGCAGCCTTTCAACCCTTAATAAAAATTCTTCCAAATCAAAGGGTTTTGACAAATAATCATCCACACCATATCGAAGACCCTTGACCTTATCCTTTGTATCCCCCCTTGCAGAAAGGATAAGCACGGGGATTTTTTCATCTTCCTGGCGAATGGTTTTTAAGATGGAAAACCCGTCTATCATGGGCAGCATGATATCAAGAATAATCAAATCCGGTTTCCAGGACCGCCATTTTTCAAGTCCTTCGATCCCATCTATGGCAATTTTAACATCATACCCCTGGATGGACAGATTCAAACGAATCCCATCTGCGATGTGAACCTCATCTTCTATGACCAGAATACGCTTTTTTTCAACCGCTTCCATAGATTTTTCTCCCTGACATTGGCTATGCTGGCCCTTGGAATGGTAATGGTAAACGTTGAGCCTTCCCCTTTTCCAAGGCTTGTAACGGATGCTTTCCAGCCATGGATAATGGCAATACTGGAAACAAGGTACAACCCAAGACCTGATCCTGATACATTATTTTTTTGTTTGGGAACGGTTTGATAAAATTTTCTAAAAATTCTTCTTGCCTCTTTTTTATCAACGCCGATTCCATTGTCTATAAACTCAATGGTCACTTTTTGTATAAAGCTTTTAAACCGGATGGTAAGTTTTGGCGTGTCTGAGTCATTATACTTAATGGCATTTGAAATAATGTTCATTAAAAGCATTTCAAATAAAAACAGATTCACGGGGTAAACCACACTGCTGCTGGATTGATTTTCAATTTCAATATCCAGATCTCTAAAAAGAGATCTGTTTTTTTTACAAAAATCTTGAACCAGTTTTACCAGGCTGCCCCTTGTAATTTCTGAACCAAAATTTTGACTTTCAATCCTGGCAAGATTAAGGATACTATTAATATTTTCCGTGAGCCGGTCAATATCCTCCAACATATTTTTACTGTATTTTTTTATATCGCATGGTTCCATCGGGTGCCGGATAAAGGTCTCAAGATAAATCCTTAAAGAAGTTACAGGGGTTTTTAATTCATGGGTAAAATTATAGATAAAATTATGTTGAAGCCTGAAAAGATTAACTGTTTTCTGGTAATAAATAAAAGCGAGAAGAATACCAATCAATACCACTGCAATTAAAGCACTTAACACTATTATGGTCATCCCGGTTTTAGAAGGAAAAATCAATTGGGGATCAATATTAAACTTTAAAATAATCACTTGAAGGGCTGAAGTGATTTCCATGTACCAGCTTACCGTAAGAACCAGGAATGTGGCCAAAGCAAAAATAGAACAGGCAAAAATAAATACAGGGTGAAGATACCACCGGGAAGGGTTTAAAATTTGCACGTTTAGCTGTCTTTATCCATAACAAGATTTATTTTTGTGGCATGGGCATCCATGATTGATAACTTTCTTACTCCTTAACATTTATTACGTTAGATGGAATAGATCTATTTGTCAAATTGGATTTAAAAAAATATCCAGGAAAGGACCTTACAATTATGACATCCCTTTAAAGGTATTAACAAGGGGTTTCATTGTTTTACGCATTGACACCCCGGGCATGGATATAGTATCCAATAGCAATATTTAGGCATTACTTTTACACAAAAAATAATAATAATAGAATTTAAACAGACCAGCCAAGGCCTTTTAAAAATCTGGTCAAGAATAGAACTATCAAAGGACAAAATGAAAATTTGTTTAAAACAGCATCTATTTTTAATAGCTGCCCTTGTATGGCTGCTGCCCTTAAACACCTTTGCAAAGTCTCCCCTTAACGTTCATGTCAGTATTCTGCCCCAGAAATATTTTGTAGAAAGAATCGGCCAGGACCTTGTAAGGGTTGATGTCCTGGTAAAACCCGGCAAAAGCCCTGCCACCTACTCGCCCTCTCCAGACCAGATAAAAAAGCTTACCACATCTGATGTTTATTTCAGGATCGGCGTGCCCTTTGAAAACAGCATTCTGCATAAACTCAAATCCATTGCCAGAGTGCTGCTTGTGGATACCCGGAAAGACATTCCCTTAAGAAGGATGGAAAACCATCATCATGATGGCAAGGATCAAAACAGCCAAATCGGTAATGACCCCCACATCTGGATGAGCCCTGTGCTTGTAAAAACCCAGGCCCATACTATTTTTAAAACACTTTCCAACATAGACCCGGACAACAGAGATACCTATAAAAAAAATTACAACCTGTTTATAAAAGACCTGGACGGCCTTGACCAGCGCCTGAAAACAGCATTTAAAAATTTAAAGGGAGAAAACCTGTTTGTGTTCCACCCATCTTTCGGGTATTTTACAGATGCCTATGACTTGAAACAGATCGCCGTTGAATCCATGGGAAAAGCGCCAAAAGGAAAAGCACTTTCCAACATTATCAAGTCAGCAAAACAACAAAACGCAAGGGTGATTTTTGCGCAGCCTCAATTTGACCGGAACACGGCCCAAAAAATTGCATCTGCCATAGGAGGGGTTGTGATATTCATAGATCCCCTTGCCTATGACTATATAGCCAACATGGAAAATATTGCTCAATCCATTTCCAGGGCATTAAAAGAATAAAAAACCCGTGCTTTTCCCGGAACAATATTGGAAAGGACAACTATATTCACTAAGGCTTAAATTATGCACATTAATAATGATATTGAAAATGATAATGAAATCATATTAGACAATATTTCCTTTGCCTATAAGCAGTGCAATGTCCTGGAAAATGTTGACCTTGTGATTAATAAAGGAGAATTTGCAAGCATTGTCGGCCCCAATGGCGGCGGGAAAACCACTCTTATCAAGCTGATTCTTGGCTTGATAAAACCTGATAAGGGAAGTATCCAGGTGTTTGGGAAATCACCGAAAAAAGCCCGGCACCTGATCGGATATATGCCCCAGTATGCCCATTTGGACATGGATTTTCCAGCAAGTGTCATGGATGTGGTTTTAATGGGAAGGCTTAAAAAATCAAATCTCTGGTTTTCAAAGCAAGACAGGATCAAGGCACTTAATGCCATTGATGAACTGGGGATGAGCACCTATGTCAACACAGGGTTTAATGAGCTTTCCGGTGGTCAGAAACAGCGGATTCTCATTGCCAGGGCCTTATGCAACAGCCCAGACATACTTTTGCTGGATGAACCCACGGCGAATGTGGATCATCAGACAGAGGAAAATCTATTTTCCATTTTAAAAAACCTGAACTCAAAAATGACCATTCTCCTGGTATCCCACGATCTGGGATTTGTTTCAAAATATGTAAAAAGCGTTATCTGTGTAAACCGCCAGGTAGTCATCCACCCCACAACAATGATAAACGGGGCTATGATAAATGATATTTATCATGGAGATCTGAAAATGGTACGGCATGACCACAGGTGCAGCCCAAAAGGACACCATCAGGAAGGACACAATAATGATTGATGTGTTTTACGCAATCTTTGATCCTGACAATGTGTTTTTGAAATATGCATTTATCATGGGCTGTCTTGCCTCCATTTCCTTTGGCATAATTGGAACATTTGTCACCACAAAAAGAATCGGATACCTTGCCGGAGCCATTTCCCATTGTGTCTTTGGCGGCATTGGGCTGGCACTTTTTCTTCAGGTAAATATAGGACTTGCATGGTTTGATCCCATGTTAGGGGCAGTGCTTGCTGCCATCATTGCCGCTGTTACAGTGGGACTTGTCAGCCTTCATGCAAAGGAAAGAGAAGACACCATTATCGGTACGCTCTGGGCCGTGGGCATGGCATCGGGGATTTTGCTCATTGACATGACACCAGGTTATTTCAACCTTGCATCCTATCTGTTTGGCGACATCCTGTTGATTTCAAGCAAAGATCTTTTGTATGTTGCATGCCTGGATGCCTTTGTGCTTTGTCTGTCCATTCTTTTTTTCAACAGGTTTTTCGGTGTTTGTTTTGACAGTGAATTCACATCTTTAAGAGGGATTAATACAAGTTTTTTCTATCTTTTGCTGCTCATTCTCACAGCTCTGACCATCGTGCTGCTGGTCAGAATCGTGGGGATTGTGCTGGTGATTGCTCTTCTGACCATCCCTCCGGCCATTGCCTCATTTTATGCAAAAAGACTGTGGCAGATGATGCTGTATTCTTGTTTATTATGTCTTTTTTTTATCTGGACAGGCCTTGGGGTGAGCTATGCATACAGCCTTTCCAGCGGGCCCACTATCATCGTCTTAAGCGGATCAGCCTACCTGATTCTTCTTGTCATCCACAAGCTGATAAAATAAAAGACCTTGATCTAATTCCGGGAATTCGGGGGAAGCTTTAAACACTGCTTTACGTTGAACGAAAGGGATAATACCCTTTGAAAAATAATTCTATGGAATGTGCGAAGCAAAACAACCCAGTCATGTTTCTTTTGTCGGTTGCTATTGGGAGAAGAATTCAAAAAATGTGTAAAATGTGTGTAAAATACCTGAAAATAAAAAATCCCGATAAAATTAATTATCGGGATAGTATTTATTTTGGTTGGCTCCCCAGCACGGATTTGAACCGCGGACCCATTGGTTAACAGCCAATTGCTCTGCCAACTGAGCTACTGGGGAGCAGCGCCTTTTAACAAGACCTGGAGAGATTATATCAGCGGTAATTTTTTGTCAAGAAAAAACAATAAAAAATTTGACATCATTATATATCGGTTCTATCCTTTAACCAAAGAATAAATCACAATAACAAGGATTGAATCATGATAACTGAAAACGGAATTGTAACCCAGGCAAACCCGTCCATTGCCTGGATAAAAACAACCAGATCCAGCGCCTGTGAGTCCTGCTCTTCCAAAGGAAGCTGCGGAACAGAAAACTCTCAAAAAGAAATGACCGTCACGGTTAAAAACACGCTTGGTGTCGGGGAAGGTGACCATGTGGTCATTGGACTTGAAACCAGGCCCATCCTTTTTGTAACATTTCTTTTATATGTATTCCCCATTATTTTACTGCTCATCGGTGCATTGATCGGAAACAGCCTTGCACCTTCTTTTCACATGGACCCATCCTTTGTTTCAATGATTTTCGGGTTTTTATTTTTTGGATTTTCTTTTTACATAATCCGGAAAAAAAACAACTCTCTTTCAAAAAAGGAAGAATATAAACCTTTCCTTGTCAGAAAAAAATCCAATGCCATTCCTGCTGGTTGTTCCATACCTTAAAATTATTTTTTTTTTCCTTGCCAAGATAGATACAATATAATATATACGCTGGCTAGTTGTGGGTTTGTCTCATGAACTCAAACCCTTAGATAAGAGAGAAATATTATGACGTCACAACGAGACCTAAAAATAGCTATATTGATTATGATCATATTTTTGATCACAGGAATTATATGCTATGCTTCTTTTACCCCCCCTGTACCTGAGAATCCAGTACGGATGATGTTTCAGAACAAAGCCGGCAAAGTTTTATTCACCCATTCCGTGCACACAGACGATTATACCACAGAATGTCTGGACTGCCATCATAACATTGAAGATGATGAAACCTACAACTGCAGTGAGTGCCATGAAGAGACTGGTGATGAAGACTTGCTATCTAGACCTGATGCATTTCATGCTCAGTGCCAGGGATGCCATGAAGACCTTGACGCAGGTCCGGTAGAATGTAATTCGTGTCATTCATTATAGGAAATTTTAAAATTCTATATTTTAATTATAAACTATACTGAATGATCTTAAGCTTTTTACAAAACAAGGACTTATTATGATTAAACGATCTTTTTTCACCTTATCCCAACCCAGGCTCAACTATGATCTTGTGGAACCGGATCCCAAAGAGCTGGAATCAATACCCATACCGCCCAACCTTATTTTATTATTGAATGAGCCCATTGACAGTACAAGGCAAACTTTAATAAAAAAAGGAGATGCCGTTGAAAAGGGAAAAAAACTATGTCTGTACAATGACAGTACAGAATATACAATTTCCCCTGTAACAGGAACCGTAACCTTTATTGACAACTATTCAGACGATTTTGGCAACACATCCACCTATCTTGTCATCAAAAATGATCAGAGCCAGACAACAAAAACCGATTCTGCAACCTATGATATAAAGGATGACATTGCCTCTGCTGACCAATACTTAAGGACACTTCCGGGAGCACCGCCGTTAAAAATCCTTGCCAAAGATGATGTTAAGATCAATACCATTGTCATTACCTGTGCTGACACAGATCTTTTATCAACAACCAATCAATATGTAACCTTTAAATTTTTGGATGAGATAAAAGAGGGAGCAAAAGTTTTAAAAAGGATCACCCATGTTCCTAAACTTTGCATCACTATACCGGAAGGCTTAAAAATTAATGAAGACTTTGATTCGATCCAGGTATTCAAAACCTCTTTAAAATATCCTTCTAATTTACCGGCAATGGTTTTAAAAGATCATTTAAATATGATCCTTCCTGCAGGTAAAAACCCAGAAGATATAGGGGTTTGTTTTATCTCAGCTGAAGCCGTGGTTTCTTTGGCCCGTGCATACAAGACAAAATCAGCTGATTTTGAAAAAATCCTGACGGTGATTGGAAAACAGGGAACTCGATACAGGGTCAAGGCCACCATTGGAACGCCTTTACATAAAATTTTCAAGGCCTTTAGTATTCTTGTCAATGATCAGGACAGAATTATCATTGGTGGACCCATGATGGGATTTTCAACTTATACCCATCTCCATCCTGTCCAGCCTGATATGGACACAGTGATTATTCAGGACCGGGATATTATCCCTGAGGTATCAGATTATCCATGTGTGAATTGTGGCAAATGTCTTCGGATATGCCCTGCAAATGTCCCTGTGAATCTTCTGGTAAGATACCTTGAAGCTGACTTGTATGAAGAGGCTGCTGATAAATATGACATAGCTTCTTGCATTGAATGCGGTCTCTGCGCATACGTCTGTACCGCAAAGATACCGTTATTCCAATATATCCGGCTAGGCAAACATGAGCTTTTAAAACTTAGAGCAGAGGTTTAAAATGGAGACTGTCAATGAATAATAATAAATTAACAGTATCCCATGCACCTTTCTGGCATGATGGAGATAGTCTTTTTAAAATGAACCTGAATATAATGATTGCCACCCTTCCGGCCATCATTTTCGGTATTATTCAGTTCGGCGCACCAGCCGTTGGTGT
>CALGRI010000016.1 GCA_937880875.1 uncultured Pseudomonadota bacterium
TGTTACGCGTGACCTTTAGGTTATACGAGGATCAATCAAAGTTGTAAAGTATTTATGGAGTTTATTTATGAACAACCATGCCAATGATATCAAAATACTTGAAAAGAAAATAAAAGAGCTTGAAAAGAAAAACAATGAACTTAATGGGATTATCGGCAACGCTCCTATCCCCATCTTTGTTCTGGATAAGAATCATAAAATCACCCATTTTAACAAGGCATGCGAGGAGTTGACAGGTCTTTCATGCGAAAAAATGCTTGGCACCGACCACCAGTGGAAAGCCTTCTATTCAAGCCGCCGTCCGGTAATGGCTGATCTCATCATCGACAGATCGTCAGATGCCCAGATTGTGGAACATTATGGTGTGAAATACAACCAGTCAACCAAAGCCAAAGAACGATTTTCAGCCACAGATTTTTTCCCGGATCTGGGTGAAGACGGCAAGTGGCTTTTTTTCTGCGCCTCCACCATTACCAATGAAAATGGAGAAATCATCAGTGCCGTTGAAACTTTTCAGGATGTATCTGAAGAAAAAATTGCCGAAAGCAAAACCAGGGAATTGTATCGAATCTACCGAAAAATTCTGGAATTTATCCCTTATCCCGTTGTTGTTTATGATGACAAAGGAAGGGTTTCCTACTTGAATCCGTCTTTTTCATCAACCTTTGGCTGGTACCTTGAAGATCTCAAGGGCAAACCCGTTCCCTTTGTACCGGAATCACTTGAAACTGAAACCAATGACATGCTGAACAAATTCAGAGAAGATAAATCCCTGGCCCGTTACGAGACGCAGCGTTTGACAAGGGATGGCAAGATTCTGGATGTAGTGATCTGGGCTGCATCCCATGAAAGATTTAAAACCGGGTCAACGGAAAACTTTGTCATTTTAAGGGATATTACCGAAGAAAAAAGGCTTGCAGCAAACAATAAAACCATTATGAGAATCTCGGCTCTCCTGCCGGAATATCCTGAGCTTGAAGACCTTATGAATTATATTTCAAAAGAGGTCAAAGGAATCTTAAACACAGAAGGTGCAGTGGTTCTTTTATATGATGAAATTACAGACGAGTTGTTTTTCACGGGAGTATCCTATGATAATACAGATACAGAAAAAAGAGCAAAAACATTCCGTTTCCCTGCAGATTCCTTACTGGCAGGAAAAATTATTAAAACAGGTGAATATGCCCTGGTAAATGATGCTGAAAAATTACTCAAGGATTATCCTGAAAGAGATCAAAAACTGGGTTATAAAACAAGAAGTCTTCTGGAAGTGCCGATTAAAAGTGAGGACAGAATCATTGGAGTTCTCTGTGCCATTAACAAAAAACAGAATCTGTTTGATTATAATGATATGGAACTTTTGACAATGATTGCAGGAACCGTTGCCATCTCAATTGAAAATGCACGGTTTTCAGAAGCCGTCCGGGAGGCATACCGGGATGTGGCTTCCATGAACCGGGCCAAAGGCAAGGCCATCAACCACCTTTCCCATGAACTGAAGACGCCTGTGGCTGTCCTTAACGGCTCTTTACAGATCTTAAATAAAAAACTTGAGTCTATACCCGGTTTAAACGTCACTGCCACTTTGAACAGAATCGAAAGAAATCTGGACAGGATTGTTGAGATACAGGATGAGGTGGCAGATATAATGGAAGACAAGGCCTATTCCGCCCAGAAACTTTTACTGAAAATGTTTGAAGCCTGCCAGGACGAACTGGAAACACTTATCCAGCAGAGCCTTTCTGATAAGCATCTTGAACATTCGATCAGCCAGTTGATTGATGATAAGTTCGGCCCCAGATCCATTCGTTACAGGTCTATTAATTTTTCTGAATATTTCAGCAAATTTTACACTTCCCTTAAACCTGAATTTGAATTCAGGCAGATTAATATTGAGATTTTTCTTGATGACAATCTGCCAACTATTCTTTTGCCTATAGAAATCATAAATAAAATGATTGAAGGACTTATTAAGAATGCCATTGAAAATACTCCGGATAAAGGGAAAATTCATATTTCCTTTAAAACAGAAAAATCCGGTGTTCTTTTAAGTATCCATGATTTTGGAGTGGGAATTGAAGCCGATGCCCAGAAAAGAATCTTTGAAGGATTTTTTTCAACCCAGGAAGCATTATTATATTCAACCAAAAAACCTTTTGCCTTTAATGCCGGCGGCAAAGGAGCTGATCTGTTAAGGATGAAAATATTTTCAGACCGCCATGGCTTTACCTTGGATATGGTATCGGAACGATGCGGCTTTCTTTTGAAAAACAAGGACACAAAATGCCCCGGAAATATTGAAGCCTGTCCCTTTTGCCAAAGCCAGGAAGATTGTTTAAATTCCGGCTATTCAATCTTTACCATATTTTTCCCCCTTGAAAAAAAATAAAATAATCTTTGACAAACCAGATAAAATTGAATTATTACAATCTAATGTATTGAGACTGAGCGCTCGTTTGTTTTTTTAATAAATCTGGAAAGGAGATGTGTTTCTATAAAGTTTAAAAAAAAATGAATCAACTTTTTATATTTTATCCTTTTTACAAGGAGTCCTTTGTATGAACGATTTGCATAACCTGACCTTTTTTGACATTTATGAAAAAAATGCCCTTTATAATGGCAATGCCTGTGCCCTTCACTGGGAGAACACAGATACAAGCTATGTCGAGCTTTTTAACCAGACTGCCCGGTTTGCCAATGGCCTGAAGGGTCTAAACCTTAAAGCCGGTAGCAGAATTGCCGTTCTCTGTAAAAATCATCCGGTTTTTTTTCATCTCTTTGGTGCGGCTTCTGCCCTCAACCTGGTACTTGTCCTCATTAACCGGCGGTTAAGCCAGGATGAAACAGGTTATATTATTGAAGACACCACCCCTACTTTAATTTTTGCAGACAAAGAGATGGGGGATCAGGCAGAATCCCTTGCTGCATCCTCTGCCTGCCTCAAACATCTCTTTATTGTTGATGGGGAAGATGACAATTTTTCAAACCTTTATAACAATCCACCTCTGCAGACTGCCGAGCCTGCAAGCCCATGTGATCCTTTTTTGATCATCCACACGGCAGCCATGCTTGGCAAACCCAGGGGAGCAATCCTGGGGCAGCAAAACATTATTTTATCCAACCTGCAGATCATTCATGCGTTCGGGCTTGATAAGACCAAAGCCTATCTGAATATTCTGCCTCTATTTCACATCATGGGAGTTAACTTAGGTTTAAGCATACTTCAAGCTGGTGGTAAAAACATATTACAGGAAAAATTTGACCCACCTAAAACCTTAGAGCTTATCCAGGAACAAAAAGTCAATATTTTTGGTTCCTTCCCGCCCATAATATCAAACCTTATAGAGGCAATGGAAAAAGGCAGTTATGATCTTTCAAGCCTTGAGATAGCAGCCGGTCTTGAGATGCCTGATACGGCAAAAAAATGGGAATCCGCGACCCGGTCCAAATTCTGGACCATGTACGGACAGACCGAAACATCAGGATTGATCTCATTTGCCCAATACTTCACAAAACCAGGATCAGCAGGTATTATCTCACCCCTTGCCAATATTAAAATTGCAGATGAAACTGACAGGCTTTTACCCATCAATGAAACCGGAGAAATCCTTGTAAAAGGGCCTTTGGTTTTCCAGGGGTATTGGAATGCTGATGAGTTAAATGCCCATACCTTCCGTGGCGGCTGGCATCATACCGGAGACCTTGGAATGATAGATTCTGATGGATTCTTATTTTTTAAAGGCCGAAAAGCTGAAAGAGAACTCATCAAGCCGGGTGGTGAGAATGTTTTCCCCGCTGAAGTGGAAAAAGTTATTCTTGAGCATGATGCCATCAAAGACGTCTGTGTATTTGGTGTTCCGGATCCAAAATTTGGTGAGGGCATAAAAGCGGTTTGTTCGCTGAACCCGGGAGCTACCCTGACAAAGGATGATCTGATAAAGTTTTGCGGATCTCTCATTGCTGGATACAAAAAACCAAGATATGTCGAGTTTATCAATGAATTGCCCCGGACAAAAGATGGCACAATTAACCGTGAAAAAATAAAAGCGGAATATGGTTAAAACACTCCCCGGTTTTTGTAAACATTATTTTGCCTTGACACGCTATAGTTGATTTACTATTGGTAATTCTTAGGGTGAGCAACCTTTTTTGGCAATTATTTTTTTGGGGATGCAAGTTCTCTTTAATCTGATTTATAGAATTTGGATTTTATATGGCACATTTAACTATTTCAGACGTTACACTCTCTTTTGGCGGACTTAAAGCTCTTTCCCATGTGGACATGACGATTGAGCCAGGTCTGATCACATCAATTATCGGCCCCAATGGTGCCGGCAAAACCAGTATGCTGAACTGCATATCCGGTTTTTATCATCCCACCCGGGGTGACATTTTTTACAAGGAAAAAAAGCTGACCCATGCTTCCCCTCACCAGGTATCAAATATGGGTATTTCCAGGGCATTTCAAAACCTTGAACTTTTTTCCGGCCTTTCCGTTCTTGACAACCTTCTTCTGGCAAGGCACCAGCATTTAAAATACAGCTTTTTGCATGCTGTCTTCTTTTTTGGAAAAGCCTCCCGCATCGAAGCAGAAAATAGGGCTTATGTTGAAGGCATCATCGATTTTATGGAGCTTGAACCCTATAGAAAAAGCCTTGTGGGCAATTTAAGTTATGGTGTTCAGAAAAAAGTCGAGGTGGCACGGGCTTTAACCCTGGCCCCGGATATTCTCCTTTTAGATGAACCAATGGCCGGAATGAACCAGGAGGAAAAAGAGGATATTGTCCGGTTTGTCATGGATATTCAAAAAGAAAGAGGGATTACCGTGGTACTTGTAGAGCATGATCTCGGGGTTGTCATGGACATTTCAGACAAAATTTATGTCCTTGATTTTGGTGAGGTGATTGGTTCGGGAACCCCTAAGGAAATCGCTCAAAATCCCAAAGTAATTGAAGCCTATATTGGAGAGGATTAATATACATGAATACCAATGACAAACTGCTTGAATACTCGATCCCCCAATTGCTTCGCTGGCGGGTTAAAACCACACCCAAAACCCCGGCTCTAAGGGAAAAGGATTTCGGGATATGGAATACCTATACCTGGGAAGATTACTATGATTATGTCAGGAAAACTGCATTAGGTCTCAAAGCCATTGGTCTTGCCAAAGGGGATGTCATTGCTATAATAAGTGACAATATCCCAGAGCTTTTGTTTACAGCAATCGGAGCACACTCAATTGGCGCTATCTCTGCAGGCATTTATCAAACCAGTATGCCTGCGGAAATTGCCCAGATCATTCAATACCTGAAAGTGAGTGCTGTTTTTTGTGATAACCAGGAACAGGTGGATAAAGTTCTTGATGTCAGAGACCAGATCCCAAATGTAAAAAAAGTGATTTTTGAAGATCCAAGGGGCATGAGAGATTATATGTCTGATGACTGGTTCATTGATATCAGGGATCTTTATAAAATGGGTGAAGAGGAACATGCCAAAAACCCGGATATCTTTGAAGCCCTTGTGGATGAAGGCAAACCCGACGATGTGTGTCACCTGTGTCTCACATCCGGAACCACAGGGCTTCCCAAAGGCACAAAACTCACCCATAAAAATTATATCAACATGGGGGTTCAACTCATCCAGGTTGATCCTCTAGAGTCCACGGACGAATATGTCTCTTTTCTGCCCTTTGCCTGGATAGGCGAACAGATGAATTCCTTCGGGGTTGCCATGGCCTCGGGAATCACCCTTAATTTTCCTGAATCTGTTGAAACAGCCATGTCAGACTTAAAAGAGATCGGGCCCCATTTCATGTTTGGTGCTCCAAGGATCTATGAAACCATCCGGTCTCAAATCTGGCTGAAAATTGACCAGTCCTATTGGCTTAACAAAGTTTTTTATAACTATTTCATCAAGGTGGGCATAGAATCTGCGGGTTACAAGATGACAGGCAAACCCATGCCTCTGGGACTGAAAATCAAATCATGGCTGGGCACACAATTGATCTTCAGGCCTCTTGTCAACCAGATTGGTTTTCTCAGGTTAAGAAGAGCCTATACGGGTGGGGCAGCCCTGGGCCCAGAGCTTTTCACCTTTTACCAGGCAATAGGTGTAAACTTAAAACAGATCTATGGGCAGACCGAGATTGTAGGAATTGCTTACATGCACAGGGACGGGGATGTAAGACCTGAAACCGTTGGCAAGCCATTACCCGGCACCACATGTAAAATTTCTGAACTAGGAGAAATTCTCTCCAGATCTGATTCTGTCACGCCGGGCTACTATGACCTTCCGGAAAAATCTGAAGAACTGCTCGAAGGCGGATGGCTCCACTCAGGAGATGCAGGATTTATAGATGAAAACGGGCATCTGGTGGTAATTGACCGCCTGTCCGATGTTATGCATAATAATAAAGATGAAATGTTTTCTCCCATGTTCCTGGAAAATGCTCTTAAATTCAGTCCTTATATAAAAGAGGCTGTGATTTACGGGAATAAAGAAGACTTTGTAGCCTGCCTGATTAATATTGACCCCATTGTTGTAGGTAAATGGGCTGAGGACAGGGGGATTTCATTCTCCACTTATATGGATCTTTCAGGGAAACCTGAAGTGGCCCAGCTTATGATGGAACAGGTATTGGATGTAAATTCAAGGGCAGAAAAAGAACATTTTAAAATTAAACGTTTTGCTCTGCTTTACAAACTTTTAGATACTGATGACGGAGAGTTGACCAAGACGGGCAAGATCCGTCGTAAATTTGTACAGGAAAGATACCAGAACCTGTATGATTCACTTTATGATGAATCCGTTGATAAAAAAGAGGTTGAGGCATCCTTCCAGTATCAGGACGGGCAATCAACAAAAGTTAAAACAAGTATAGCTTTTTACACTGTGAAAGGAGCCTAGGGAATCAGATGAGTTATTTTTTTCAAATTGTTGTCAGCGGGATTGTGGTGGGCTCTATCTATGCATTGGCCGCTCTTGGAATGGTACTTATTTATAAATCAAGCAAGGTTTTAAATATTGCCCATGGACAGATTATTGCGGCCGGTGCTTTTATCACCTATTATCTGACTGTTTCCGCAGGGGTCCCGATCTTTTTTTCCTTTATTGCCAGCATGATCATCACCTTTTTTCTGGCCATGAGTGTTGAACGAATTTTCTTAAGAAAGCTCATTGGTGAGCCTATCATCTCCGTTATCATGGTAACCATAGGTCTTGCCTCTATAATAGACGGGCTGATCTATCTGACGCCCTTTGGAACGGAAAATTTCTCATTTCCTGCATTTCTTCCCCAGACTCCCCTGTCACTTGGTGGTGTATCCATATCATGGACCCAGCTTTTGGGAGTTATCATCACCTTTGTTCTGATTGGAGGATTTTCATGGTTTTTTAAAAAATCAACCATTGGAATATCCATGAGAGCAGTATCTGATGACCAGTTAGCCTCCATGTCCGTGGGTATTTCTGTCCCAAGGGTATTTGGACTGGCCTGGGCTACGGCCGGGCTGTCTGCTGCTGCTGCAGGCTGTATCATCGGCAACATAACAGGAATTAATTTTGATACCCTCCATGCCTTTGGTATTATTGTGTTTCCAGTTGTTATCCTTGGCGGACTTGATTCCATATTGGGAGCTGTTGTGGCCGGCATCATCATGGGGCTGATCCAGCAATTTGCCGGCGGTTATCTGGATGGCAATTTCGGGTTGAGCGGTACGGGTAGTGTCTTACCGTACGTCATTTTATTAATCATTCTTCTATTTAAACCACACGGTTTATTTGGAATTCATGAAATTGAGCGGGTGTAATCTATGTCAGCAAATTCATGGTTAGCAACAGGAAATTTTTTTACGACCTATAAACAGGAGCAGCGGACATTTCTTACAAGTCTGGACAGATCATTTTTTACCTTTTTTCTGGTCCTTTTGTTTGGGTGGCCTCTGCTGTTCGAACTGAGCAACAAATACATGCTGGTGGTTGATAATATTCTCATCGCCATTGTTGCAGTCATGGGGCTCAATCTTGTCACGGGTTTTGCAGGCCTGATTTCAATAGGACATGCTGCCTTTGTTGGTATTGGTGCTTATACAATTGCCTCTTTTTGCAGGACCCTTGGTGACTCCCACATTATTGTTACACATTTCTGGCCCGTACTGATCATTATCAGTGGCCTTGTGGGAGCCGCTTTTGGAGCACTCATCGGCTTGCCTGCCCTGCGCCTGAAACATCTGTATCTTGCCATTGCCACCCTGTCATTTCAAATGATTTTTGAGTGGACGATTCAATTCATGACCTTTTTCAATCAGGGACAGACCATTTCTGTAGGCCGGATTTTCTGGTTTACAGGAGAAATAGGAAGAACGGATCATTATTTGTCCTGGTATTTTATTATTCTGACCATTGTAATTATCTTGGGATTTGGGATCAGAAATATTTTAAAAACCCGGTATGGAAGATGCCTTATAGCCGTACGGGACAATGATCGGGCTGCAGATGCCATGGGAATGAATCCAGGACTTACAAAAGTATATGCCTTTGCCCTGGCAGGTTTTTTTGCCGGCGTTGCAGGGGCCCTGCATGCCTACCTTTACAGGGGGGTTGGATTTGAGTCCTTTACCCTGCATGAATCCATCGGCTATCTTGCCATGGCCATCGTAGGTGGTTTAGGCACCTTGAACGGCTCATTCTGGGGGCCTGTTGCCATAAAATTTCTTGACCTGCAGATGGAACACCTTTCAGAGGTTGCCGGACAATACCTGCCATCTGGCATGAATCTTACCACGGCAATGAAACCATTTACTTTCGGTCTTGTCATTGTTCTGTTCCTGATGTATGAATCCAGAGGGATTGCAAACTGGTGGAGAATCACAAAATCATATACCAAACTGTGGCCTTTCCGGTACTGATATATGTTTATAATATGGAGATCCTGTTTTATACGATATTTAGCGTCATAAACCCAAACCTAGGAGGAACTAAAACATGAACACCAAAAATCTATTATGTTTAAACGCGTTACTGGTTCTTATCGTTATGTTTACATTTACATCATCCGTACATGCAGGAGGAAACGTTTACAAATTAGGCCTGTCCCTTGCCATCACAGGGCCTACATCTGATGCTGGCAACCCATACTCAAAAGGTGTTGAAGATTATTTTAAATTTGCAAATGAAACCAAAATACTGGGCGAGGACACGATTGACTGCACCATTAGAGATGATCAGTACAAAAATGATATCACCAAAAGAAATTTTGAGGACTTTTTGGACCAGGGAATTGTTCTTTATCTGAACTATTCCACGGGAAGTACCCTGGGGTTGAAAAAGGATTTTGAAGAAGAAAAGATTGCCGTTCTTCCTGCCTCCTATCATGCCGGGAATCTGGATGATTCTAACTATATTTTTCTTCCCATTGCATCCTATTCAGACCAACTTGTAATTCTTGCTGAATATGTCGCAAAAAATCATAAGGGCGGAAAAGCAAAGGTTGCTCTTTTTGTCCATCCTTCAGCCTTTGGCCGTGGTCCGGTTTCAGATGTAGAAAAAGCTGTTGCAGCAGGTTTGAACATAGAACTTGTTGAAGTTGTTGAACATGGTAAAGACCTTGATAATACAGCCCTGCTGACACGTCTCATAAGCAAAGATGTTCAGTATGTAATCAGCCAGACAGTGCAATCACCCGTTGCAACCATGATTAAAGATTCACAGCGCCTTGGTCTTACTGCATCTTCTTTTGGTGAAGCAGGAAAAATAACCTTCATGGGTGCGCATTACACAGGTGGAAATGATCTTATTGCCCTGGCTGGAGATGCAACAGAAAATTATTTCTGGATAACTGCCTTCAATATAACTTCAGTTCCGGGCGAAGGAACCGAAAAACAATTGGCGTTGGCAAAACTTTACGGTCGCGATGAAAAAGCTGCTAATTCTCATAACTATGCCGCTGGCATCATGGTTGCCCAGGTGGCGACCGAAGCCATAAGAAGAGCCAAAGCTGCCGGTCTTAAAGTCAACAAAGAAAACCTTTATAAAATGCTCAACGGTATGAATGGTGCCAATGCATATCTTCCCTATTCAACAAGTGGTCCGGTAACCTATTCTGAAACAGACCGTGCCGGTGTTGATCTGCTTCAAATTTACAGTGTACAGGGAGGTGTATTTAAATCCGTTGGAGCACCGTTGGAATCTGAATACATGAAAAAAATTAAATAAATAGTTTAAATTGAACCGAGGATCAATGAAAATGGAATTCATGAAAATAATTCCAATATAACTTGATCCCAAAATGAGCTGAACCTTAACTTACCGGAAATCTTAAAATACCACAATCTCAGGTTTCCGGTAAGTTTAACTCCAAAACAAAGCCAAAAACAAAAAAGAAAGTGCCTATGGAAAACTATCTGCTTGAAGTCAATAATATTGAAGTTGTCTACAATGACATCATTCAGGTCCTGCGTGGCGTAAGCCTTAATGTACCCAAGGGGGGTATTGTTGCTTTACTTGGAACAAACGGGGCTGGCAAAACCACCACTTTAAGGGCCATAAGCGGCTTATTGAAACCTGAAAATGGGGCTACCAAGGAAGGCTATATTAAATTTAAAGGCGTAGATACCACCCAGATGCTGGGAACGGAAATCGTCAGACTTGGAGCTGTAATGGTGCCTGAAGGCAGAAGAGTATTTAAGCATTTGACAGTGAATGAAAATATCCTGGTCGGTTCCATTACCCGAAAAGATGGGGCAAAAAAAATCCGTGAGGACAACGAACTGATGTACAGGCATTTTCCAAGGCTTTCCAATGTCACCAACAGGATGGCCGGATACAGCTCTGGTGGCGAGCAGCAGATGATTGCCATAGCAAGAGCTTTGATGGCAGCGCCTGAAATGCTGATGCTGGATGAACCCTCCCTCGGGCTTGCACCCATTCTTGTCAAAGAAATATTTGAGAATATTCAGAGAATCAACAAAGAGCTTGAAACCACCATCCTGGTTGTGGAGCAGAATGCAAAAGTCGCACTTGCCGTATCAGACTATGCCTATATCATGGAGTCCGGCAAAATTGTTCTGGAAGGCCCGTCTATAGAGCTTAAAAACAACCCGGATGTAAAAGAATTTTATATGGGGATTACCAAGGGCGGCGGCAGGAAATCCTTTAAAGATGTAAAGTCTTATAAAAGACGCAAACGCTGGATGTAGACTGTAATTTTAGGAGTTCATTATGAAAATACTGGTTGGATATAATGGTGGGGAAGTTGGCAGACTGGCCCTGTCTCTTGCTAGGGATTATGCCAAAACAAATAATGCTTTTGTTTATGTGATCACCTCTATGGAAGGGGGGGCTTCTGAAAAACAGTCTGATATTATTAAGGCGGAAGAAGGCCTTGAGTTTGCTAAAAAATTCATGGAAAATTCAAGCGTCCAATGTGATGTTCAGCAAAGCGTAAGAGGATTCTCTCCTGGTGAAGATCTTGTTAAATTTGCTGAAGAAAATGAAATTGATCACATTTTTCTGGGCATAAAGAAAAAATCCAAGGCTCAAAAAGCTATCCTTGGATCAACATCGCGGTATATTATCCTTAATGCCCACTGCCCTGTCACCACTGTCAAATTTGATCTGAAAAACATTAAAACAGAAGATCTATTAAAAGACCGGCGGGTTCTGGTGGTTGATGATGAGCCTGATATCCTGGAAACTGTTGAAGAATTACTGGACATGTGTTCTCTTGATACTGCAGCCTCTTTTGAAGAAGCTAAAAAACTTCTTGGAAACAATACATATGATATTGCGATCCTGGATATAATGGGTGTTTCCGGTTATGATGTGCTAGAGCTTGCCCGAAAGAAAGATATTCCCGCCATCATGCTGACAGCCCATGCCCTGACCTCTGAAAATTTAAAAGAATCCATCCAGAAAGGTGCAGACTCCTATATTCCCAAAGATTTTCTGGCCAATCTTGCAGACCATGTTGCCGATGTCATTAAAGCCCGGATAGAAGGCAAACAGGGTTATGGTGCCTGGTTTTCCAATCTGAGACCCTTTTTTGACAAATCCTTTGGCAAAGGCTGGAGGGATAAGGACAGAACCTTCTGGAATTCATTTGATGATAAATATGGGCGCTAAACCCATTATAATATTGTAATTTTATCACAAAAGGTTGTCAGGGATTCAAGACCATTGTCAGTTACCAGCAATGAATTTTCTATCCCTACCACCCCTTTTTCAGGAAAAACAACCTTGGGTTCCAGGGCAATCATCATCCCTTTTTCAAGCGCCAGGGTCTGGTCTTTGGCAATAAAGGGAAATTCATCCAGTTCAAGACCCAGGCCATGTCCTGTAAACCGGATTTTTCTGTCTCCTGTGCCCATGAAATTATCTTGATAACCCTTTGCCTTTGCCTTTGATATCATCATCTCGTAGAGCTGTCCTGAAACACTTCCTGGAATTGCTTCCTGCTTTACCTTTTCCTGGATTTCCAGCATGGCATCATGGGCTCTTAAAAGGTCATCGGGCAGATCCCCAAAACAATAAATTCGGGTATGGTCACTTAAATATCCGTTCAAGCAAAATACATAATCAACCAGTATGGGTTCATTTTTTTTGATGAGATTAAAACCCGGTCCCTGGGCAATACTGGGGTTGACCCCCATACCCCCAGTGGGCGAGGCTAAGCAGCTGGGGACGGCAGCGCCCGGGCCTGCCATTATATGCCCATAAAAAAGATCATTGTCCCACATTCGCATCCGGATCAGGCCCTGGTGACCCAGGCTTCTGGCATAGGCTTCCAATAAGCCTGCAAACTGAATCTCGGTCATGCCTGGCTCAATGATATCCCGTACTTTGGCGGCAAGTTTATCTGCCATCTGCGATGCCTTTCGCATCAAGCCTATTTCATACTCTGACTTGACAGCCCGTTGCATCCTGATGTGAAAAGAGATATCAATAATGTTTGAATGGGGAAATATCTCTTGAAATAAAAAATATTGGTTGGCAGACAGAACATCCAGTTCAAGACCCAGGTTTTTTGGCATCCCATACCCGAATGCCAAAAGGGTTTCAGGAATTTCTTTAGGACTGACAAGGGACACAACCCGGCTCATTCCGGATTCTTGCCTGGCACGTTCATAATCCTTGAAGACCATCAGCAGGAGATCTCCTGATTCAGGGATATAAAGCCATCCCTGCTGGGCAGTTCCTGAATAGTAAAACAGGTCAACTTTCTGTAGAATCAGAACCCCGTCAACCTTGTTTTTCCCAAGGCTTTCCTGCAGGTCCTCAATCCTTAATTCCTGCTCTGCAACAGGTGTGCTCCTGCCATATTGAATCATCTGTTACCCCACTAAAATTAAAAAAAGCTGCGGCAAAAATTTTGATATTGCCTTGCCACAGCTTTAATTTGTAAATAATTTAAATTTTATCTATTTATAATCGTAAAATCCTTTGCCCGTCTTTCTTCCCAGCCAGCCGGCTTCAACATATTTTCTCAAAAGCGGGCAGGCTCTGTATTTGGAATCTTTAAACCCATCATACAATGTCTCCATGATGGCAAGGCAGGTATCAAGCCCTATGAGATCTGCCAGAGCCAGCGGCCCCATGGGATGGTTGGCACCCAGCCGCATCACCGTATCAATATCTTCGGGTTTTCCCACACTCTGGTAGAGACAGAAGACAGCCTCATTGATCATGGGCATCAATATCCTGTTGGCAATAAAGCCGGGGAAATCATTGGCCTGGGCCGGGGTTTTCCCAAAATCTTCACACAATTTCCATGTAATATCAAATGTTTCCGTTGAAGTGGCGAGACCTTTAATGACTTCAACCAGTTTCATCACAGGAACAGGATTCATGAAATGCATACCGATCACCTTGTCCGGCCGGGATGTTCTGGCGGCAATTCTGCCAATGGGTATGGAAGAGGTGTTGGTGGATAAAATCACATGGGAAGGACAGATTTTATCTAAATCCTCAAAAATTTTAAATTTTAAATCTTCTCTTTCCACAGCTGCTTCAACCACAAAATCCACGGATGCCATATCTTTTAAATCCGTGGTGGTGGTAATTCTACCCAGGATTGTCTTTTTTGTATCCTCAGATATTTTTTCTTTTTTCACCATCCTGTCAAGATTTTTTGAAATGGTGGCCATGCCGCTGTCACAAAATTCTTGTTTAATATCACTCATCACAACTTCAAGGCCGCTGGCTGCTACAACCTGTGCAATCCCGTTGCCCATCTGGCCGGATCCTATAACACCGAATTTTTTAACTTCCATTATTCCTCCTTAATATTATTCATTTTCACCATGAAGAGCATGAAGGACTTGAAGTTAATTCAGTAAATTTTTTCTTCATTATCTTCAGGTTCTTCATGGTAAACAATTGTTTTTTTAATCACCTGTTGACGATAAGGGCAACCGCTTCTCCGCCGCCCAGGCAAAGAGAGGCAAGACCCGTATTCACAGAGCGTTTTTCCATTTCATATAATAAGGTGGTCAAGACCCTGGCACCACTTGCCCCTATGGGATGACCCAGGGCAACGCTGCCGCCATTAACATTTACGCGTTCAGGATCTAATTTAAGCACCTTGTTGATTCCGGCTGAACTGCCTGAAAAGGCTTCATTGATTTCAAACAGATCTATGTCTGAAATGGCAAGGCCCTGTTTTTTCAACACCTTGGGAATGGCAAAAATGGGGGCCATTAAAACATATTTCATATCAATGCCATAGGAACCCTGGGAACCAATGGTTGCCATGATCTTACACCCCAGTTCCTTTGCTTTTTTTTCACTCATGACAACTATTGCCGCGGCCCCATCACTGATAATGGATGCATTCCCGGCAGTTCCCACCCCATCTTTTTTAAAGGCAGGTTTCATCTTTGAAAGAAATTCAAGACTTGTCTCTTTGGGACATTCGTCCGTATCAAAAATAATTGGATCACCTTTTCTCTGGGGGATTTTCACCGGCACAATCTCATCTTTGAACCGGCCCTGGGCAATAGATGCATTGGCTCTTTTATAAGATTCTGCTGCGAATTTGTCCTGAGCCTGTCTTGATATATCCCATTTTTCACAACTCAGTTCATTGGACATGCCCATGTGAAAATCATTGATCACATCCCAGAGCCCGTCATGGACCATATGGTCTTCAATTTTTCCAGGCCCCATGCGAAGACCCCACCTTGCCTTGTCCATATAATATGGTGCCATGCTCATATTTTCCATACCGCCTGCAACAATTACTTCAGCATCCCCGCACTGGATGGCCTGGGCTGCCAGCATTACTGCTTTTAATGAGGAACCACAGACTTTATTGATTGTAATGGATTCAACTTCCCAGGGAAGGCCGGCTTTAACCGCCGCAAGTTTTCCAGGATTCTGGCCATATCCGCAGGGCAGGACCATGCCCATGATACACTCATTAACTTCTTTATCATCAATGCCCGCCCTGGTAATGGCTTCTCTTATCACAAGGGCCCCAAGGTCTGTTGCACCAATGGTACTGAGTGCTCCGCCAAAATTCCCTAAAGGGGTCCGTGTGGCACTTACGATTACTGCTTTATTCATATTTATAATCTCCTTAT
>CALGRI010000017.1 GCA_937880875.1 uncultured Pseudomonadota bacterium
CTTTCGGCCTTAAGTCCTTTCAGACCCCCTCAAATCTGGCAGCTCGAAAAGTCGAGTTATTTATAATTCTTATACATTCTAATACCACCGGCAAGAATTAAAAGCCCGCCTAAAACATAAAAACTGAATTTAACAAAAAAAGCTTTTTGCCTGAAAAATTCAATGGTTTCCACTTGCAGTATGACTTGGGGAATGCGGTAAAAAATACCTAACCCTACAGCAATCAAAAGAATACCATAATAAAATTTAAAATTCTTTTTCCCCATCTTAAATTATTCCCTTTCAAATTCTTCCAATTGATTATTAAACCAGGTATCTATTTTTTCAAATATATTCATTTGAATTTCAAGATCATCAAATAATATTTCATTTAAATTTTCAAGTCTTGCAAGTTCTTTGGCTAAACTCTGAATTTTCTGACCATTCTGATTATTAGAGGCTTCTAACAATTCTTCATTAATTTTACCAATTAAAATTTCATTTTTTTCTATGTTATTTTCCAAGGCCTCTATTTTTTGTTTTGCCGGTTTAATTTCTCGGGATTTTTGAGTGATAATTTCTGATTTTTTCTGACGAATTTCCTTTTTTGACAAACCAGCAATTCTGGGTCTTTTTTCAACAGCAAATTCTTCCTCCTCCCACCCCTCTTTGTCTAAGAACTCCTGGTAAGTCCCTTCAAAAACTGACACAATGTCATTTTTAAATACTACAAGCCTGTTTGCAAGGGAATGAAGAAACATCTCATTATGAGTTACAAGAACAACAGCCCCTTCAAAATTATCCAGGGCAAAAACAAAGGAATCACAAGACTCTATATCCAGGTGATTGGTGGGTTCATCAAGCAGTAAAAGATTTAAAGAACTCATCAGCAATTTACCCAACATTACCCTTGATTTTTCTCCTCCGGATAATACAGATATTTTTTTTAAAGCAGAGTCCTGTTCAAACATCATGGCTCCGCAGATATTTCTGGCGGCCTGTCTGTCTGAATCCATGGAAGAGGAAATAAGCTCTTCTTCAACAGTAAAATCATCATTCAAAGATTGAACATTTGTTTGTTCAAAATACCCTGAGTGCACACCAGGATTAATTTTGATATTGCCTGAAATAGGATGGACATTTCCGTTTATAAGTTTTAACAGTGTTGTTTTTCCTTTACCATTTTTACCAATAATGGCAATACGATCCTCGGGATAAATATTCAAAGAAAAGTTGTTAATCAAAGGGTTATCTTTTTGCCAACCAAAAGATAAATTTTCTATCATTAAAATCTGTTTACCAGAAAAAGGAAGATAATTAAATTCAAATTCAAGATTTTTCATTTTTTGAAGTTTTTCTTTTGTCTGGGATTTTTCCAGCGTTTTTATCCTTGATTGTACCATATTGGCCAGACGTGCTTTTGCCCGGAATCTAGAAATGAATAATTCAACCTCTTTTTTCCGCTTTTCTTCATTCTGTCTTGTTTTCTCATAGACTTCTTCGTCCTGGGCGACCTGTAAATAGTATTTATACGTATTCCCCTGGATTTTTTTTATTTTATGGCGGTGAATACCAGCAATATGTGTCACCACATCATCCATGAAACCTCTGTCATGGGTGACCAGCAAAACTTCCCTGGGCCATGAAATGAGAAATCGTGAAATCCATCTAATGGATGTAATGTCAAGATAGTTGGTAGGTTCATCAAGTATCAGCAGATCCGGCTCTGAAATCAATACTTTGGCAAGATTAAGCCTTACTTGAAAACCACCTGAAAATTCTTCAGGATTTTTTTTTAAATCATCTTGAGAAAATCCAAGCCCGGCCAGAATTTTTTCAGCCTTCCAGGAATGATCTTTTTCATGTTCTAAAAGTCCTAACATGGCTTCATCGATTACTCTGATTTTTGTGAAAGAAATTTTTTGTGATAAAAAACCCATCCTATATCCTGAAGGATAAGAGATGGTTCCTTCATCTGGATGATCACTGCCTGATATCATATTTAAAAGAGTAGTTTTACCATGACCATTTCTGCCAACAAGTCCGACCCTTTCACCAGGATTAATCCGAAAACCTGCCTTATCCAGCAGGATCTGATCTCCAAAGCCTTTTGTTATATCATCTATATTCAACATTGTTTTTATCTATCTATAGTTTTATTTTTTAATTTCTATACGTCAGGATACCATAGCATTGTGTTCATAATATTTATTATAATAAACGTTTCAAAGGATTTGTATCCGTCTTTTTTAGAAAAATGGTTTCCTAAATTTTATTATTTACAATAATACCGGGTTTGTCTGGTAATTTGTAATATAGTATTGATTTTCTTTTTCAAAAAACACAAGTCCATCAAGATAACCCACCTCCCCTGCTGTTTCATGCTTAAGACCCAGTTTAAACTCTTTTAAAGGGTAAATATTCCAGTCATGGGAAACACAGATGGCAATCTGGTTTTCTTTGAGGTTTTTTATTTGCTCAACCATTAATTCACTTAAAATATCTGAGGTCTTTTCCGGATTTTCCATTATACTTTCATCAATGCGGTTATCAAACCAGTTCCGCAGAAAAATTTGGTTTCCCTGTTTTTCAATAAGGGGAACGGCTTTTTCTATATCCTTTACATAAAATGGTGAAAGCATAGCATCCATACAATTATGATCAATGGTCTGATTATTTTTTTTTGTAAATCCTTTATCAATCAAAAAGGCGGTCTCAACACACCTTCCCAGAAAACTGGAACATAATTTAGGCATGACATTTGACCGCAGACCCGCGCCAAAATCAAAGGCAAACTCCTTACCCTCATCAGTTAATCCCATATATGGTTCCAGTCTGGCATCTTCTGAAAAAAACCTGTCTGAATGCCGGATAAGGATGCTTATTTTTTTTATCCCATTATCCATTAAATGATTAATGGTATCAATGGTTTGTTTTGTTCTGACTTCATATTTTAATGTCATTTATGAAACACTCCTGAAGCGTTGTGTGGGTTTATCTTGAATAGTTTTCATACTCTATGCTATATGAGCTGTCAAGGTGAGAAATAATCTTTAAGGAGCCAGGCTCAATGGTAAAAAATATCAGCATTATCGGCGTTCCCATGGATTTTGGACAGCAGCTTCGCGGTGTTGACATGGGGCCTGCTGCGGTGAGATACACAGGATTGATTTCAAGACTCAGGGCTTTGGGACATCAGGTTGTTGATACAGGAGACATCTCTATTCCCATTCGGGATTGCGATATCACTATTGCCAGGTATAATGAGAGCAAGGATAAAGACAAATATTTAAAGGAAATCACCCAGATTTGTGAGTCTATATATACAGCCGGCAAAGCAGTAGTGCAAAAAGGAGATTTTCCCTTGTTTATCGGCGGAGACCACTCCATTGCAGTGGGAACTGTTGCCGCTGTCACAAACAAGGAACCCACAGGGCTTATATGGATTGATGCCCATGGTGATTTCAACACTCCGGAAACTTCTCCCAGCGGAAATATCCATGGGATGCCATTGGCGGCTCTCATTGGAGAAGGTCACCCATCCCTGGTCAATGTAGGAAGACCAGGTGCCAAAATTCATCCTGATAATATTGTGCTGATCGGGCAAAGAGACCTGGATATAAATGAGAAAAAAAGACTGAAAAAAACAGGGGTCACTGTATTTACCATGCGGGATATTGATGAGCAGGGAATTAGTTCTGTGGCCAACAAGGCGCTGATGAAACTTGTTCATTTAAAAAAAATCCATTTGACCGTGGACATGGATGCCCTTGATCCGGTTGAAGCACCTGGTGTAGGAACCCCTGTTCCAGGAGGGATTTCCTATCGGGAAGCACACCTTTTAATGGAAATTCTTTCAGATTCCGGCAAAATCAATTCAATGGATATGGTGGAAATTAATCCAATTCTGGATGTTGCCAATAAAACAGCTGAACTTGCTGTTGAATTGATTTTATCTGCATTAGGGAAGAGTATTTTGTGATTTTGATTTTTTATCCCTGCCCACCCTGGACATTTTATTAAAGGTTCATGAAACTTTGGGCTATAGGCTTTCCCTTGACCACCTGGTTCACAATTTTCTTTA
Organism: uncultured Pseudomonadota bacterium; assembly: GCA_937880875.1. Lineage (GTDB taxonomy): Bacteria > Desulfobacterota > Desulfobacteria > Desulfobacterales > Desulfobacteraceae > Desulfobacula. Next base: position 4,064 of record CALGRI010000017.1, read on the forward strand.
AAACATCTCCGGCCTTGCCCCTGATCAATACATCACACATATTGTCATAGGGTGTTTCAGAAAGATTTATAATGACAAGAAAAGCCCCTGCATTTTTTGCATATTCCGGCATCAAAGCTGCCGGCTGCACCAAAAGTGTGGATCCCACTACAATAAAAACGTCACTTTTGGAAGACAGCATGGCAGCTCTCTTTGTCTGTTCCACGGGCATGGCTTGACCAAAAGAAATTGTGTCTGGTTTAAAATATCCTGAACACGAACAAACAGGCGCCTTATCCCCTGCATCAATCATTTCTTTTGCTTTTTGCCAGGATATCAATTTCCTGCAGCTCATGCATCTGACCCGCCGGGTATTGCCGTGGAGTTCAATAATTTTTTCTTTTGGAATTCCAGATGCTTCATGCAGCCCATCAATATTCTGTGTGATCAGGGTTTTTAAAATTCCAAGTTCATGCAGTTTTGCAAGGCTTTTATGACCCTGGTTGGGTTTTGAAACAGACAGGCTTTTTTCCATATCAAGCCGCTGTTCCCAATACCTGATTCTGGATTCTTTAGAAGACATGAACTCATCAAAGTATACAGGCTTAAATTTGTCCCATATGCCTCCCTGACTTCTGTAATCAGGTATCCCGCTTTCTGTGGAAATACCCGCACCGGTAAAGAAAACCAATTGTTTTGATTCTTTGATCTTTTGTGCAACTAATTTTATTTTTTCATCCATGGTAAAATCCGTTTAAAAATATTTTCATATACAATCAGAATTTCAGGTACTTTAAATACAATTCCGGTTAAATAAAATAAAAATAAAAATTCAATCCCCACTATACCGGTAATGGTTAAAGAACCAGAAAATGTGGCTTGATCAATAAAATTTCTCAAGGTAAAAGCACTGATAAAAAGTATGCCGCCAATTGTCAGGCTGATGGGGATCATTTTAAGGAAAAAAAGATACACCTGCTTTTTCTCAGAATTTAAACTTTTTTTATTCCAGCATTCAAACAAAACAAAGGCCTGAATGATTACAGATATTGATAATCCTAAGGCCACACCTCTGGGACCAAACGTTTTCATCAACAAAAAAATAAAAGGAAAGCTGATGATAACGCAAAGGCTTGTAAAGATGGCGGGAAAAACCGTGTTCTGGATGGCATAATATCCCCTTGAAACAATATTCTGGGCTGCAAATGCAAAGGCACCCACCATGAAAAATGGCAGAATTCCTGCCGTCACCAGACTAGCTTCAGCATCAAATCGACCCCTTTGGAAAAGGATTGTCACGATTTCATGGCTTAAAACTATAAAAAGAACGGAAAAGGGAATAACAAGAAAGATAAATTTCAATGTTTTGTTTAGCAAATGATTTAACTCAAAAAGATCTCCTTTCTGGGCAAGTTGTGCCATAAAAGGATAGGATGCAACCCCGATGGCCTGGCCAAAAAGTCCCACAAGGATAAACATCACCCTTAGGGCATAATTCATGGCAGCAATACTGCCTTCATTTAAATAGGATCCGAAAAATTTTAGGAGAATCTCCGTTGAAAATGTCATGGTAAGGCCGATCATTAAAGGAAGGGTGAGCAAAATATATTTTATTAAATCCGGGTGATTAAAGCTTAAGATGGGATAATACTGGACACCCATTTTTTTTGCAGCAACAAGCTGAAGCACAAAATTGCCCAGAAAGGCTCCTGCCAGCACCCCCCATGCAAACCCTTCCATACCCATGAAAGGGCCCAGGATAAGTCCGCCCAGAATAATGGCTAAATTGTATATCAACGGTGCCAGAGCAGGGATTAAAAATTTTTCATTTGCAAACTGAATTGCCATGAGAAGCCCGCCTGTGAAAAAGAAAAACTGAGCTGGAATGATAATCCTGGTCATTTTTACGGCAAGGGCAAAGGTATCAGGATCTTGAATGCCTGGGGCAAACAAATGAACAAGCTCTGGAGCCCATATCCATGTGATCAAAATAAAACACAAGAGAAGCAGCCCAAAGCCATTCATGATAATGGAAAAAACCCTGTATCCTTCATTTTCTCTGTCTGAAGAAAGATAATGGGCAAATATGGGAATAAAAGTAATTGAAAGAAAACCGCTTGCAACAACATGGTTAAGGATTTCCGGAATAATAAAGGCGATCTGGTAGGCATCCACAGAGGCTTTAATACCGCCCATGCCGGCAATGGTCATTTCCCGGAAAACACCGATTATTCGACTGGCAAATACAGATGCCATCATGATAAAGGATGCAACTCCAACTTTTTTTAATATATTTTTATTTGCCATAATCGTAATATGGATAGGGTTATCATAAAGAATTGGCAAATAAAAGGCATATAAGGTAAAATAGTTTGACATGGATAAAATTTGCAGAATATATTAATAATTGTGAATGGTGAGTTATGAATGGTGAATTGTGAGTGAAGTTAAGCTGATGGTTTTTTCTCACAGCTCAAAACTCAGAACCCAATACTTTCATATAACATAAGGGGAAAAAGGTATATGATAACCAGGCTTGGGATTTATTCCCTGTTGGCAATGGTAGGACTTCAATAGAAAAAGGAATCAAGCCATGACAATTATCCGAATTTCCAGAAGACAATTTTTAAAAAACTCAGCCATCATGTCTGCCACACTTGCAGGCCCGATATTTTTTACCGGATGTGCAATTGATCCTGTCACAGGAAAACAGCAATTAATGATGGTTTCCCAGCAGCAGGAGATCGGGATTGATAAGCAGCAGTCACCTTTTCAGTTTTCTTCTGATTATGGCATTACAAAAGATGCTGGCATCAACCAATATATTTCTGATGTGGGCAAAAGATTATTGCCCGGCGTTCACAGGTCAGACATGCCCTATACTTTCCAATGTGTGAATGCCACCTATATTAATGCCTATGCATTTCCCGGAGGCACCATTGCCGTTACCCGGGGAATTTTATTAAAGCTGGATAATGAAGCCCAGCTTGCGGCATTGCTTGGCCATGAGCTGGGACATGTCAATGCCCGGCATTCAGCAGAACAGGTCTCCAAAGGACAGCTTTCCTCCCTGCTTGTGGCAGGGCTGTCCATTGTCGCAAGCACACAGGGTTCAGGACTTGATGACTTGACCCAGCAGCTTGGCATGCTGGGTCAGGGATTGTTCTTATCCAAGTATAGCCGGGACAATGAAAGAGAAGCTGATTCTCTAGGCAATGAGTATATGGTTAAGGCCGGCTATCCTTCCAAGGGTTTTGTGGGACTCATGGAAATGCTTGACTCCTTGCACAAAGAAAAACCAAGTTCTGCCCAAATACTTTTTTCAACCCATCCCATGAGTACAGAACGCTTGACTTCTGCTGTTCAAAGGGAAAAAGGGATTTACCAGTATTCAAAAGATTCTTCTTTGAACCGCGACAGATATATGGATAGCCTTTCTTCCCTGCTGGCAAAAAAAGAAGGCATAGAATTGTTGCAGCAAGGCGAGAAGCATATGGCTAAAAAAGAATATGACAAAGCACAAACAACATTTAAAAAATCCCTGAATAAATTAAAAAATGATTATACAGCCCATGTATTGATGGCTAAATGTCAACTTCTCAGAAAAAAACCTGACCAGGCTCTGGCTTATGCTGACACAGCAAAAAAATTGTACCCTGCTGAAATTCAGGGATACTATGTTGCAGGATTTGCCAGCATGGAGCTTAAAAAATACACCATTGCCTATAAAAATTTTGACACCTGTGATAAGCTTTTGCCGGGCAACCCGCAAATGAGTTTTTACAAGGGATATTGCCTTGACAAAAAGGGTGAGATTGAGCCTGCGGCAAATAATTACATCACATATTTAAAAATGATCAATTCTCAACCCAATGAATATTCCAACTATGCCTATAATCGCCTAAAAAAATGGGGTTATGCCAAATAGTTCCTGACCAAAAACTTAATGGGTTTTCGGTCAGGAACTAAATAATTAATTATGAAATTTTCAAGCCTAAAGCAATGCTTAGACGTTTTAAAACAACAGGGCGAGCTCGTACAGTTCCACCAACCCGTTGACCCCAACCTTGAAATGGCTGAAATCACAAGAAGAGTGTTTAATGCCAAGGGCCCTGCAATATTATTTACAAATATCAGGAATACTAAATTTTCTGCTGTATCAAACCTGTTCGGCACCTTTGAGCGAACACTTAAAATTTTTGAACCCCAGCTTGCATCTGTAAAAGCCCTTATGGATATCAAATCAGATTTTGGGTCGGTTTTAAAAGCTCCCGGCAAAATATTAAAAGCCCTGCCTGCTTTGTTTCATTCCTTACCTTTAAAAACATCCAACCCAAAGGTCCTTGAAAACACCTGCCGTATTCAGGATCTTCCCATGATTAAATGCTGGCCAAAGGATGGTGGTGCATTTATACTGCTTCCCCAGGTTTTTTCCCAGGATCCTGAAAAAACGTCTCTTTTCAGTTCAAATCTGGGTATGTACCGTATTCAGATTTCAGGAAATGATTACGATCCCGGCAAAGAGATAGGCCTTCATTATCAATTGCACAGAGGGATTGGCAATCACCACAAAAAGGCTTTGGAAAAACATCAGGTCATGCGGGTCAGCATTTTCATTGGTGGACCGCCTGCCCATTCACTGGCCGCTGTTATGCCCCTTCCGGAAGGGATGCCGGAAATTGCCTTTGCAGGAGCCCTGGCAGGCAAAAACTTTAAATATACAAAAAAACATGGCTATTTAATTTCTGCAGATGCAGATTTTTGCATCACAGGCCTAATTGTTCCGGGAAAAACAAAAAAAGAGGGCCCCTTTGGAGATCATTTAGGTTATTATTCCCTGGAACACGAGTACCCCTATTTAAAGGTAGAATCTGTTTATCACAGGAAAGATGCCATTTTTCCGTTTACAGTGGTGGGTTGTCCGCCCCAGGAAGATTCCAATTTTGGAAAATTGATCCATGATATCACAAGATCAGCGATTAAGGACAGCATCCCCGGGGTTATTGCTGTCAATGCTGTGGATGATGCAGGGGTTCACCCCCTGCTTCTTGTAAAAGCCCATGAACGGTATGTCCCCTATGAAAAAGAAAAAAGAATGCCAAGGGAATTGTTAACCCATGCAAGCAGGATCCTGGGCACGGGTCAATTGTCTCTGGCAAAATATCTGATGATCTGTGCCCACGAAGACAACCCTGGATTGAACGTAAATGATGAGAAAGCTTTTTTCATCCATATGCTTGAACGGATAGATTTCAGCACTGATCTTCATTTTTTCACAAAAACCACCATGGACACCCTTGATTATTCCACCCAAAACATAACATTAGGCTCAAAACTGGTGATGGCAGCGGCAGGCGAAAAAAGACGTCATTTAAAAAATGAGTTTCCTCAACATTTTTCTTTGCCAGAGGAATTCGAGCATCCCAAAATTGTTCTGCCTGGCATAATAGTGCTTGAAGGTCCACATTTTAAAACATATGCAAATGGGAAAATACAGATCAATCGGCTGAAAAGGCATTTGCAGACCCAAACCGGCCTGGATTCACTCCCCTTGTTTGTGGTGGTGGATGATACGGATTTTTCGGCAAAATCATTTTCAAATTTTTTATGGGTGACTTTTTTAAGGTCAAACCCTTCCCATGATATTTATGGGATAAATGAAAAAACCAGTTTCAAACACTGGGAATGCAAATCACCTTTAATTATAGATGCCAGAATAAAACCCTTTCATTCAGATCCATTGGTGTCTGATAAAAAAATAGTAGAAAAAGTTGATGCCCTGGGAAAAAGGGGTGGGCCGCTTTTCAATATTATATAGAGGGCTATATGATCATCATTACTACCCATAAAGGATCGGATTTTGATGCTTTGGCATCTCTGGTAGCAGCAAGCCTGTTATATCCGGATGCTAAAACTGTTTTGCCAACATCTATTAATCCAAACCTGAAAGCCTTTTTAGCCATTCATAAAGATTTGTTTAAACTCTACTCTCCCAGCGATATTATTCTTGATCATGTAAAAACCCTTGTGGTTGTGGACACACATTCCTGGGACCGTCTGGAAGGAATGGAACCCTTAAAAGACAGGCAGGATCTTGAAATTATTGTGTGGGATCATCATTCTGAAGGGGATATTGTAACCCATCAAAAATATATCAAAGAAACAGGGGCTACTATTACCCTGCTGGTGAAAGAGATTGAAAAACAAAAAAAACTGATTACCCCGATTCAGGCCACGCTTTTTTTAATGGGATTATATGAAGATACGGGCAACCTGACATTTCCCTCAACTTTGCCTGAGGATGCTTATGCTGCCTGGTTCCTTCTTGACAGGAAAGCAGATCTGCAGGTTCTTTCCAACTTTTTACGACAAGCCTATGGGAAAAAACAAAAAGACATCCTCTTTCAAATGATACAGGAAGCCGAAAGAATTGATATCGGCGGGTTTTCCATCAGTATTGCCAAGATGGAAATAGACGGACGAATTAATAACCTTGCCATAGTCCTTGAGATGTACAGAGAAATTATCAATGTGGATGCTGCCTTTGGAATTTTCAATGATGTTGAACAAAATAAATGCATGGTCATAGGCAGAAGTAATATAGATGAAATTAATATTGGTTTGCTAATGGGAAGTCTCGGTGGCGGGGGACACCCTGGTGCAGGCTCAGCTCTTTTAAAAGCAGTTAACCCGGATACAATTGAAGAAATGCTGCTTGAACTCATCTCAGGAAATCAGCATTCTTCGGTCATGTTATCGGATATCATGTCCTATCCTGTTGTTACTATTAATGAGGATGCAAAAATTGAAGAGGCAGCCATGATGTTAAGAGAACTGGGTTGCAGCGGCATGCCCGTTGTGGATAAAGATGGGCATGTCCTAGGTGTAATTTCCCGGCGTGATTTTAAGAAACTCAGAAAATCAAAACATATGCAATCTCCTGTAAAGGCATTCATGAGCCGCAATGTTGTCACCATCTCCCATGACAAAAGTATCATAGAAGCTGCCAGGCTAATGATAAAACATGATGTCGGACGAATCCCGGTCATTAAAGAGGATAAAATTGTCGGGATCATTACCCGGTCTGATGCAATGACGTATTTTTATGATCTTTTGCCGGATTGAAAAATACTTGTCATAAATTGAGTCTTTTTTTTGCTTTAACAGCAAGTTTTTCCCTGAATATTTTTGAGTTGTGCCGGATGTCTACAGGGAAATCTTTTTCAATAAAAACATGATGGATATTGGCTGTTAGCGGGTTTGATTTTGCCAGGACAAGAAGCTCTTTAATAAAGGCTTTTTTATTCTTTATTTTTGAATAAGGTTCGATAAATATGACGGGAGTCTGCATATTTCGAGGGCCTGCACCGGCAAGGGCACTTCTGAAAACATTTTCGTGATTGTTGAAAATGGCTTCAACAGGGATGGTAAAAAGTGTTTCATCCAGAGTAATAACCCTGTGGCTTTTTCTTCCGCAAAACCATATTCTTCCCTTTGAATCCATCCATGCAAGGTCGCCCATCCTATGCCAGACTGTGCCATCCGGGTCATGGATTTTGGCAAGCAGGTCTGCTTCCCTGTTATCAAAATAATGTTGGGTCACAAGATCTGCTTTTACGATTATTTCACCCACCTGGTTTTCAGGAACCTTGAGTTTATCATGAAGCTGGGTAATGGGATCATCAGTGATTTTAATCAGTTTGACCTGTGTATTGCAGATAGGCCTTCCAATACACATGCCATACCCTTGTTCAGAAAGTATTTTGGTTTCAGAAAGGATTTCATTGGACCCGATGGAGATCACAGGAACAGCCTCGGTTGCACCATAGGGGGTATGGATCTGGGCATGATCAGACAGCATGCTTGAAAATTGTTCTATGTTGGCAGGAGTCACAGGTGCGCCTGCAGATATCACACGCCTTAATGTCGGCAGTTTGATGTTGTTTTCCTTACCAAACTTACCCACCCTGTTTAACAGAGCAGGAGAGGCAAACATATTGGTAACACCATGATTTTCAATGGCTTCAATGATTTTTTCCGGATTTACCCGGGCTGGTTTGGTGGGATCCATATCCGGTATGACAGCTGTCATGCCAAGGATTGGATCAAAAAGGGCAAATAAAGGAAAGGTGGGCAGATCAATCTCATCCGGATCAATCTGAAAATGTTCTTGGATCTGATTTATCTGGGCTTCAAAATTACCATGGGTATATATTACCCCTTTGGCAGGACCTGTTGAACCTGTGGTAAAAACAATGGCAGCGGTTTCATCACGTGTGGTCTGGGCTTTTGGATAAGGCACATCGCTTTGTATCATAAGTTGATCAAGGGTATATCCCCCCCAGAACCATCTTTTTCCCACGGTAACCCAGAGTTTTACTGATTTAAAAAACCCGGGTTTCAATTTCCGCAAAAGATGGGCCTTTTCAATACCGATAAAGGCTTTGGGCTTACCCTGTTCCAGACATTGAAGCATCCTTTCAATTCCCATACCAGGATCCACCACAACGGGCACAGCGCCGACCTTGAACATGGCAAATATAGTAATAAAAAATTCCATGCCAGGAGGTACCATTAAAATGGTTCGGGTTCCTCTGATGATGCCGATTCTTTCAAGACCAAAGGCCAGCCTGTCTGATTCGGTTTCCAGCTGGGTAAATGTCATTTGGCTGTATAGAACCCGGCCTTTTTTGTCTCTGCCGGCAGGATAAACAACAGCTCTTTTAAAAGGGTATTTTTCCTGTGTTTTTTTAAGGCCCACTGAAATATTTGTATAGGTTGTCATAAAAATTTCTTTGTTATTTTTAAATGCTTCCTTTAATCAACCCCTGAACAACTTCTTTATTTGCTTTTTACCCTAAGCTGTCACTAAATGTCAAAACAAAGAATACTTTATTTGTTTGCTTCATTTGTTTAAAAAGGCTTCAATCAATTTGCTTGTTTCTTCTGGCTTATCTTCAAACAGGTAATGGCCTGCATCATGAAAAACATGGGTGGCGGCTTGTGGGAACCTTGCCTTAAATTCATTTAAGAATGCCAGGTCAAAAACAAAATCTTTTGCCCCCCATAAAAATAATAATGAGGCTTGGTCAAGCCGGTTCAGATTTTGGTCCACATGATTGACAATGTCATAGCTTTGATCCTTTGGGCCCAGGGGTATATCCTGAACAAATTTTAAGGTCGCAATCCTGTTTTTCCAGGAATTATAAGGTTCAACAAGCCCTTTTTTGACCTTTGGAACTAATCTTGTCTTACTGCAAAGATAAAGTGCACCTTTTGCAAACATGTTCAACCCAAGTACAGCAGGGATTGCAAAAACCTTAATATATTTAACCAGCCACAAGGCAAAGGGAAATTGCTTTTCCTTTGGCAAAAAAAACCCTGAGGTGTTGGTAATAATAATCTTATCAATTTTATCCAGGTGATCCACGGCCCATGCAAGGCCTATCATGCCGCCCCAGTCATGGAGGACCAGATTTATTTTTTCATTGATATTCAGACGTCTTATCAGGGTATCAAGATCTTTTACTCTCGATTCCAGGGTATATTTATATGTTTTTGCATCGGGTTTGTCTGAAAAGCCACATCCGATATGATCCAGGGCAATGGTACGAAAATCCTTTGAAAGATTTTGAATCAGGTGACGAAAGTAAAATGACCAGGTTGGATTACCGTGTACCATCAGAACAAGTTTTCCTTCTCCTTTGTCAATATAGTGAAGATCATGACCGTTAATATTCATAAAATTGGAATCAAAGGGATAGAGATCTTCAAAGCTTTTTGTGGACGTCAGTTTACCATTAATATTTTTTTCTACCATTCAACACCTAAAATATAGCAGTTCAGTCCGGAACCGACACCTATAAAAGCGACAAAATCATCTGACTGCAAAAAGTCTCTTTCATCGGCAATGGCTGCAGTGAGGGGAAGTGAAACACTTCCCATATTACCCAGAAAGGGAAATGTGGCAAAATCCTTTTGTATATCCTGGTTCAAAACCTGGTAAAATCTTTGATGGTGAGCTGCCCCGACCTGGTGTCCGATAAATTTGTCTGGTTTGTCTGGGGACAGATTAAATTCTTTTTTAAATTCATCAAAGGTTTTTCTGGCAAGGATAAGACCATTGTCAAGCACTTCCTGGGCCTGGGTTCGCATGATAACTTTAGAATCTGTGGGCATACCTTTTTGTTCAAATCCCCAATGGCAGAGTCTGTAGTGCTCAATGGCATTTTTTACCACTCCGCCTCTAAGGGCATGTTTTCTATTGTCAGGATTACCAATGGTGCCATTGGTTAACAATACGGCCGCCGCTCCTGAACCACCGGTCATCGTGGCAATGGTATTTTTATAAAACTCAACACTTTTACGGGTGTTGATCTCATGAATGGTAGAATCAACAATCTGTCGTGCTGTTTCACAGGAGACCACAAGCCCGGCTTTTATATTGCCCAGCTCTATTTCATTGGCCACCTGAACCATACCTGTTACCATCCCTAAACAGGCGCTTTTAACATCATAGATATGGGCATTTCCCCCAATGTTCAACTGGTCGGCCACAGAACAGGAAGTGGCTGGTTCAAATCCATCCTGGCCCACCCCGCAATATACCAGGGCCCCGATCTGGTCAGGGGAGATATTGGCTTCATCAAGGGCTCTTTGTCCTGCAATAGCTGCATGGTCTGCAAGAATATGGTCTTCATCCCAATACCGTCTTTCTTTTATGCCGGTCAAAACTTCAAGCTGTCCCGGCCCAAACCCCACAGCCGCATAAAAAGGTGCCAGCTTCTCTTCCAGCTCTATTGTAGTTACAACATTAGGGGCAAGTTCATAGCCAAATGATTCTATAAATACCTTAGAATATCTCATTGTCTTCTCCAGAAAGAGTCCAACTCGTTTTTTGTCAGGCCCACAAGTTTCATCCCCATATTTTTGTACAGAACAATTCTCAAATCATCGGAAAACATGTGGGCATCTGCTATTATATATGGTTCAGGGCTATACCCCATCTCTTTTATTTCTATTTCATACCGGGCTTTTTTTGTATCAGGTGTCACAGGCCCCCGGCATTTTAAATCACTCTCATTGTCTGGAACAACATCATAAAACACATCATCCCGATCACTTACCCAACCCATTCTCTGGGTAAAAATTCTTAAGGCATGGGCACAGCATTCATACATCAGAGTGCCTGGCATAACCCTGTCATCAATGAAATGGCAGGTCAAAAACCAGTCATCCGGATGGATGTCTGCCTGGGCGATAATGGAGCCAAGACCAAACCGTCCGCCCTTTGGATCAAACTTGAGAACCCTGTCAATGAGATGCATCCTTTTGCCGGGAAGTTTCAGATGTTTTCCAAGCTGTATTAGTTTAAAATTTTTCCCAAAGGCAAGACCAAGATCTCCCCGTCTTAGAGCCTCAATCTTTTCATCGGAAAAGCTTTCCTTTTTAACGGGAACCAGGGGAGAAAATTTATC
>CALGRI010000018.1 GCA_937880875.1 uncultured Pseudomonadota bacterium
GCTTTGTTTTTATAGAACTTTTTAAGAAGGGAAACAGGGGTTTCTGTGTCGGCAAGTATCTCTCTACAAACAGGAACAATATTGTACTTTTTTGTAAGGGTTAAGAATTTATCTTTTTTGGGAAAATTATTCAGTAACATGGATTTGCCTTTTTATTTATTCCTACTTGTTTTTGCAAAAAAAAAAGATCGTGAGTTTTTCACGATCTTTTTTGGCCAAAAAAAAACACCGTGAGCTTTTTGATCAGCCCACGGTGTTTGTATCAGTTTATTTTTTATATCATCATAAAGATAGCTCGCAGGTGATCCTCAGTATTTGACGCCACCACCAGCAGCAGTTAAAGGTATAATTTTTTATGTTCTTTGAATTTTTCATTTTATTATCCTGATTTTTAACTTAGTTAACGACTTTTTTTATGGTTGTCAAGAGGCTTTAGTAACAAAAAAAAAGAGATAGCCTTTGTACTGATAAAAAAATATGATAAACCATTTCTTATGATAAAAACTTTCTTTTGTATTTTCCTTGTCCTTTTTTTAAGTATTTTTCTTTATGGAAATATTTATTTCTGGATTGATAAAACCGGGACCAAACATTTTACCAATGTTTCTCCACCCAAAAATGAAGCCGTTCAAGAACAAAAAGAAAGTAAGGCAATTTTTAAAAAACTGTCGTCCAAAAAAAATAAAGACCGAGTATTCAATGTGGTAAAGATTTTTGATGGGGACACCATCCAGGTCAAAGGGCTTGATCTGATATTCAAAATACGTCTTGTGGGAATTGATTGCCCTGAAATTGGATTTAACGGTCAAAAAGACCAGCCCTTCAGCCAAAAGGCAAAACAATATTTAATCAATTTACTGGATGATAAAAAGGTTGCGATTAAAACTTATGGGACAGACGCTTATAACAGACAATTGGCAGAAGTCTTTGCCGATGGTAAAAATATTAATCTGGAAATGATAAAAGCAGGCCTGGCCGAGGTGTATACGGGACGGCGGCCAAAAAATCTTGACTCACAGACCTATTTAAAAGAGGAGGTAAGGGCCAGACAAGCCAGTAAAGGCATGTGGAGACAGGGCCATTTTTACAAAACTCCCAGGCAATGGCGAAAAGAAAATCCAAGAGAATAATTTTGCCTTGCCAAGCCCTTTTAAAATGTTTATTCTCTAATTATGTAAAAAATATCACTTTTTAAGGCAGCTTAGAAAGTATATTTTGTAAAGATTTTTTTTTAACTATTATAAAGGAGCCTGCATTATGAAAGACAAAGCACTGAGACGGCACCAGGAGTTCAAAGCTAAAATAAAAAGCCAGAAAACTTATAATAGTTGCCTTTCAGATTTACCCGAATCAGAAAGGCAAGAACTGGAAAACAACATTGAAAAATTAAAAAAAATTTGTGTTTTAAGAAATTTGGACGAATTATCTATCCCCCTCCCCAAAAAAACGCTCCAGGAAATGAAACATGATATTTCCATGAAAGAACAGCTTAACTAACAGACTTAGTTTTTAAATAACCGCCTCATGGGAAGCAAGTTTACTGCCCATGAGGCGGTTTAATTTTTACACTAATTTTAAATAGTGTCTGAACGAAAACCGCCTGTTTTCCCAATTACTGCGTAGGACTCAAATATTAAAACGGGATATCGTCATCTGGAATGAGTTCCTGGCCACCTGTCATACCGGGAGTTGTCTGGTCCTGGAATTGATTGTTGGATCCGGAATCGGGTTTCTGGTAACCCCCGCCGCCACCCTGATATCCACCCCCACCGCCGCCCTGGGAATCCTGTTTGCTGCCAAGGAATTGAAAATTTGATACTACGACTTTTGTCATATAATGGGTTTGGCCTTCTTTTTCATAATTGCTGGTTTGCAGTCGTCCTTCAACATAAATCTGGCTGCCCTTTGACAGGTATTTTTCGCACGTCTCTGCCTGTTTGCCAAATACTACAATATTATGCCATTCTGTTTTTTCCTGACGGTCGCCCGTGCTTTTATCAGTCCAAAATTCACTGGTGGCAATGGAGAAATTCACCACTGCCAAACCTTGCTGGGAATACCTGATTTCAGGATCTCTTCCCAATCTTCCAATCAGCATTACTTTATTTAAGCCAGCCATTTTTTATCTCCTGTTTTGGGGTAAATTTAAAGATGTTCATTTTTTTAAATATTTACCTGATTCAAAACCTGGTGTCAAAGGGATATTTTTTTTAATTTTTTTAAAGGGTGATCAAGGGTTTTAATTGTTGACAATCATTAGGCTTAGGTTTATGTTGCTATTAAGGTAGCAACGCTTTGGAGTAAAAAGATGGATACGTATTCAAATTTAAAAAACCTTGGATTTTCACAATATGAATCAGCCTGTTATATGGCGCTTGTGAGCAATCATCCAGTGAATGGTTCCCAGTTGAGTAAACATTCAGGGATTGCCAGATCAAGAATTTATGATGTGCTGCGGAACCTTATTTCCAAAGGATATGTGATTGAAGTTAACGCTGGCCAGTATGCCCCGCTGCCCTCAGATGAACTTGTCAGAAGACTGAAAAGAAGCTTTGGCAGCAATATAGAGGCATTTGAAAATCAGATTACGGTTGCATCTCAAAAAGATGCTTTTGAATTTGTCTGGACAATCACTGGATATGAAAATGTCATGGAAAAAGCCATGGAAATGATAAAAACTGCTGAAAAAGAAATCTATGTCAGGCTGTTTCCCAAATCATACCGACATCTGGATGAATATTTAACACAGGCAGATAAAAGAGGGGTGAAAATCCGTTATATTGCCATGGGAAAAGTAGCCAAAAAATTTGATATCCAGGTCATTCACCCGGATCATGAACATTTGCAGCAGATCATCGGCGGACGATCCATTGAAGTGATTACAGATAAAAGTGAAGCTCTTGTGGGAATCTTTGAAACAGGCAAAGAAGATATTTCTGCCATCAACTGGACAAGAAATCGATGGTTTATCCTGGCTAACCGGGACAGTCTCCGCCATGATTTCTATCATTGTTTCTTAGAAAAAATATTGGACAAGCACCAGGATCTCACAGATGACGAAAAAAGGATTTACAAAATCATAAAAGAAGATAATTAAAAGAGGTGTAACATGACTGCAATGAGAAAAATTCATTATTCCAAGGGATTTTCCAATGAAAATGACAATGCTATTTTCAATCTGGAAAAAGACTATGGCGCCCACCATTATGCTCGGATTAATCTTGTTGTCAGACATGCAAAAGGCTGCTGGCTGACAGATGAAAAAGGCAATAAATATCTGGATTGCCTTGCGGCCTACTCTGCTGCAAATTCAGGTCATCATCATCCCTTTATCACCAATGCCGTCATGGATGCCCTGATCGGCAATTATGCCTCTGTATTATCCAATGTTGTGTTCACAGATCCCCTGGGAATCTTTCTGTCAAACGTCTCAAAATTTGCTCCCCAGATGGGGGCAAGGTTTGGAAATTGCGGCAATAAAGCGCTTCCCAAAAATGGCGGAGTAGAATCTGTTGAAACAGCCATAAAAACCATGCGATATTTTGGATTCAAGCATAAAGGAATTAAAGATGGGGATCAGGAAATTATCGTTTTTAATAATAATTTTCATGGCCGAACCATCTCAGTTGTCTCTTTTTCGTCCAGCAAAAAATACAAAGAGGGTTTTGGGCCCTTAACTCCCGGATTTGTGTCTGTTGAATTTGGCAACATTGAACAGGTAAAAAAAGCTATCAATAAAAACACTTGTGGAATCCTTGTGGAGCCCATGCAGGGAGAAGGCGGTATGAAGATACCTCCTGAAGGTTTTCTTAAGGGGCTTAGAAAACTTTCCGATGACCATGACTTATTGCTGGTATGTGATGAAATCCAGGTAGGAATGGGAAGAACAGGAAAAAAGTTCTGTTTTGAACATGACAATATTGTTCCTGATGGTGTAATTCTTGGAAAAGCACTATCAGGCGGTCTTATTCCTTTGTCTGTTTTTATTACCAATGCAAAAATTATGGACATGGTATTTTCAAAAGGATCAGACGGATCAACCTTTGGTGGTTATCCCCTTGCCTGTGTGGCTGGCACTGCAGCTTTAAAGGTGTTTGAAGAAGAAAAACTGGCAGAACAGTCAGAGCAAAAAGGTAGGATACTGAAAAAAAGGATTGAAGCCATTGCCAAAAAATCTATTCACGTCAAAGAAGTTCGGGGAAAAGGACTTTTCATCGGGATTGAAGTCAAAAACGGCAATGCCATGGATTTTTGCAGAAAACTTTTAAAACTAGGGGTGATTGTCAATGACAGCCACGGCCATACCATAAGAATTTCACCTCCGCTTATCATCAATGAGGAAGAGATGGATTTTATGGTTAAACAGCTTGAAAAAGTTCTGGTGGATTAAAAAACAAAGGTGTCATTTCCCGGTAAACCCTGGTACTCGTTTTTCAAGGAAGGCTGCCTGCCCTTCTTTTAAATCATCACTTTGAAAGCATTTCTGCAGCAATTGATCTGCTGCATCTAAATTTTCTTGATTCAAAGTCATGTCATTTTTTGAAAATGCTTCCAAATTTTTGTGAACATCCTTGAGCAGTTCCGGGGTGAGAGCATTTCGTTTTTCAGGATAATTAATTGTAAGAAAAGCAATAAAGTCTTTTTTTTCAACCAAAAGCTTTTTTTCAGCATTTTCCTTCATTTCAGATCTCCTTGTACTCTGATAGCAGTAAAGCTAATGCTTCCAAAATTTTCAGGTTTTAGTTCAAACACTATATAGTAAAAGAAAATGGAACAAGTCAGAGATAGCAGCTTTGAGATCATGGTTCATGGGGCCTCCTTTAATATTTTCAACGGGTTGGAATACCATTTATTTAGTAAATGAAATCCAAAAGGAAAGCAATGAAAAACCAAGCCGCCCGATTATGGTATTTAAATTCATCGTTCCCAAAAGAAAAAGGACTCCTGGTAATGAAGAAAATGATTAATAAAATAACAAACTTCTGGTATAAAGAACTTTCAGGTTGGATAAACGATATACAAGATAAATGGGAGCAGCAATTTTTATGTGTATAATAAATTCTAAAATCATGCTTACCCTTGTGTCAGCAGTTTTTCTTTTCACATCAGGTTGCACCTCTGTATATTATTCAACCATGGAAAAATTTGGCAAAGAAAAAAGGCATATCCTGGTTGATAATGTTGAAGATGTTCAGGAAAGTCAGGAAAAAGCACAAGAGGAGTTCAAGGATGCCCTAACAAGGATTAAAGAACTCTATGCTTTTGATGGAGGAGACCTTGAAACCTTTTATGATAAACTCAAGGACAGTTATGATGATTGTGATTCAAGAGCCAGACAAATTGAAAAGAGAATCAATGATGTAGAGCAGGTGGCCCATGATCTGTTCAAAGAATGGGAAGAAGAGATCGCTCAGATCAGCGATGCCAAGCTTAAAAACAGCAGTAAAAGATCGCTTCAAGATTCAAAAATAAAGTATCAGAAGCTTGAAACAATAATGAATAGATCAACAAAAGGGATGTATCCGGTTTTAACCAAACTCAAAGATTATGTCCTTTATCTCAAGCATAACCTGAATGCAAAGGCCGTGGGGTCGTTAAGTGGAGAAATAGTCTCCATTGAAAAGGATGTGGCAAAACTTATCAAGGATATGAATGTATCCATAAAAGAAGCTGAAAATTTTATTAATAATTTTTAAAAAAATCTGGGAGAAGCTGATATGAAGGTGGATGGAAAAGATATGCGGCCGATCTGGTTTAATATGGCATCTGAAACGGTTCAAGTAATAGACCAGAGATTTCTCCCCCATAAATTGATCATAAAAGATTTAAACACAGTGGATGATACGATTCACGCCATAAAAGAGATGGTTGTAAGAGGTGCCCCTTTGATCGGCGCAACGGGGGCATTGGGTGTCTATATCAGTCTTGTACAGGGGAATAACAAAGGCGCCGACAATGACTATCTTATGTCTGAATGCAAAAGGCTCAGGGATGCCAGACCCACGGCCATGAATCTTTTCTGGGGGGTTGACCGGGTCCTTTTAGCGACACTAAAGCATGAAAATCATAAAGCCAGGGTCAGGGCCGCTCTTGCTGAGGCCTTGATCATTGTAGAGGAAGAAGCCGTCAATTGTGAAAAGATTGGGGCCTTTGGCATGCCTATTATCAAAGAAATCAGCGAACAAAAAAATGGAAAACCAGTCAATATTCTTACCCATTGTAATGCAGGCTGGCTTGCCTGCATTGAATATGGTACGGCCACAGCACCCATTTATAAGGCATTTGACAATAATATTGATGTCCATGTCTGGGTGGATGAGACAAGACCCTTAAACCAGGGATCCCGCCTTACAGCCTGGGAACTGGGAAAACACGGGGTGAACCATACCATCATTACAGACAATGCCGGAGGACATCTCATGCAGCATGGCATGGTGGATCTTGTCATTGTGGGAACGGACAGAACCACAAAAGCCGGAGATGTGGCAAACAAAATAGGTACTTATTTAAAAGCCCTTGCAGCCAAAGATAATAATATCCCCTTTTATGTTGCCCTGCCGTCAAGCACATTTGACTGGAGCATTACAGATGGAGTTGCTGATATACCCATAGAAGAAAGGGACCCCGACGAAATCATGTATGTGCAGGGCCTTTGCCATGGAAAAATTGAAAAAGTGCTGATTCCTCCTGAAACAAGTAATGCTGCCAACCATGCCTTTGATGTGACACCGGCACGGCTGGTAACAGGTTTTATTACAGAAAGAGGTATTTGCAGGGCAACCCAGGAAGATATCATGTCCCTGTTCCCGGAGAAAAATAATGATAAAGAGTGAAAATACAAAACCGCCTATGCTGACAGATTTAGAAAAGAAAATAATTGCCCTGCTGCAAACGGATATTCCCGTTGTCAAACGTCCATTCCTTGTAATGGCAGAACAAATTGGCATCACAGAAGATGAATTTTTAAAGGTGTTAAAAGATCTTAATGACCAGGGGATAATCAGGCGGTTTGGTGCCACGCTGAAACATCAGAAATCCGGATTTAAGGCCAATGCCATGGTCGCCTGGAAAGTTCCTGAAGACCGGGTGGAAAAAACCGGGAATATCATGTCCACCTTTCAGGAGATCACCCATTGCTACAGAAGAAATCCAGCCCCAGGCTGGAAATATAATCTGTATACCATGGTTCATGCTTCTGATGAAGATGAATGTTATGCCATCGTTAAAAAGATTTCTAAAGCTGTGGGAGAAGATGAATATGAGCTTTTATTCAGCAGAAAAGAGCTTAAAAAAACATCCATGACATATTTTGAAGACTGATTCTCCCCATATTCTGTGCATAAACCCCTGGATTCATGATTTTGCAGCCTTTGATTTCTGGGCAAAACCCCTGGGGCTTTTGTCCATTGCCGCCATTCTGCGTGAAAAAGGGTTAACGGTGAGCTTTCTTGACTGTCTTGACAGGTTCCACCCTAAGGAACCCAATGCAGCTAAAGTGCTCTGGGATGGCCGGGGTCCGCTTAGAAAAACTCAGATTGATCTGCCCTGTGGCCTTGAACACATTGGTAAAAAATTTTCCCGCTATGGCATAAAACCCCAATGGTTTTCATCAGACCTGAAACAAATAAAAAAACCAGATCTTATTTTTGTAACCTCTTTGATGACTTACTGGGCCACAGGCGTCAAAGAAACCCTGGAAATGGTCAAAGAAATCTACCCCCATGTGCCCGTTGTTCTCGGGGGAATTTATGCAAGCCTCTGCTTTGAACATGCAAAACAAAATACCAGGGCTGATCTGGTAATAAAAGGCCCGGGAGAGCCTCATTTAAAAAAAATCATAAAAGAATTTACAGGATTTGAACTGGATGACAGCGATTTGTCAGGAGACCTGGATGCATTGCCTTATCCTGCCCTTGATCTTCAACACAAAATTGCCTATGCTCCTATTTTAATCTCAAGGGGGTGTCCTTTTTCATGCGAATATTGTGCTTCCTCATTTCTTGAGCCTGAACTCAGGCAAAGATCACCTGAAAATGTGTTCAAAGAAATAGAGCATTGGCATCAAGGCTATGGTGTTAAAAATTTTGCCTTTTACGATGACGCACTGCTGATAAATGCCAAACAATTTGCCTTCCCCTTATTTGAAAAGATAATCGCTTCAAAAATAGACGTCTTTTTTCATACGCCCAATGCTCTCCATATCAAGCCCATTACAGAGCAGGCTGCCCGGTTGATGTTCAAGGCAGGATTTAAAACCATCCGGCTGGGTCTTGAGACAACGGATTTTTCCAAAGACCGGAACCATGATGTAAAAGTTGGAAAAAATGATTTTTATACGGCAATCGACAATCTAAAAGCTGCCGGCTTTGAAAAAAACCAGGTGGGCGCATATTTATTATGCGGGTTGCCCGGACAAAATATTGATGAAGTAGAACGCTCCATACGGCTTGTAAAAGATACGGGAATACTACCGGTTCTTGCCTATTATACACCGATTCCCCACACACCCATGTGGGAGGCTGCGGTCAAATATTCAAAGTTTGATCTTATCAAACATCCTGTCTTTACAAATAATACTCTTTTCCCCTGTGTAAATTCTCCCCGGGAGATAGAACGAATTTCACAATTGAAAAATCTGTAAATTTATTATATAAGTCTTTTGCATTGTCAGATTTTTATTAGCCTTATGTTAAAGAAATAATAGCAACACCACTTATAAAAAGGGAAAATTTGAACATAACAGGCATAATATTTCAAACCCTTGGTGGACTTGGCCTATTCATTCTTGGAATGAAAATGATGACAGACGGCCTTCAAGCCACGGCCGGACAAAAAATCAGGCGAATTCTTGAAGCCATCTCTTCCAACAGAGTTATGGGGTGCGCAACAGGAGCCGGGGTTACTGCAATGATTCAATCTTCTTCTGCAACAACAGTCATGCTGATCGGGTTCGTAAGTGCCAGCATCATGTCCTTTGAGCAGGCAGTTGGTGTGATAATTGGTGCAAATATAGGAACCACCATTACAGGCCAGATGATTGCATTTAACTTGACAAAGCTTGCTCTTCCTGCAATTACGCTGGGTGTTGGTCTGAAATATTTTTCAACAAAAAGAAGTTACAGGTATATCGGTGATATTATTCTGGGGTTTGGTCTGCTTTTTTATGGTATGACCGTTATGAAACTTGGTCTTTCACCCATAAAATCTGATCCCCAGTTTATTGAATTTTTTACAACTTTCAATACAGAGACCATAGGTGGTATTCTTCTTTGTGTATTCATGGGAACGGTGCTGACTGTGGCAGTTCAGTCTTCTTCAGCTACAGTAGGCTTGACAATGACCCTGGCAGCATCAGGACTTTTGACTTTCCCAACTGCCCTTGCCCTTGTTCTAGGGGAGAATATCGGTACAACAGTGACGGCTCAATTATCCACCCTGGGCTCAAACAATTCAGCAGCCCATAGAACGGCAAACGCCCATACTATTTTTAATGTCATCGGAGTCGGTATTATCTTAGTGATTTTTCCATGGTTTATTGATATTGTAGAGGTCATTACCTTAAAATTAGGTGCCGGCGCCGTTACCCATACCGTAAATGGAGAAGCGGTCAATGTAGCCAGATATATTGCCAATGGTCATACGCTTTTTAATGTTATTAATGCTATCGTGTTCCTGATCTTTCTTCCCACGCTGGTTAAACTGACAATTTTAGTATCCCCTAAACCTTCAAAATCAAAAGAAAGATACAGACTGCCTGAATTTGATTCAGGGTTTATTGATTCTCCCATAGGTGCCCTTGCCAAGGTTAAAGGTGAAATCATAAAGAACATAGAATTTGTCCATCTTAATATAAAGAGGGTATCAACATGTCTTGCGATAAGGGACGATGACATCCTAGGGGAAAGAGATGCAGTAGAAGAACATCTGGATGACTGCCAGAAAATTATTATTCAGTATTTGACAACTATTTATCAAGGAGAGGTAAACGAACCCGAAGCCCGGGAAATATCGGAATTGATGCGCATTACCAATAATATTGAACGTCTGGGCGATGCCATGGAAAATGTGTCTAAAATAATGGAAAGGATCTATGAGAACAATTTTGTATTCACTGAAACGGCAAAAAATGACCTTTTTCTCATATCAGACCAGGTCAACCGGTTTATAAATTTGATTATTGACGAACTTCGCCATAAAAAAGAAGGTTTTTACCAGAAAGCACTGGCCAATGAAGATAGGATTGACCAGATGCGTGAAGATATGAGATTCCAGCATATAGAAAGATTAAGACAAGGAGAATGCCAGGTTGATATCGGAGTTTTCTTTATTTCTCTTATTACAAATTATGAAAAGATGGGAGACTGCTGTTTTAACATCGCAACAGGTGTAGACAGAATTATTTAAAATGATAGTATTTGATCTTGAATGTTTAAATGGCCATATCTTTGAAGGCTGGTTCGAAGACAAGGACGATCTTGAAAAACAACAGGACCAGGGCATTTTATCATGTCCGATCTGTGAAACCACATCTGTAGTGCAGAAACAACACATGATTGCCATTAAAAAATCTTCCCATAATACAAGTCGGAACGCTTTGCAGGCAAGACAGGAAGCAATGGTTGAATTAAGTGAAAAAGTGGCTGAATACGTTGAAAAGAATTTTGAGGATGTGGGGTCTGGTTTCACAAAAAAAGCCTTGAAAATGCATTATGGAGCAGAAGAGTACAGAAATATTAAAGGCACCACAACAAAAGAAGAAGATAAAATTCTTGCCAAAGAAGGTGTTCCCATATTCAGAATTCCCGTCACTAAAAATCCCAAAGACGATTTGAATTAGGATTTTATTGAAAACCCTACAGATATGCTCAGATTAATCTGAAATAATCTTTATGTTTACCTGCCGGTTCCTCGGTCCATCAAACTCACAAAAATATATACCCTGCCATGTACCCAGCACAAGGGAGCCGTTTTCCAAGGCAATGATTTCTGAAGGGCCGAACAGGCTGACTTTTATGTGTGCAGCAGAATTGCCTTCCATATGTTTGAAATGGTCATCCCATGGAATCACCTTATTGATGGTGTTTAAGATATCTGTTTCAACAGCAGGATCTGCATTCTCATTAATGGTGACAGCGGCTGTGGTATGCATGGAAAAGACATGTACAAGGCCGTTTTTAATTCCAGATTCTTTTACGCACGTTTGAACCTGAGACGTAATATCGATCATCTGAGTTCTTGCGCTTGTTTTGACGCTGATCTGCATGGTTTGCCTCCTGTTTTTTAGACCCAGGTGCCAAAAACGGTTTTAGCACCTGGGTTAGATGCTACTTAAGTTTACTATTTTAAAAGCTCAAGGGCATTTTTAACGATATTTTCCGGAGAAAATCCATATTCTTTGAGTACTCTTCCGCCAGGAGCGGATGCACCGAATTTATCAATCCCGATAATTTTACCTTCAGGGCCAGTGTATTTTTCCCATCCCATGGAAATGCCGGCCTCGACTGCCATTCTTTTTTTCATACTGGCCGGCAGAATTCTTTCTCTGTAAGGCGCAGGGGCTTTTTCAAACAATTCCCAGGACGGCATGGATACCACGCTCGCTTTTATTTTATGATCTTTTTTAAGCATCCGGGCAGCTTCAACACAGATATGAACTTCAGACCCCGTGCCGATAAGAATCATATCAGGGTCCAATACCTTTTTAACAGTGTATGCGCCATAATTAAACTCGCCGTCCCGCTGGGATAAATCCAGGGTCGGCAATTTTTGACGGCTTAATATCAATGCGGTTGGTGAATCAAAAGTTTTTAAAGCCTGTTTCCAGGCAAAAGCGGTTTCATTGGCATCGGCCGGCCTTACAACATTAAGACCGGGAATGGCCCTCAATGATGCCAGGTGTTCAACGGGCTGATGGGTGGGCCCGTCTTCTCCCACGGCCACGCTGTCATGGGTAAATACATAAATCAGCGGCAGTTTCATCAAAGTGGCCATGCGGATGGCCGGTCGCATATAATCGGCAAATACAAGGAAAGTTCCACCATAGGGTCGGATGCCGGAATGAAGATACATTCCAGACATGATGGCACCCATGGCATGTTCACGAACACCAAACCTGATGTTCCGTCCATCATAGGCATTTTTTTGAAAATCCGTTGAATTGTTGATATAGGTTTTGTTTGACGGAGCAAGGTCAGCAGAACCCCCCATTAATGTGGGCAGGTTGTCTGCAATGGCGTTCAAGACCTGACCCGAAGCAGACCTTGTGGCAACTGGCCCGTCTTCAGGATTAAATTGAGGAATACTGGCATCCCAGCCTTGGGTCAGAAAGCCGCTGATGGCATCAACAAATTTAGCAGCAAGCTCCGGGTATTCAGTTTTATAAGCGTCAAAAATACTCTGCCAGCTTTGTTCAAATCCTTCTCCAAATGTCAGGGCTTTTCCGCAGTTCTCAAGAACCTTTTCAGGCACAAAAAAGTCTTTATCGTCGGGCACACCATAAAACTTTTTGGTCAGCTTGATCTCTTCTGCACCAAGGGGAGCGCCATGGGCATCTGAAGTATCCTGTTTATTGGGGCTGCCATAGGCAATATGGGTTTTTATCTGAACAAGGGAGGGTCTTGCAACAGCATCTTTACCTGCCTGGATCGCTTTCTGGATCTCTTCCAGATCATTGCCGTCTTTAACAGTGACCACATGCCAGTTCTGGCTTTCAAACTTTGCTTTCACATCTTCTGTAAATGCAATATTAGTTTTGCCTTCAATGGTAATGGAATTGTCATCATAAAGGCAAATCAGTTTTCCTAAGCCCAGATGTCCGGCAAGGGATATTGTCTCAAGGGAAACTCCTTCCATGAGGTCACCATCACCGCACATCACATAGGTATGATGGTTGATGAGTTGTTTTTCTTCCCGGTTGAATCTTGCAGCCAGATGACGTTCTGCAATGGCCATTCCCACGGCATTTGCAATGCCCTGCCCTAGCGGCCCTGTAGTGGTTTCAACACCCGGGGCATGCCCGTATTCAGGGTGTCCAGGAGTCCTGGAGCCCCATTGCCTGAAATTTTTCAAGTCATCAAGTTCCAAACCATAACCAAACAGGTAAAGAAGGCTGTAAAGCAGGGAAGATGCATGACCGCCGGAAAGAACAAAGCGGTCCCTGTCAATCCATGCAGGATTTTTAGGGTTGTGTTTTAAAAAACGTTTGAACAAAACATATGCTGCAGGAGCTAAGCCCATGGGTGCGCCAGGATGACCTGAGTTGGCTTTTTGAACTGCATCCATACAAAGGGTTCTGATTGTATTTATAGTTAATTGATCAAGGTTTGTTTCAACTTGGGCCATTGTTTGATTCTCCTGTGTTATTCAATTTAGTTTACAAGGCTCTCATATATTCCGGTTTAAGGGCCGTTTTCCCTTTGAGTGCCTGGGATATCTTTTCAAGTGTTTTTTCTTTTTCTTCAGGCAATTTTGCCCTGATGGGAAGATAGTTTGAAGCATGATTTGCATGGAAAAGCCCGTTGGAAAGATGGGTTGACCCGATCATCAAGCCCAGTTCTTCAAGCATTTCTTCCGGATTCATGAGCTCAAAATCCCCTTTTTCGTGCTGGTCATAGAGTTCTGTACCCGGTACCAGCATCAGGGTTAAAGCCCCCACAAAATCTGGATCAATTGCTGATAAGACCCGTCCGGTTTCCATGGCATGGCGCACAGAGTTCTTCCTACCGCCCAGACCGTTCAGCACGGTGATAGACAGCTGAATGCCGGCTTGTTTAACCCTTTTTCCCATTTTGATCATTTTTGAGGAGTCAGCACCTTTTTTAATCTGTTTTAAGATATGATCATCCCCGGATTCAAGGCCCATATAAGCAATCTTGACCCCCAGGTCGTGCAACTCTTTGAGCTGATCATCCGTTTTCATGGCAATACTTTTGGTGTTAGCGTAGAGTCCCACTCTTTGAACCCAGGGCAACCTCTCTTTTACCCTTTGAAGAATGTTTACAAGCCTTTTCTGGGGGATGATCATGGCATCGCCGTCGCAGATAAACAGCCGGTCCTGCCTTTGGC
This sequence comes from uncultured Pseudomonadota bacterium, assembly GCA_937880875.1. Classification (GTDB taxonomy): domain Bacteria; phylum Desulfobacterota; class Desulfobacteria; order Desulfobacterales; family Desulfobacteraceae; genus Desulfobacula. Next base: position 14,065 of record CALGRI010000018.1, read on the forward strand.
AATGAATTCTCGCAAATTCTATATCTTTAAAAATAACATCATCTTTTTTTATATTAAAACGCTTTCCCCTGAATGTACCGCAAAAGGTACATTTATTATGAGAACAGCCTAGGGTGACCTGCAATAAAATACTATCGGCCTCACTTGGCGGTCTTATTATCATCCCTTCATAATGCATATCACTGGATTCCTTAAAAATAATAGTTTGTAATCGTCACTTTTCAAGACTGTTTGTTTTTACAATAAGTGATTGATTTTTACAATAAATAATCTTGTGCCTGATAGAGACAAATAGAATTGTCCGGTTTTTGCAGCACGTGATTTGTCTCTAACAATCTCAAAGATTCAGATGGCTAAACTTATTAATTTGGTTTATAAATCAGTCTAAAAATAAAATTTATATTGTAACTGCCATGAAATGCCCTTGGTGTTGAAAAGGAAAATACAGAATGAAAAAATATGAATAAAGTTATGGGGGCAAGGCTTTGGTGCCTCATCATCATCCTTTCAATGATCTGGGGTGCATCTTTTTTCTTTGTGGAAATCGCTGTAGAAAAAATGACACCTTTGACTATTGTGTTATGCCGGGTGAGTTTTGCCGCTTTTCTTTTGATTGGTTTTGTCCGGTTGACGGGGCGGAAAATGCCAAAAAATCCTGGCATTTGGGGTGCATTCCTGGCTCTGGGTGCATTGAATAATGTGATTCCCTTCAGCCTCATCACATGGGGGCAAAACCATATTGACTCAAGCCTGGCAGCTATCTTAAATGCAACAGCTCCTGTTTTCAGTGTAATTCTTGCTCATTTTTTAACAAAAGACGAGCCTTTGACAAGAAACAGGCTGGCCGGCGTTTTATTTGGATGGGGTGGAGTGGCCCTCCTGATCGGTATTGATGCCTTAAATGGTGTGGGAATGAAGATTGCCGGACAGGTTGCTGTGCTGGGAGCAGCTCTCCTATATGCATTTGCCGCCATTTTCGGTCGCAGGTTCAAGGATATTGATCCCGTGGTTGTGGCAGCAGGAATGCTGACGGGATCTACCATCATTATGATTCCCCTGGCCTTTATAATTGAACAGCCATTCACCCTTGACCCCGCACCTGTAACATGGGCCGCTCTTTTCGGGCTTTCCGCCATTTCAACCTCTCTTGCGTATATTATTTATTTTTATGTGCTGTCAAAAGCAGGTGCCACTAATATTTTGCTGGTAACCTTTTTAATTCCAGTGAGCGCCATTTTCCTAGGAATGATGGTGTTGGGCGAGACTCCAGGGTGGAATGCCTTTGCCGGCATGGGGTTGATTTTTATCGGCCTTGTCTTTATTGACGGGCGGCTGTTAAAACGATTTAAAAAATAATGGCCTTGCAAACCATTGGCCAGTGGTTGAAATTCCCTGACATGCCTTGACATTTTGGTTTTTGCACCAATTATTATTAAAAAATA
>CALGRI010000019.1 GCA_937880875.1 uncultured Pseudomonadota bacterium
CTGGCTAAAGTCTAAGCTTTTCAAGATTTAAGAAAGACCCCGGACTACCGTAGTATCAGTCCCCTTTTTTATTTAAAAATAACCAGCCACGATATACTATTACCCCGTATTTTCCATTCCCACGTGCAACTATAAAATTTTATTGGTTTCCTGTTTTTTTTAGTTATAACCAACACCTTTAATTCCAACAAATTTATCAATCAATCACGGCATAGCATCATCATTGTGAAGGATATCCGGGTTTTCATCGGCGGCCGGAATCCCCTGGAAATCCCTGAAGGGAGCTGCCAGGCCAGGTTTTCAGGGTCCCACAAAAAAGATTCTATTTCAGGCCGGGTTAAGACTAAGGTACTATTTTATATTTTCATAGACAGACAGAAGGAACAATGTTGCAAAGGGCTGGAGAAATAAAAAACCAATAAAGGATGACCCGCCAACAGTGATGAGTGCAGCAAAAATAATAAAGACGACGATATGGTCGGAAAGATGAGAACTTGTGACCATGGAGATACTTTTTTTAATGGCATCTAAAAGACCTAATTTTCTATCCACCATTATCGGGATCATATAGAGGCAGGTGTAACCAATAATAAGGGTGAATAAAATGCCGGGAATAACAAAAAGAGTAAACCCGATGATAGAGATAATAAAGACAGCCAGGCCGAAAATGAATAAGGGCAAAAATAACCTGAGTTGTGAGAAAACATCCTGGGTCCTGGGTTCCCGGTTATATTTTAATAATTGAAAAAGAGAATGGGTATATCCTGCAAATGCAACGGGAGCCAGGATACCGATTGAAACAATGCTGACAGCAGCCGTCACCAGCGTTAAAATAATCAGCGATACAATGTTACCGATACAAAGCTTCCATGCGGTTTCAATATGATATTTTATATTCATTGTTTTTTCCTTTGTCTTAAACAAATAAATAATTTAGTATAGTAGCCTGAAAAAAATGAGCTCGTCAATATAGAAGGCTTGAAATTATTTTAATAAAGCATAAACTTGATGATCATAAAAGTTTAAACAAACAAAATGAATTTAAATGAAATTTATGGAGGATAGGATGGAAATTAAAGTCACCCGGGCAAAGACGAACAGAACACGGCCAAAAGATTCTGATCTGGGTTTTGGTCAGGTATTTACGGAGCATATGTTTGTCATGGATTATTCTGAGGGGAAAGGATGGCATGATCCGCAGATTATCCCCTATGCCAATTTTTCTATTCCTCCTTCTGCCATGGTTTTTCATTATGGTCAGGCCATATTTGAGGGCTTAAAAGCGTATAAAACACCTGATCATAAGATCTGTCTTTTCAGGCCCAGGGATAATTTTAAGCGGATGAACCGGTCTGCAAAAGGAATGTGTATTCCGCAGATTGATATTGATTTTGTTATGGATGCCTTAAAACAATTGATCCGGCTGGAAGAAAAATGGATTCCTGAAACCATTGGAACTTCTTTGTATATCCGCCCCACAATTATTGCAATTGATCCATTCTTAGGGGTGCGGGCATCTTTTACCTACAAGTTTTTTATTATTCTTTCTTCTGTTGGTGCGTATTATGCCGAAGGATTGAATCCTGTGAAAATCTGGGTTTCAAAGGATCACGTCAGGGCTGCTAAAGGAGGTGTGGGTGAATTTAAGACTGCAGGTAACTATGCTGCAAGTCTTATTGCATCTGAAAAAGCAAAAAAGGATGGATATGCCCAGGTGTTGTGGCTTGATGCTATTGAAAGAAAGTATATAGAAGAAGTCGGCGCCATGAATATTTTCTTTCTCATGGGGGATGAGCTGGTAACCCCCAATCTGACCGGAACTATCCTGCCGGGTATCACAAGATATTCAGTTATCAGCCTTGCAAAAAAATGGGGGATGAACATATCTGAGAGAAAACTCAGTATTAATGAAGTCTTTAAGGCCCATGAAGACGGAAAGCTCAAAGAGGTGTTTGGCTCCGGAACGGCCGCCGTTATTTCTCCTGTGGGTGAAATAAGGTATGGGGATAAGGTTATTTCCATTGGTGATGGTACGCCTGGTGAAACAGCAATGAAGTTTTATAATGCATTAACAGACATTCAATACGGAAAAGTCGCAGACAGTGAAAATTGGATTGAATTAATCGATTAACTGGAGACAGCATGGCTAAAAAAAAAGGAATCACACCCATTGGTACGAGGATAAGGCGGATCAGGCTGGATAAAAAAATCAGTCTTGATACCCTGGCCAATGAAACAGGGCTTTCAAAAGAATTTATCAAGAAAATTGAGGCTGGTGAGCAAAGGCCGTCTGTTGGAACGCTTCTGCAAATTTCCAGAACCCTTCATATTGATTCAAGTTTTTTGCTGAAAGAGCAGGAAGATGCCATCGAAGGAAGATCCAGGGCCTATACCAAACGGACGGATAACTATGCCTACACCCCTTTGACACCAAATGCTGAGAATAAACATCTTAAAGCTTTCAGGATAGTGATTGAAGCTGAAAAAAGCCATGGTGGTGTGGGGTTTCAGCACGAAGGAGAAGAGTTTGTCTATGTGCTTAAGGGCAAGGTTGAGGTGCAGGTGGGGGATCATGTCAATAAATTGAAAAAAGCAGATTCACTCCACTTTAATTCCGGCGTTAAACACGACCTTCGAAATACCGGCAAAACAGATGCAGAACTTATTGTTGTGGTGTATGCACCATAGAGTTTCAGGGAAATAAAGGAGCCCATCATGTCATTCAAGCTTACTGATGAACAGGTGATGATTCAGAATATGGTCAGGGAATTTTCCCGTAAAGTTGTTGCAACCACGGCATCAGAAAGGGATAAAACAAAGGAATTTCCTGCTGAAAATTTCAGGCAGATGGGTGAACTCGGATTAATGGGGATGATGATACCCCAAAAATATGGGGGTGAGTCTGCAGATGCCCTTTCCTATGTTTTGGCATTGTCTGAGATTGCCTATTCATGCGCCTCAACATCTGTTGTAATGTCCGTACAAAATTCAATTGTGTGTGAAACCCTGTATAAATTCGGAACAGAGGAGCAAAAACAACAATTTCTGATTCCCCTGGCTTCCGGTGAAATAATTGGTGCATTTGGGCTGACAGAGCCCGAGGCAGGATCTGACCCGGTCAGTCAGCAGACAACAGCTGTAAGGGATGGAGATCAATATATTATAAATGGAACCAAGCGGTTTATTACAACGGGCAAATATTCAAAAGTGGTTCTGATAACTGCAAAGACCGATGAAAGCAAAGGGCATAGGGGGATCAGCTGTTTTGTTATTCCCAAAGGAACCAAAGGCCTCATTGTTGGCCATATGGAAGATAAAATGGGGCTGCGGGCATCGGATACAACGGATTTAATACTGGAAAACTGCGTTGTCCCGGTTTCCAACAGGGTTGGCAAGGAAGGCGATGGTTTTAAGATTGCCATGTCCGGTCTGGACAGCGGGCGAATCGGCATTGCTGCCCAATCATACGGGGTTGCAATGGCTGCCTTTGATGCTGCCGTAAAATACGCACAAAAGAGAAAACAATTTGGTTCAGCCATTTCAAAACACCAGGCCATAAGGTTCCAGATTGCCGATATGGCCACCCAGATTGAGGCAGCCAGGCAGTTGATGTTTTCAGCCGCATCCATGAAAGAGAGTGGAAAGCCCTATACCAAAGAAGCATCCATTGCCAAACTGTTTGCATCTGAAATGGTAAACGAAGTGACGGCGCGAGCAATTCAAATCCATGGTGGCTACGGGTTTACCAAAGATTATAATGTTGAAAGATTTTATCGGGATGCCCGGGTGTTTACCATCTATGAAGGCACAAGCGAGATTCAGAGAATTGTTATTTCAAATCAGGTACTCAAAGACAAGAGAAAGCCTTGATAATTATCT
>CALGRI010000020.1 GCA_937880875.1 uncultured Pseudomonadota bacterium
CCGGCCTGTCACGCCGGAGGTCGCGAGTTCGAGTCTCGTCGTCCCCGCCAGTAAAAACAAGGGGTTAAGTCAATTTGGCTTAACCCCTTTTTATTTTATGTGTCCCTTTATGTGTCTTTTTCTATCCAGAAAGATTTGATTTCATAAGAATTAGGATGCGTTTTTGGGGTTATTTTAGGATTGGATTGATGGTAAAAAGGAGTGTCATTTTCTCCAATTCTGAGGCAGTCGGTTTATTGAAAGTTAGGGTGAAATTTTTAATTTGAAGAGAAGACTGGTATAGACTATGAACGGTGTTTCGTCATTAGTATTGTCCCCAGATTTCGTATATCAAAACGCCAGCGATTCAGAAGGTTTTTCTCATGAGCATTCATATCATTTTTCATGAACAATATTATAATTCAGACTATGCAGATGATCCTGCAGCTCTTCCGGGCCGCCTGGAAGGGATTATGGCGGTTATTAAATCCAAGCCCGACATGTATCACATTGAAAAGCCAGAACCGGCTTCAGATACGGATATATTGAGGGCTCACGGTAAGGGTCAATTAAATATTATTAAATTCAATCGCCTTCGATACGAATTGGCGGCACTGGCAGCCGGAGGTGCCATTAAAGCGGCCCAAACCGCTTATAACGGAACCCCAAGCTTTGCCGTGATCCGGCCACCGGGGCATCATGCCTCAGCCAATTCATGTTGGGGATTCTGTGATTTCAACAATATTGCCATCAGCCTGCTCAAACTATATTCCGAAGAAAAAATTCGGACTGCCTTTATCCTGGATTTTGATTTTCACACCGGAGACGGTAATATCAACATACTGGAAAACAGGAAAGACGGATTTAAGGTCACGATTCTTAATCCTGAATCCGTAGACAGGATAAATTATTTGAGTGAGGTCGAAAGAGTCATGGACAATTTGACCGATGCAGATATTCTGGCGGCATCTGCAGGGTTTGATCATGGAATTGAAGACTGGGGAGGTCTCCTTTCCACAGAGGATTACAGGGAACTGGGCCGCATGATGAAACAGACAGCCGAGCGGCTTTGCCAGGGCAGGCGGTTTGCAATCCTTGAAGGCGGATACAACCATGCTGTTCTTGGGCGCAATGTAAATTCATTTTGCGAAGGGTTTGAATAATCAGGATGTCCCTTTGTAAAATGCTGTAGAATGCTTCCTTAAAGAACTTTCAGGCTTTACCAATCAATTTTTCTTTGGTTTTGATTAAGTTTAAGAATCGAGCGGGTTTCAGTGAAATTCAAGGCAGAGTAAGTTTCATAATGATATAATCAAATGGCCCCCATAATAAGGATCGTTTTGGAGTGAACCCCAGTTTCCTGTAAACTGCAATGGCGCGTTTATTATCGGATCTGACACGAAGTTCAATGGTTTTTATTGCTTTTGATTTTCTGGCCCAATCCAGCAATGCCCCCATTATGTTGCTGCCAATCCCCAATCCCCAGTTCTTTTTTGAAACAGAAAAGGCAAATTCTCCTGCACTTCGAAGCCTTTGCCAAATATTAGATCTGAAGGCCAGATATCCCACGACTTCATCCTGTAACCAGCCTATCAGAAGTGCATGACGCTCTGAATTCCGGCATTTTCTGATATGCTTTTTTTCATTGTCCACTGAAATATGATCAATCCCCTCATCAAACAACAGAAAGCGGCTGTCCTGTCTGATTTTATGCATATAGCGGATCAACTCGCCGGCTTCATTTTCCTGTGCCTCCTTTACCAGCAGTATCTGGTCGTTTTTGATGAAGGATTTTTTTTGGTATAATTCCGGTGTGGCATTTTTGACTTTGACAAGGTCTATTACAAAGCTCAACAGACTTGCCAGTTTCATTTTAACAAGGCTGTAAAACAAAGCCGTCTGATCGAAATCTCTTGCATAAACAGCACTGTAGTTCGGTGTATGGACGGATATTTTTAGCATGAAAAACTCCTTGTCTTTGAATTTATTTTCTTTTCTCCTTCAAAAACTCTTCAAACATCTGTCCAAGGAAATCCGGGTAACCCCAGGTGCAACCATTCTTTTTTTGTAAAGTTATTGTTCAATCGTTTGATTTATAAAATACCGTGTTGACCATACAATTGTCACTATGGTATTATCACCGATATTATGCCTATGTCTAATATGCAGTTTTTTGATTTCTTTGTGGGGAGCAAAAAAATGGGTAAAAATAAAGGGCCTGTTGAACAGTCGATGAATGAAAGGGAGAAAGAGCTAAACTGCTTATACAATGTAGCAAACTTAATGAATGATCATGAAAAATCATTAGAGGAAATTCTTAATGTAATTGTTGGTTATCTTCCCCCTGCATGGCAATATCCCGATATCGCCTGTGCAAGGATAACCTTTAGGGGTCAGGAGTATGTTTCTGCTGGTTTTAAACCATCAAGATGGAAACAATCCGCTAACATTTCTAATGGAAGTCAAAAAGCTGGGCGCATAGAAGTTTACTACCAAGAAAAAAGGCCAGTTATGGATGAGGGACCATTTCTAAAAGAAGAACGAATATTAATAGATACAATAGCCTGCCAGGTTGGGAACGCATATAAGAGAATCAAATTAGAGGATGCCCTGAAGGAGAGAATAAAAGAACTTGGCTGTCTTTATGGTGTATCTAACATTATAGAGAAGCATAACAGTGATTATAATAAAATTTTACAAGGGATTGTTGATCTGCTTCCAGCTGCATGGCAGTATCCAGAGATAACCTGCGCAAAAATCAAATTAAACAGGGAAGAGTTTAAAACTGACAATTATAAAGATATGCCATGGAAACAAATGGCCGAAATAAAAATTGAACATCAGATAATAGGCCTTATCGAAGTTGCATACACAAAAGATATGCCTGTTCTTGATGAAGGGCCATTCTTAAAAGAAGAAAGGCTCTTAATAAATGCTCTCGCAGAACGTATCAGTAATGCTGTTAAACGTATAAGGGCGGAGGAAGAACTTGGGATTGAAAAAATTGCCCTAGAAAACAAAAATATTGCTCTAAAAGAAGTTTTAAAAAAGGTACATGAAGAAAAAAGAGAAATAGCAAAGAGAGTGCAGGCAAATGTAGATAAAATTATCATGCCAATTTTTTCTATTCTTGAAAAAAATGCAAATTCTACGGATGTTTCAGTTTTAAAGTTGCTTAAAAAAAACCTTGAAGAGGTTACTTCCCCATTCACTAATGCAATATCAAAAGAATTTGTAAGCCTGTCACCAGTGGAAATCCAAATATGCAATTACATTAAAAACGGATTTTCAACAAAAGATATTGCACAGTTGAGAGGAATTGCAGTTACAACCGTCAGCCGACACCGTGAACATATCAGGGAAAAACTGAACCTGAAAAACAAAAATATTAATCTCGTAACCTATCTAAACAGTTTTAAGATGGAAAAAGAATAATTGATAAATTATTTGTTGGAAGAGATTTAAAAGATTCTTTGAGGATTTGTGATTTAAGACGCTGGTTTCCAAACTACCGTTGGGAAATCCTTCTGGTACACCCATTCCGGCCATGTCTTTTAAGTCGGAATGGATTTGATAAAGATATTTTTCTGTGGTCATTTCTTTCTTGTGTCGGAGCAGCTTTTGAATTGATTTGCGGCTGGCTTTGTGTTTGTCGTCAAGAATACTGGCCACATACCTGCGGAAGGCATGAAAGCCCAAATTTCTGACTTCGGCCCTGGTGCATAAACGGGAAAGCCATTTGCGGGGATCTACATAAGGTTTTCCTGTTTTGGGATTTGGGAATAACCATATGTTCTTTTTGAGAGGCCTTGAGTCAAACCACCATTTCAATTCATCAGCCAGACGTTTTGATATTGGCAACCACTCACCTTCACGGGAGCCATCTTTCGTTTTTCTGGTCCAGAGCCTGACTTGTTGATGCTCTATATTGATATCTTGAACTGTGAGGGTGAAAGTTTCATTCCGTCTGGCAGCAGTTTCGAAACATTAAGAGGATTAGTTGGTTTTTTCTGTTCGCTGCCAGAAGGAGGCTCAAAATCTCGTCTTCAATGTATGTGTCCTGAGGAGCGACATCATGCGGGAAGGGATCAGTAGGCGCTACGGGATTATTTTTCAGACCCATAATCTTTTTTCCCCAATTCCACATGGCCAAAAGATTCTTGCGGTCTTTGTTGCTGGCATTTGATGAACGGAGTTGGCACTGGTCCAAGAGATATTCTTGTATCATATGAGACGTAATATCATTGACACCGGTATCAGCTTCCCACCTTTCAAGAATTCGACGACAAACGAGCTTCTTTTCTTTGTAGGTTTTCGTAGAATAGCGCTGGGCATGGTCCAAATACCAGAAGGATACAACTGGACTTTGGATAGACGTGTGTATTTAAAAACCAAGGAAGATCTTGAA
>CALGRI010000021.1 GCA_937880875.1 uncultured Pseudomonadota bacterium
AACCAGGAGTGGATTTCTGGCTATAGTCCAAACCCGGCAAAGCGCTTAAGAAATCATGTTTTTAACTATAACTCTGTCTCTAATATTTCATGAAAGCTGTTTTCTTGCCCGCAGTTTGGCGTTAATCAACTGGTTATGGCTTAAGCGAAGAAGGCTTGCAAGTTTGTGGGCAAAGTGGTCCTCATGCGCTTCAAGGTGACCGTCCAGCAAAATGATACGCCAGACAGATTCCATTATGTCGATCTTTTGCTTTTCGGAAAAATTTTCGTTTATAAATTGAGTATAACGAAAAAGGTCCACATACTCTCTGTGTTCTTTATCCCTGTCAGCGAGCAGGGTATCAATTTCCTGCCTGGATATCCCAAAATTTGTCACAAGTGTTGCAACAAGATGCTCTTTTTCTTCTCCACTGCACTCACCATCTGCATAGGCTGCCTCAAGCAGCAGTACTGTCAACGCCAAATGGGCGGTTAGAATATCCTGGTCTGTAGTCTGCGCTTTGCCATTTTCGCTGACAATAATTCTTTTTATTAAATCAAACATCTGCCTGTGATATCCTTTTTTTATCCTGAACATAGCCAGGGTGTAATTGGCAAGTTTTTCCCGCCACTATAAGGCGATAGAAACAACGGGTCAAGGATTCATTGTCTCGATCCCGGAGAGAGTAAAGTATCGGTATTGCAAAAATTTGCATTTCCGATAATTTCTGAAACACGGCTTTGGCTCAACCCCTATCTATCTTTTGATAAATTCTTTGCCCTTCTGTTAAAATTATTGCCCTTTGCACCAGAACTATTGTAATGCGGCATATCTGGATCAGTAATAATCTTGAACAATTCCGTTTTGCTCTGCTTTTTCAAGCAATTGAAGTGCTGCTCTTAAAATATTAATTTATAACTGGTTTGCCTAAAAATCAAGCTCAATTTGATTACGAATAAGGTCATCAAAGTTTTCACGCTTGCGGATAAGCCTGGCTTTGCCATTAATAATTAACACTTCAGCAGGTTTTGGTCTAGTATTATAATTTGATGACATGCTAAAGCCATAGGCTCCTGCATTTTTAATCATGATAATATCATCCTGTCTGACTTTGTTTAACAGGCGATGTGTTCCAATATTGTCAATTTCGCATAAATTGCCCACAATATTATATTTCTCTAACTCTCCATCAGGATTTGTAATGTTTATTATCTCATGATATGCATCATACATCATGGGACGAAGGAGATGATTAAATCCTGTATTTGTTCCAACAAAATTAATAAAACCATTTGTTTTTAAAACCACGGCTTTGGCAAGCAGACACCCTGATTCACTCAAAAGAAACCTTCCGGGCTCAAACCATATTTGGATCTTTCTCCCAATTGAAACACAAAATTTATCATACTCTTTTTTTAATATTTTTCCAATTTTATCGAGCTCAATCACTGTATCATCAGGATGATGTTTAACCATAATCCCGCCACCAAAATCAACATATTCAAGGTGATCAAATAGTTTGGCAATTTTAAAAACAGTCTTAACTCCCTTTTCAAAGACTTCTTCGCTTAAAATAACGTGACTTGAATGCAGATGGATACCATTAATTCTTATATTATATTTTTTAACAAGCTTTAAAACTTTGTCAAACTGGATCAAGGAAATGCCAAATTTAGATTGATTATGCCATGCCACCACTTTTTCTTTACTGACATCATCATAATGTTCCTTGTTGATTGATACAAAGTTAAGAGAACTTAAATCAGCTTTTCCGCTTTCTATTTCTGAAAGCATATTTGGATTAAGGCGAATACAGACGGGACAGCTGTTTTTAAATTCTCTCCCAAAAGCTTCAAGATTCTGCAGGTTTTCAATATTAACAGATACGCCAAGCTCTATAGCATCCCTGATCTCAAAAAACTCAACAACATTGGGTGTAAAAACAATTTTTTCCGGTTTGAATCCTATTTTCAACCCCATTTTAATCTCAGGGATAGAAACAGTATCAATGCCTGCGCCTAAAGTTAGCATATATTTCATGATACTCAGGTTAGTACAGGATTTTACTGCATACATAATTTTATGGTCAATTCCCAGAAAAGCTTGATTAAACTTTTCAAACTGCCGTTTGATCACATCTGCATCATAAACATACAGCGGGGTCCCAAATTGAGCACACACATCATGTAAATCTAATTTTTGCACATTATATTGATCGTTTTTCATTTGTCTGGCCTCTTAAATTACGGTAATGGATTCTGCCGTAATTTTTTAACTCTTTCCATTAATTCATTCACCCTCGCAAGCTGCTTTGGGTTTTTTTATAAATCAAAAAATAACGCAAATGCCATGATAACATTCCATGGGCCGCCCATTGAATATAATCATAAAGAAGCTCCCATTCTTTTTCAGTGATTTGCCTGATTTGATTGTATTTAAAAAGAAAAGTCTCCATCAATGAAAGATCAAGCGTATTATTTACAAAACAAAACCCGTTAATGCACATTCCAATTTCCATTAACAGGTTATCTACACACACCTCTTCAAAATCAATAAGAGCAGATAATATGCCGTTTGTAAAAATAGTATTATCCGGAAAAACATCACCATGGATTAAACCCCTGGGAAGAATTTCAGTAACCGGCTTTACCAAATACTCTGTCTGATCTTCAAAATATTCGTAAATTTCAGGATATTGGAAGGGTGCGGTTTTAAACTGCTCAATTAACTCAAAACAATAATCAATATGAATAATATTTTTACGCGGATATTTTTCAAAATCTTTAAAATTGTTAAGTCTGGCCAAGCACTTTGCGATTTGCCCTGTTGTTTGATGATTAAGTTCAGGTTGCGAACCTTCTTTAAATTCATATATTAAAACTTTGCCGTCTTTTGAATCACAAATATAACTGCCGTCTTTTTTAGGAATAAGGTAAGCTGTGGGAAAATTAATCTTTTTCAGTTCTAAAAGGATATCAACTTCATAAATAATATTTTTTACGTCTTCCTGCTGGGTACAGACACGATAAAAAAAGCTGCCTTTTTCTGTTTTAACTTTATAATTATGGTTTGCAAATCCCCTGGTTAATAATTTAGCATTTATGACCTCTTTTATTCCATAGAGCACACAAATTTTACTTATTTCACCAATATTTAAAACCAATCTTCACTATCCTCCAACTTTTTAAATATCAGGTGATTATATATTCTTTTTAACCCTCAGTCTACAAATACTGCGGCTTACTCAGCAATTCTCAGCCACATATTATTTTCAAAGCCGGTCATGAAAAAATCATGCATCGATTTCAGATATCGGGATATCAACTGCCTTATCCTGAGCGGCTCAGGGTTGCGCTTCCAAAAAAATATCCTCAACCGGCGTCCAGGACCACTCCGGGCTCTCCATTTCAGTGCCATAGACCCAGATCTGGCGCAATGTTTCCGTTTGGGTATTTTGTGCTCCGTGGATCTGCCGTTTGGGTACATATAGTGCACACCCCGGCGTTACTTCTATGGTTTCATCTCCGCTGAACATCACACCACTGCCCGCAATGGTGAAAAAAATTTCGGGCTGATCATGAAGATGGCGCGAATAGCGTACATTTTCAGGGACTTTCATGGTTCCGTAATTCATTTCCGGGTGAGAACCGTGCTTCTCGTCAAAGAGTGTTTTCCAGAGCATGCCTTTTCTGCCTTTGGATGGTTCCCAATATTGCCAGGGAACAAAATCATCGGCAATGGCCCATCGGGTTTCGGAAAGATTTACAATATCAAACAGGGCGGCGTTTTCTTCGCAGGAAAGTTCCGTCGTAACATCTGTTCCGAGTATCTCGCAGGCATATGTGTAGACATAACGCAAAGGTTCATTGCCGATCACTTCATAGGCATGGGGGATGCCCCTCGGAACAAAATCAGCAGAATCAGGTCCAAGCTCAATCCTTCTTTTACCGAGTCTGGACCATACACGACCGGATAGAATATAGTTGCACTGGGCATGTGCATGGGTATGCAGCGGCAGAACTGAAGCCGGATCCAGTTCAGCATAACCCAGAAGAAACTCCCGGCAACCGCAGGTATCCATGCTCAATAAATTTTTCCAGCGAAGCGGCCCAAGTTTCGAATCGTTAAAACAATCCCAGGCCACATCGGAAATGTGAATCACTTTTTTAAACATAATAAGACACTCTCCCCGTTTATGGTGCAAGCCGCATATGATTATGATAGGAAGACGCTTTTTGTCAAGGATACAAATACTGCGGCTTACTCATTCAGGCAAATATTCAGGCTGCGCAACATTATATTTATTTTTTATTTTCAACATATTTGATTAAATCTTTTTCAATTGAAGAATCAATATCTGGTTTTTCATAGGCTAAAAGCCTTTTTTCAAGCAATTGTGATGCCCTTTGATCCATTTGTCTTGGTTCCATTTTCAACCATTTGGAATGAATGGTTCGAGTATTTAAATCCGGAATAAAAAATTCGCTTCTGCAACGCCTGGCTGTGTGTGGTTCTATAAGATAATTACCGGAAGTTCCCATTTTTTTTATCATATCCATTGCAAAAGCATCTTCACTGAACTCAATGGGTTTTATCAACTTTTTGATGGCGCAGCACAGATCTTCATCTGCTATAAACTTTTCAAAACTCATAGCCAGCATTGAGCCGTAAGTACCACAGGCATGAAGACTGATGTGAGCTCCGCTAAGGGCAGCTGTGGTCATCATTATTGAAGATTCCATGCCCGCCTGATAATCCAAACAGAAGGATTCGGTTAAAGCTCCCTGGCTTCGGCAGGGGATATGATAATACCGCCCAAGGGCTGTCACAATGGCTGTATGTTTGGCATCTTCAGGAGAGGCATTGACATATCCGCCGGTTTGCATATCCGTGGGACTGCCGCCCAGACCATAGACGATTGGTGTGCCGGGGTTGACCAGCTGGGTAAGACAGATTCCGGCTAATGTACAGGCATTTGAGATTACAAGGGAGCCTGCAAGGGTAATCGGGCCTGAAGACCCCATGGAACAGGCGGAATGAATAATCAGGGGTTGTTTTGCCCTGGCATATACCAATAGGGCATCCACCATTTCTTCGGCATACTGCAGAGGAGATAAAGAATCCACAAGATTGAGCATAACCGGCTTATCCGTGTTCCCCCATATTATTCTGGCCATTTCCAATGACTCTTCGGCACAAATTTTGGAGGACGTACTCCCCATGAGGGGCTTATCCGTCAGCAACATTGTTGACAGCAGCATATCAAGATGGGCTGTTTTTATCGGAACATCATTGGGCTGAGCCACAATGGAACTGTTAAAATCCAGGGCTTTGGACGTCTGGACAAGTTTACAGAACTTTTTTGTGTCATCCAGCACGGCATTCCGCATTTCACCCGATTTCTCTATAATGAAAGGAGGGCCGTAGCCAGGAGCCATTCTATAGCTGTCATCACCTATCAGAAAGCTGTTTTTTTTGTTTCTGGCATGCAGCTCAAATCTTTGGGGTACAGTTTCAAGAGCTTTTTCAATATTTTCTTGTTGAAAAAATACCATCTCCCCGTCTGTTTTAAATCCATGGTGTTTAAAAATCTCAAGCGCTTCTTTGTTTGGAAACCGGATACCGTTTTCTTTCAAAAGCTCCAGGGAATAATTATGGATTTGGTCCAGTAATTTGAGGTCAAAGTTAAAAAGCACACGGTTCATATCGTCTCATTCTCCTTTACCCGATTGTCAAGCAGCTGTCAGTTTGCGAATAAGCTCAACTGCCCCTGGTGCGTTATCGCTGAAGCCATCGGCACCGATCTGCTGTGCATAGGCATGTGTTACGGGTGCACCGCCAATGATGGTTTTTGCTTTCAGTCCGGCTTCCTTTAAAGCTTCGACTGTTTTGGCCATTATTGGCATGGTGGTTGTCAGAAGGGCAGACAGACAGACCACATCTGCATTATGAGCCTGTGCTGCGCTCACAAATTTATCCACATCCACATCAACCCCAAGGTCAATAACGTTGAATCCGGCACCTTCTACCATCATGGTCACAAGATTCTTGCCAATATCATGAAGGTCACCTTTGACTGTGCCAATGATAACCGTACCTTTTTCCATCAGAGCATCGCCTGCCAGGTGGGGCTTTAAAATCTCCAACCCTAACTGCATTGCTTTTGCAGCCTGAAGCATTTCCGGAACAAAAATTTCACCGCTTGAAAATTTTTCACCTACAACATCCATGGCGGCAATAAGCCCTTTGTTTAAAATATCATCAATGGGAATTCCACTGCTGATGGCGGCCTTTACATTCTCAACTACTGCCTTTTTGTCAAATACGATCACTGAATTTAAAATATCTGTTAATGCCATTTTCCATTCTCCTTATTATCCGACTTTAATTTTCAAAATCATGTTATTCAAAACAATTAAATATAGTATCGCTAATTCCATTGAAAATTTATGACTTCCCTGTCCATGGCCAGATAATTTTCCTTAGGAGTGAAGGGAGATGATGTTCCTGCAGTGGAAAAAATATATCCGCTCATCCCCTTTGCTCTGTTAAGGTGTGCCAGGGTTTCTTTTGCCACCTCTTCTGGTTTGCCGATAAGCAGGGGTCCATTGGGATTGATATTATCAAAAATACAGATTCGATCTTTGACTTTTTCCTTTAACTCCCGGATGTCCAGAACTTTTTCCTGGGTAAGATTACCCGGCATGATACCGTGGATATCCATTTCCAGAAGCAGATCCACAATACCTGTCTTTACGATATCCCCGCACATATGGGGAAGCACCTTGGCCCCAAGACGAGACAATTCATTACACACCTTGGTTGTAGGTTCATGGACAAATTCTTTATAATGTTTCGGAGACAAAAGCACGGGACATTCCATGTCAGCCCCGTAAAAAATATAGTCCACCCCGGTATCAATCAAGGCTTTACCCAGTGCAATGTCCAAAGGGACAATGGCTTCTTGAAGTGCATGTACAAGCTCTGGATTATCATACATGTCCATCATGATTTCATTTGTGCCTCTCAATCGTGTTGCAATGGTAAACGGAGAAATATATTCACAGGCAATGGGAACTTCATCCTTTAACTCTTTTTTAAGAAGCGTAATTCCTTCAAGAAAACTATCCATTCGTTTTGTAAACATATTATTTTTGGCAATCCGCTCTACATCCGCCATTGAAAAAATACTGGTTTTTTCAATTATGGGAAACACATCTTCCGGATATTTCACCTGGCAATCCAAGGCTTCGGGAATAATGCCCCCTATAAAACCCATTCCCAGCATCACCCAGTCAAATTTAAATTCTTCCAGACTTTTCATATGGGCTTTGAGCATTTCCGGGCCTTCAAGAAGAGAAGATTTAAAAGTAGAACCAAAGTAATTGCAGACCGGTGCTTCAGTAAATGGAGCATTGGGTACCTTGTCTACAGGCATCATATTTATTGCAGCATCCATTCTTTCTTTAGCATTCATCTATCATAACTCCTTAAATTTTAAATTATATTTTACAATCCACTTATGTTTACCATTATCTTGATATTCCAATCATACAAGATAACCTGTATAACAAATCTCTACAGGCCCTGTCATAACAGCGATATTCTGCTCTTTGAGTTCAATTTCAACAGATCCTGCCGGCATGATCACTGTCATGCGATTTTTTTGAGTCAACCCTCTTCTATGGGCCGCTGCAACTGCAACACAGGCGCCTGTGCCACAGGCAGTTGTCAAAGTCCCGGGACGCTCCCAGACGGAAAGTTTAAGTGTTTCCGGATTTATAAGCTGGGCAACACCAATATTTGCCTCCTGGGGAAAAAGCGGATGGGTCTGTAGTGTTTTCCCATATTTTGGCAGATCAATGGCATCCACATCTTCCACAAAAAAAACGGCATGGGGGTTACCTATATTCATCCCCACAGGATCATTTAAAGGACCTGTTCCGATATTCAGATGCAGTGTATCCATTTCTTCGGATATAGGGATGTCCTGCCAATGGGTCTTAATTTTTCCCATTTCTACACTCACCTGTTTTTCTCCGACAAGGGCGCAGGTCATTATTCCCCCAAGGGTCTCGATTTTAATCGTTTTTTGATTACATTCTTTTAACAGCAGCCACCCGATGCACCGGGTGGCGTTACCACAAGCTTCCACTTCCCGACCGTCAGGGTTAATAATGCGTACAAAGGCATATGCAATCGGATTTTTGGGTGGTTCCACAATCAGCAATTCATCCGCACCAACACCCTCGTGCCGGTCGCAGATATGGATAATCTCTTTAGTTGACGGGTGATAGGGTTGTTCCCGGCCATCGACAATGACAAAATCATTGCGCAGCCCATGCATTTTCACAAAGGGCCTGCCCGATTGTAGAAGAGCATCCTTAGAATTTGAAAACCAAGGAATTTGCATATTAAAAATCTCCTTAAAGTATTTTTATTTTCTAATTATCTCTGTACAATAACAGGCGCACAGATGACCACCACCGAGGTGGATTTATATACATCCTCTTATTATCAAAGTTAAGAGAACATCTAAAAAATCAAATACAAAATGTAATTCACTTTGTCAAGAAATTATATAAATGATACTGATTTAATGTGACATAGATAATTAAAAAATAATATCATCTGCTTCTGAAAGTCTCTCCTGAATACCATCCAAAGCATTTTTATGTATATCTTTTATATGTTCTTTAAGCACCCTGGTCGCTGTTTCAACGTCTTTGGATTTAATGGCATCAAATATGGCAGTATGGGCAAGAGCCGAATCTTCTGAAGGCCTTGAAAATATGAGCTCTTGGCCAAACCTGAGATACAAAAAATCAAATAAATATTTTAGAATTAAGATGGATAAATTCTGACCGGATAATTGGGCTACGGTCATGTGAAATTGAATATCCTTAACCAGTTTTAACTTTAAAGATCCTTTTTGACAGGCCTCAATATATTCATCCAGAGCAATTCCAATTTTTTTTGTACCTTGCTCGTCAAGGTTCAAAATTGTCTGGGTCAACATTTCAGGTTCAATGGTGCTCCTAAGTCTATAGGCTTCGTCAATTTCCTGGGAGGTCACTTTTTCAACAAAGAACCCCTTATTTTGTTCATGACGTACAAGGCCCATAAATTCCATATGTTTCAGGGCCTGGACAACAGGTGTCAAACTCATGCTTAACCCTTCAGCCATCCTCCTGTACGGAATCTTTTGTCCGGGCTTGAGTTCATTTGAAAAAATCATCTTTCTGATATCGTTGTATGCTTCTCTTGTAAGGTTTTTGGGCTGAGAATTTTTAATTTTCTTTTTTGAGATCAATCTAAACTCCTTTTTGTATTCAATTTATAGTTCAGTTTCTAAGACTATATTTTATTGTAAATGTTAGCAATAAAAATAAAAAATATCTAATAATATCCAGATGCCAATATCACCCGATTTATAAGCGCTTGCGTAAAAAAATAATATTATTTGTATTATGATTTTGTATTACAAAATGAATAAAATTCATTTTTCTGTATTATTCCTTGACTTTCACTTGAAATTTCTAATAAACTCGACGACAGGTGCA
>CALGRI010000022.1 GCA_937880875.1 uncultured Pseudomonadota bacterium
ATTAATTTCACGTAAAATATATAAGCATTAATTTAAAAAATAAAACAAAAAATTGAAAATAATTTTGTTTTAGGGAAAGAGTAAAGATGCAAAGATTAATTTAGAATATAGTTTAAAGGATTTACAGGTGTTCCATTAAGCTGAATTTCATAATGCACATGGGGACCTGTACTTTGCCCGGTGTTGCCGAGAAGGGCAATGACATCCCCCCGTTTGACTTTTTGACCCGGCCGCACCAGCATTTTTTGCAAATGCCCATAACGGGTGTTAAGACCATAACCATGATCAATTATAACCATATTGCCAATATACATTTTACCGGCAGCATAAGAGATTCTGCCATCGGCCGGGGCAATAACCTTTGTTCCTATCCTGTTTGAAATATCCAGGCCTGAATGAAACTCTTTTTTACCGGTAAAAGGGGATTTGCGATATCCGAATTTTGAAGTGATCCATCCTCCGTCAACCGGTCTTATGGAAGGAGTAGATGCCAGATAGTTTCTTTTTTGTTCAAGCTGCTTAATCAGGTCGTCAAAATCAAGCCCCTGCTTTTTTGCAGCAAAGGTTGTCTGGTTTATCTGCTGATGCATTTCACGCATCAAATTATTATGCTTTTGTTCCAGAGGAATATTCTTGTCAAGCTTATTGTTTGGGATTCCGCCTATACCGATTAAACCGCTGGAATCACTCGTTTGTTTTATATCTGCAATAAGCCGTACTTTATCTTCAAATTTTGAAAGGTTATCAATCTGTTTTTTTAAGGCTTCTATTTTAACGGCAAAACTTTGGATTTGAGTTCTTTGATTTTTAATTTCGTTATATTGTTTATGGATGGTTTGACTTAAAATGATAGCGTCATATGATGTTTTTTTCAGTTGAAAATAGTCGTATCCAATTAAAGAAGCGACACCTATCGCAGAAAAGCCAATGAAGAGTGCAAACCCTATTACAGACTTGTGGATAGCTAACTCCTTTATATTAGAAGTGTTACCGGAATGAAACCATATATTAATTCTTTTTTTCATTAATATCCTTCTTATTTAGATATTTTTTATATGTCAAGTACAATATTCATTACAAAGGCCCTTGAAAAGAATTCAATCCTGTTTGGTCATCTAAACCAAACAGGATGTTCATATTTTGGACGGCCTGGCCTGCTGCTCCCTTTAAGAGGTTGTCAATGGCGGAAATAATAATAATTTTTTTTGTTTTTTCATCAAAGTGAAATCCGATATCGCAGCAGTTTGTGCCTCTGACGTGGGAAATTGCCGGATACATATTCTTGTCAAGGATTCTTAAAAAAGGTTCATTGCTATAATAGGAATCTAAGGTTTCTCTTATTTTATCTTCTGTTACATTATCAAATGCCTGGGCATAAATTGTTGATAGCATTCCCCTTGTTAAGGGAAGCAGGTGTGGTACAAAGGTGATGGCTATTTTTTGCCGGGCATGAATACTTAAGATTTCATTTATTTCCGGCGTATGCCTGTGATTTCCAATTTTATAGGCAGTAAAGGATTCATTGGTCTCACAAAAATGAGTTGAAAGAGATAATGAACGTCCTGCACCGCTTACACCTGATTTTGAATCTGAAATAATTCCATCGGGCTGAATCAACCCCTCCTTTAAAAGGGGAATCAGGGGTAATAGAATGCTTGTCGGATAACAACCCGGGTTACCCACAAGGCTTGATGCCTTAATCTGATCCCTGTATATTTCGCTTAAGCCATAGACACTTTGTTCCAAAAGATGTTTTGATGTATGTTCCTGGTAAGCAGATTCATATGCTGCAGCATCTGTAAATCTGTAGTCAGCAGACAGGTCAATAACTTTTATCTTATGGTCCAGCAGTGTTGGTACATGCTGCATTGATATTTTGTGTGGCAGTGCTAAAAACATGACGTCGATTTTTCCGGAAAGTGATTGAATATCCAAGTCTTCGCAAATCAGATTTTCAAACCCTCTCCCAAATCCTCTCATTGACGGAAAAATATCTGCCAATGATCTGCCTTTATAGCT
>CALGRI010000023.1 GCA_937880875.1 uncultured Pseudomonadota bacterium
GGAAAAAGTTTACAAGATCTTGAGCAAACTATGCCGGTTTGTTGATTTTGATGCCCTGATTGTCCAGGATCTTGCCATGATAAATCTTGCAAAAAAGGCGGGTTTTAAAAAAGAATTTCACCTTTCTACATTAGGCAACTGCACCTTTCCTTCCGGACTGAAAACATCCGATCTATTGGGATTCAAAAGGGTTGTTCTACCCCGCGAACTGGCCATTGATGAGATAAAGGAAATGGCGCAAAATACCCCCAAAAACATCGAACTTGAAGCGTTTATTCATGGGGCGCTGTGCTATTCCATATCCGGGCGCTGTTATTGGAGTTCATGGTTTGGCGGAAAGAGTTCTCTTAGGGGCAGATGTGTCCAGCCCTGCAGAAGAATGTATGAACAAAAAGGTGAAAAAAAAAGACATTTTTCCTGTATGGATTTTTCCGCTGATGTACTGGTTAAAATATTAAAACAAATCCCTGAAATAACCACCTGGAAAATTGAAGGCCGGAAAAAAAGCCCCCATTATGTTTATTACACGGTTAAAGCCTATAAACTTTTAAGAGATGATCCAAAAAAGAAAAAGGAAGCGCTTGCCTTTCTTGATTATGCCATGGGAAGAGAATTTTCCCATTATAATCTTTTATCCCAGAGGATAATGAATCCTTTGGATCACTCTTCAGAAACAGGCTCAGGACTTTTTGCAGGAAGGATACAAGATCCTGCAACACCTTTTTTTATCACAAGAGAGGCTCTTCTGCCTTTAGATCTTCTAAGAATAGGGTTTGAGGATGATGTATTCCATGACATTCAAAAAGTCACCCGGGCTGTCCCCAAAAAAGGAAAATTCTATTTAAGCAAAAAATCTAAGTTTAAAATTAAAAAAGGAACACCGGTTTATATCATAGACCGGAGAGGATCAGAACTTGCAAATGTTATTAAAAGCCTTGATGCTGAACTGAACGATATAGAAAAGATATCTATCCGACCAGTTGAGGACACTATTAAACTTTTTTCTTCTCAAAACCCCCGAAAATCAAAAAATAAAATCAGAGAACTCACTATTTCAAGGGGTAAACCTGGACAAAGGCGCGACCATGCAGAAACAGGTGTATGGATTTCAACCCAGGGATATTCCATCCCCCCTTCAGGAAAAAACTGGTTGTGGATAGATCCCCTTTTATTTCCAGGTGAAGAAAGAATATGCTCTGAATATATTGCCAAAGCCATAAAAAAAGGAGCAAAAAACTTTGTCTTAAATGCCTTCTGGCAATTGTCTCTTTTTGAAAATCCAAAAAAATTAAATATCTGGGCCGGGCCTTTTTGCAATATCACCAACAGCATGACTGTGAATCTTTTAAAGCAATATGGATTCTCTGGTGCCATTGTCAGCCCGGAGCTTGACCAGGAGACATTCTGTTCTTTGCCCGGGACCTGTGACCTGCCTTTGGGGGTTGTTATTTATGGCAACTGGCCTTTGGGCATATCAAGAATTATTTCAAAGGATCTTAAAACAGACCAGGCATTTACAAGCCCTATGGGTGAAACAGCGTGGATATCAAAATACAACAATAATTATCTTGTTTTTCCCAACTGGTATCTGGATTTAACTTCCAAAAAAGAAATACTTACAAAGGCTGGATTTTCTTTATTTGTCAATATCCATGAAACCATACCTCGTGGAATTAAAATAAAGGACCGGCCCGGCCTCTGGAACTGGAACTTAAAACTGTTATAATATTGGCCTTTTTTGACCTGGTTCGTTACGCTATTGATACGATACTGAACAATAGGGCCCTGTAATTAAAAGGTTATTTGTAACCGTTGACTGAATCTGCTCCATTTTACTGCCAAGCAGGATATCCTTTATAATTCCGTGCCCATATGCTCCCAAAACAATGAGTGAATTATGGGGTACTTCATACAACATGGTATCAAAATCTGATTTTTCATAAAAATGCCATTGTCTGGATAATTGGTTTACAGGATCGGTCAGGACTTCTTTTTTTATCAATTCCCTGTAATAAGACTCATCCCGTTTTTCCAACAAAGTATAGATATCTAATGGAAGTCCTGAAGACATGGCAATTTTCAATCCTAATTTCAGAGCATTCAAAGCATTTTTAGAACCGCCAAAAAAAACAGAGATACTTTTCCAGGGTTTAAATACCGGGCTTGTGATTAAAATGGGAAATGTGGAATGCTTGATAATTCTTCTGACTTTTGGACCGATATGCCCCAGGCCTATTTTGGAAGACAGGTCGCTGACAGACCTTGGGCAGCACAAATAATCAAAATTGGTTGAAACATCAGGCAATGTGGATGCTGTAAAATTTTTTGGCTCATAAAACATGGGTTTGATCTGCATTTCATTAAACAAATCCTCGGCATGGCCTTTGGCTGTATCCGGAGAGGTCAAATAAGAATGATCCAGATCAACCTGTACTGCATCATTGGAAAAATACATTAAAAATTTATCAGTCTTAGGAATATAGGCAACAGGGAATGCATTGATTGTTTTACAAAAATACAATGATTGAAGAAAGGTTTCCCTGCCAAAGGGAGTGTTCCTGAAAATATGAAGCAATTTGTAATTCATTTTTTTCTCCTTATAAAATTTCTAGTGGTCACTGGTCTGCATAATCAGTTCCCTGCGGTATAAGTCCAGAATCCTGGTTTTTGATATCATGCCGACAAAGCGGTCATTTTCCACAACGGGTATGCTGTCCATATGATTGATATCCATATAATCCAATACTTCCTGTAAATCATTTTCCAGCGACGCTGTCATCACCTGCGTATCCATGATCTGACTTAAAAAAATCATGTCATACATTCCTGGATCCAGGGCATATTTCCGGATAGCACTGATTTGAATCACACCTTTATATTCATCTGTCCCATCCTCAATGACAGGAAAAAAATTCTGGTTTGATGTTTTGATAACCTCAATAAATTCTCTGAATACCATATTTTCCGACACCTTTATGAACTTTGTCTCAATGAGTTCACTGACGTTTAAATCAGACAGAATTCTTGCATCCGTACCAGGCCTTAAGAACTGCCCCCGCTCTATCAGCTCTTTAAAATAAAAAGATGCCGGTTCAATATAGTGGCTCATGGTGGATGATATGGAAGACACAACAATTAAGGGAAGAATAGCCTCATAACCACCTGTGATTTCAACAATCAAAAAAATTCCGGTTAAGGGTGCCTGCATCACACCACTGACAAGCCCTGTCATGCCAAGCAAAGCATAGGCTCCTTCCCTTGCACACCCCATTGTCGGGAGCAAAAAAAATAATGCTTTGTGGAAAACAATTCCAGTGAGGCTTCCAATAACCAGGCAGGGGGCAAATATTCCCCCTGATCCCCCCCAGCCCAATGTCATGGCCGTTGCAAAAAGTTTCGCAAAAACTGCCACAAAAGCAAAAAAAATACCCATTGAAAAAGTCCCGGAAATCATTGACTGAATAGAATGATATCCCTCTGCCAGCACCACGGGCATAAACATTCCAATGATTCCAACTGTACTTCCGCCAATGATTGCACGGGCCCAAAACGGAAGCGTTGATTTTTTAGCAATTTTTCCTGTCTGCCTTAAAACCTTTGTAAATAATACGGAAACCAGTGCGGTAACCACGGCAAGGCAAAGGCTTGGCAAAATATCTGATCCCCCTACCTGAAACGGCAAATGGGTAAAAATTACCTGATCCGGGATAATGGCCTGACTGACCTGGGCCCCTGCCACTGCAGCAATGGCAATGGGAATGATATTTACAAATTTCCATTCTCCCAGAATCACCTCAATGGAAAAAACCAGGCCGGCAATAGGCGCATTAAAAATAGATGCAATGGCTCCTGCCGTGCCGCAACCCACCAGGGTAATTCGCTGCCGATCGTTTAAGCCAAGGAATTTGGCAATATTGGAACCAATGGCTGATCCGCTCATGACCACGGGTGCTTCAGGTCCGGCAGACCCTCCACTTCCAATGGTTAGAAAACTTGATATTAACCGTGAATAACTGGATCGAAACCTTAAGAGACCACCATGTCTTGAAACAGAGTATATAACTTCCGGCACGCCATGGCCTGCCCCTTCCCTGGCAATTTTTTCAAGATATAAAGAAGACAGCAGCGCCCCGACAGCCGGTAGAATAAATGCCCAGCCATATTGACGAAATGGATGAAGCCATTCAAGAACAGATTCCAGGGACAGCCGCAATGCCACAGCAGCAAGACCGCTGCAGATTCCGGCAATGGAACCTGCAATGATGAGCAGCAATCTGTCATCCAGTTGAAACAGCCTGTGGTATATATTTTTGTAAAAATTTTTTATCTTAGACATTGTAAACCTGGATGATCCATTGCCTTTGCTATATCGGGTTTGCTTTCTGAATAATTTCAATTTTTTCAACCAGAGCAACACAATCGGGTCTTGATTTTAGAAAACCTATAAACTGACCATCCCTGAGGCAGAATGACAGGGCAGATAATAAGTGCAAATGTATTTTCAAGGTTGGACATAATATAAAAAACAATATTGATACTGGCTGATTGTCCAATGCCTTGTAATCCACTGGATGATCCAAAAAACAAATAGACACCACAGGGCTTTCTAAATAGCTCAATTGCTCCCTTGGATGGGGAATGGCAATACCATTTCCAATACCCGTTGATAAAGCTTTTTCCCTTTTAATCAGCCGATCAAGAAGATCTGTCTTAAAATCATCTGGAATCCTATCTATTTTTTTAATAGAGGATTTCAAAACACTATTTACATCATTCCCTTGAATATCAAAATAAACCCCGCCGTTTTGGACTGCAAAGGATAAAGGCATAGCAGACTCTATCTCTTTTTGGGGCGCTCCTTTATCCGAAAACTTCAGACTGATATTATGCTTGGATGCCCATTTTGCGAGTTCTTTTGTATCAAACCGGTAATTTATGCCTTTTTTAAAAACCGGCAGTTTCCCCTGGCGTACCCACCTTTCAATGGTATCTGGAGCAACGCCCAGGTGTTTTGACAATTCAGAAACCGAAAGTTCCATTTATTTTTCCTTTAATCATAACAATGAACGCAAAATATCTATTTTACCATTTTTGGTTTAAGCACACTATGTACAATTTGGATCAAGCTTCCGAGGAAATCTTAGAAAAGATCAGGTCAGGCTGGTCAGGTTTTGTTCCATATAGCTGTCATATTTTCAAGTGTACACGTTATCGTCCATTGTAAACTGCTTAATTCATAAACTTTTTTCAGGCCCCTTATAAAACAAACCGACGGGAATGACAACCTTAAAAATTTTTCAGATATCCCGGCCAAGGGATCTGTCCGCCCATGTTTTAAACTAATTGTTTCTAAATGGACATTTATTAGTTTTGCCAATGTTGGCCTTTCTAATAAATGATTATGTGTCAATGGCTGGTTATCCCTCACCGACTATTCACGATTCACTTCAACCAAGCACAAAATTTTGTGTTTGATTTTAGAAGGTTATGGCAACTCGCAACATAATGCCAGTAGTCTGGCCTTATTTTTTCATGAGTATTGGAATTTCATTCAGGGATTTTTGCAAGCTGTTATACCCCCAGACCCTTAAGGATACTATTTGAATGGTTGAATATTTGAAAAGTTATGAATTGTTGCAAGTATGCTTGATTCTTGAGAGATCAATTTGCTAAGGTATAAAATGAGTTTGGAGTCCCTTTACACGGCTTAGAAATACTGATATGAAATTCAACAGATATAAAGTAAATAAACGCTTCGGGTATTATTCGTTTCTTTATGATATGCGGATATATATTAAATTTTGAATAATAACCGGATACCCGGAGAATTCCTATTTAGTTTTAATTTGAATAAAGACAGCGATATTTAACTTATAAAACAACAAATATGAGGCCCTCTGAAAAAAATGAATCTGGCGGTTTAATAAAAATGAAAAATTTTAATAGTTGTACAAAGGTCTCGTTTTAAAATATGTTAAAATAAACGGTGGAAGATCTTAAAATCCCCGCGCTCCAAGAAGCCCAGTGTCCATGGCGGGCTAAGAGGGTAAGGAAAGTAAATGAATAAAAAAGAATTATCTGAAAGAGATATTTGTACAAAATTCATTACCCCCGCTATCGAAAAAGCAGGTTGGAATATTACAACCCAGATAAGAGAAGAATTCCCATTAACCAATGGTCGGATTATTGTCAGGGGGAAATTGCACACTCGTGCCGCCAACAAACGGGCGGATTATATTCTGTTTTATAAGCCGGGGATTCCAATCGCAGTTATTGAAGCCAAAGATAATACCCATTCCATTGCAGACGGTATGCAGCAAGCCTTGGGCTATTCAGACATGATTCATGTTCCGTTTGTCTTTAGTTCCAATGGAGATGGTTTTTTATTTCATAATAAAATTAATACAGATGGGAAAACCGAAACAGAGTTAAGCATAGAAAGCTTTCCTTCTCCTGATTTTTTGTGGGATCTGTGGACAAAAAACAAAGGAATGAATACTGAACAGGAAGCCATC
This sequence comes from uncultured Pseudomonadota bacterium, assembly GCA_937880875.1. GTDB lineage: Bacteria > Desulfobacterota > Desulfobacteria > Desulfobacterales > Desulfobacteraceae > Desulfobacula. Next base: position 6,516 of record CALGRI010000023.1, read on the forward strand.
GTCACACAGGATTACTATAGCGATGGCAGCAATAAAACCCCCAGATATTATCAATTACTTGCTATAAATAAAACCATTGAGGCAATCGTTCAGGGGCAAAACAGGGTATTGCTCGTGATGGCCACCGGAACCGGGAAAACATTTACTGCGTTTCAGATTATATGGCGGCTGTGGAAATCAAAAACAAAAAAAAGAATCCTCTTTCTGGCTGATCGCAACATTTTAGTTGACCAGACAATGACCAATGATTTCAAGCCATTTGGTTCTGCCATGACTAAAATTCAAAAACGCCAGGCAAATAAATCCTATGAAATATACCTGTCGCTTTATCAGGCTGTAACAGGGACTGAGGAAGAACAAAATATCTATAAACAATTCAGTCCTTCATTCTTTGATCTGATCGTGGTCGATGAGTGCCATCGTGGCAGTGCTGCCGAGGATTCAAACTGGCGAAAAATACTGGAATACTTTTCAACGGCAACACAGATTGGCCTGACCGCAACACCGAAAGAAACAAAGGTTGTTTCAAATATCGATTATTTTGGAGACCCTTTATATACCTATTCTCTGCGGCAGGGGATAGATGACGGCTTTCTTGCCCCTTATAAAGTGGTTCGAATAGACCTGGATAAAGATGTGACCGGGTGGCGTCCGGACAAAGGCATGGCGGATAAATATGGAAATGAAATAGAGGATCGCATTTATAATCAAAAAGATTTTGACCGCTCATTGGTTTTAGAAAAGCGCACAGAATTGGTTGCAAAAAAGATATCTCAATTTTTGAAAGAAACAAACAGATATGACAAAACCATTGTATTTTGCGACAACATTGACCATGCAGAACGGATGCGGCAGGCTTTGGTCAATGAAAACGCCGATATTGCAGCAGAAAATTCCAGGTATGTCATGCGAATTACAGGAGATAATGAAGAGGGAAAGATGGAGCTTGATAATTTTATCTTTCCTGAATCCAGATACCCTGTGATTGCCACCACATCAAAACTGATGACCACCGGAGTAGATGCACAGACCTGCAAACTGATTGTTTTAGACCAGCGCATACAGTCCATGACTGAGTTTAAACAAATCATTGGCCGGGGAACCCGAATCAATGAAGATTATGGGAAGTTTTATTTTACAATAATGGATTTTAAAAAAGCCACTGAGCTGTTTGCCGACCCAGACTTTGACGGTGATCCGGTGCAGATATATGAACCGGAAAATATGGATGATTCACCTGTGCCGCCAGATGACACTGAAGAGGATCAGCCGCCCCCAGTCAATTATGACCCAAACGGACAGAACAGTGACCTCTTATTTGTGAATGAAAAAGAAACACCGCCTTATGGCGATTCAGATGCCAGGCCAAAAGTCAAAAAATATTATGTATCCAATGTTCCTGTCACCGTTGCTGCCGAACGGGTCCAGTATTTTGATGCTGATGGCCGACTGATTACCGAATCGCTTAAGGATTACACAAAAAAGGCCTTATTCAAAGAGTTTTCCACACTGGATGATTTTTTAAATCGATGGAACCAAGCAGAGAAAAAACGAGCCATTATAGAAGAGCTGACAGAACAAGGTGTGTTTTTCGAAGCCTTATCAGAAGAAATCGGCCGTGACCTTGATCCCTTTGACATTATCTGTCACGTTGCCTGGGACAAGCCGCCTTTGACCCGTCAAGAGCGGGCCCAAAATGTAAAAAAGAAAAATTATTTTGAAAAATACGGAGAGCAGGCAAGAAAAGTATTGGATGCCCTGCTTGATAAATACGCTGATGAAGGGATTGTTCACATAGAAGAAACACAGATACTGACGATCAATCCGTTTACAACATTTGGGACGCCCATTGAAATAATAAAACAATTCGGCGGTCTGGAAAAATACCAGCGGGCTGTTAGCGATCTGGAACACCAGCTCTATTACGCTTAAACAAAAATACGGAGTAAGACAATGCCGATCGGAACTTTGATAAAAACCATACAGGATATTATGCGCAAAGATGTGGGCGTTGATGGAGATGCCCAGCGGATCAGTCAGGTGGTATGGCTTTTGTTTCTGAAAATATTTGATGATAAAGAGCAGGAATGGAAACTGACGCAAAAAGGATATAAATCACCGCTGCAAACCCGGTTTCAATGGACATCATGGGCAGCAGATGCTGAAGGTATTACCGGTGAGGAGCTGATTGATTTTGTAAATAATGAACTGTTTCCTGCCTTGAAAAGACTTGCCACCACAGCCGGCGTGAGTGATCAGGGAAGGGTTGTCGGCAGTGTGTTTGAAGATGCCTATAACTATATGAAGTCCGGGACACTGCTTCGGCAGGTCATCAATACCATTCAACAGGATGTGGATTTTAATTCTTCAACTGACCGCCACCTGTTTAATGATATCTACGAAAAAATATTATCTGACCTGCAGTCTGCAGGTAATGCCGGGGAATATTATACCCCCAGGGCAGTCACCCAGTTTATGGTGGATATCATCAACCCGCAGCTGGGAGAAAAGATATTAGACCCGGCCTGTGGTACGGGTGGATTTTTAACCTGTGCCATTGGACATCTTGATAGCCAGATAAAGACGGCTGAAGACAAGGAAACCTTGCACAAAACAATCCACGGCGTGGAAAAAAAGCCGCTTCCCCACATGCTTGCCCTTACCAATATGATGCTCCACGGCATTGATGTGCCCACCAACATCAGACATGATAATACCTTAAGCTATTCCTTAAAAAATTACACTCCCAAAGACCGGGTCGACATTGTCATCACAAATCCGCCCTTTGGCGGCATGGAAGAGGATGGCATTGAAAGCAATTTCCCCAAAAAATACCAGACCCGGGAAACCGCAGACCTTTTCATGGCCTTAATCATGCACCTGCTCAAGCACGATACTGGTCGGGCGGCTGTGGTTTTACCCGATGGCTTTTTATTTGGTGAAGGGGTTAAAACCAATATTAAAAGAGAGCTCCTTAACGAGTTCAACCTGCACACCATTGTCCGGCTGCCCAAAGGTGTTTTCAGTCCGTACACGGGGATCAATACAAATATCCTGTTTTTGACCAAAGGGGACAAAACCAGGGATGTCTGGTTTTTTGAACATCCCTATCCAAAAGGGTATAAATCCTACTCCCGCTCCAGGCCTCTGACCATACAGGAGTTTGACCTTGAAAAAAAGTGGTGGAACAAGCGAAAGGAAACCGAGTATGCCTGGAAAGTCTCGGTCAAAGAGATTGAAGCACGCAATTACAATCTTGATTTCAAAAACCCCCATGTCATCAACATTGACCACGGTGACCCTGATGAACTGATGCAGGAATATGAAGCGATTGTCAAAGAAATGAATTCGGTGCGTGACGTTTTGAAAAAAGAACTGATACAGGCCTTGGGAAATAAATAATGGGTCCATTAAAACCAAAAATTATCGAAACAGGTGAAGGCCAGATACTCATCTATCAGACTGAAGAAGGTGATATCAGGATTGAAACACGCCTGCAGGATGAAACCATATGGCTTACCCAGCCCCTCATGGCAGAGCTTTATCAGACAACTCAACAAAATATAAGTCAGCATATTCAAAATATTTATGAGGAAGAGGAATTACAACCCGAGGCAACTCACAAGAAATTCTTGTCAGTTCGGCAGGAAGGAAAACGTCGGGTCCAACGCAATCTCGATTACTACAATCTGGATATGATTATCTCTGTTGGGTATCGTGTAAAAAGTTCAGTTGCAACGCGTTTCCGAATCTGGGCGACCCAGCGCTTGAAAGAGTACCTTGTCAAAGGCTTTACCCTGGACGACAACCGGTTGAAAAATCCGGAAAGCGGACGCTACTTTGAAGAACTTTTAGCCCGTATCCGCGATATCCGTTCTTCGGAAAAGGTATTCTGGCGCAAGGTTCTTGAAATTTATGCAACAAGTATTGACTACAATCCACTATCAGATACGTCAAAAGAATTTTTTAAACAGGTACAAAACAAGATGCACTGGGCAGCCCATGGACATACCGCTGCTGAATTAATTTTTAAAAGGGCTGATGCCTCTCAGCAAAATATGGGGATTACCAATTTTCCCGGAAAAAAACTGCTCAAACGGGATGTTGAAGTGGCCAAAAATTATCTTGCAGAAGATGAACTTACCATTCTGAACAGGCTTGTCACAGCTTATCTGGAGGTTGCAGAAATACAGGCACTTAACCGAAATCCGATGACCATGAAGGACTGGGTAGAACGGCTACATCAATTCTTAACCATGACAGGGCGTGAACTGTTAACCCATGCCGGAAAAATCAGCCACGATACCGCCATTGAAAAAGCACATAAAGAATATGAAATATTTCGCATACAGCAGATCAATGACCCCTCTGAAGTGGAAAAGCACTTTATAGAAGCGGAAAAAGAACTGAAGCAGATCGAAAGTTCAAGAAAGAAAAATGGTAACAGCAATGAAACAAATAAATAAACTTCTGCAAAAACATTTTGATACGGCGCTTGAAAGCCCTGAGGGTATAAAAAAACTGCGGGAACTGATTTTAACCCTGGCCATGCAGGGAAAGCTCGTATCCCAGGACCCCAATGACCCGCCTGCAAGTGAGCTATTAAAAGAGATGCAGGCAGAGAAGGAAAAGCTGATTGCCAAGGGGAAGATCAAGAAACAGAAGGAATTGCCAGCGATAAAGCCAGATGAAGTACCCTATGAGTTGCCAGAGGGGTGGGTTTGGACGAGGTTGGGAGAAGTTAGTCATGTTATTGCTGGAAATAGTTTTAATAGTCAACATTTTAAGTTGAATGAAGGTGCTAAATGTATAAAAATATCAAATGCTGGTGTACACCAATTTATTGAGACAAACGATAGATTACCAATAGAGTTTTTAGAAAAGTATAGTAATTTTATTGTTAATAAAGACGATCTCATAATTGCTCTCACAAGACCATTTATTAAAAATGGATTAAAGATATGCTCTTGTCCGATTTCTTATCACAAATCTCTTTTAAACCAGCGAGTTGCTGCAATAAAAGGCACAATTAATAAAACAGGTTATCTATTTTCTTACCTCAAATCAAAAATTGTTTTAAAAGTTTATCAAAATAGATTTGGAGATATCGGGCTTCAGCCAAATTTAAAAATGAATGACATCACTGAACTATTTATTCCCCTCCCACCCCTCGCCGAACAAAAACGCATTGTCACAAAAATCGACGAGCTGATGGCCCTCTGCGACAAGCTGGAAGAACAGCGTATACGCCGGGATCAAAACCGCTTGGCAGTCCACACGTCAGCCATTAACCGCCTGCTGACTGCTGCTGACAAAAAAGAGCTTCATACGTCGTGGCAGTTTATCACCCGTCACTTTGACCCCATCTACTCAGTAAAAGAGAATGTGGCAGAGCTGAAAAAAGCCATCCTCACCCTTGCCATGCAGGGAAAACTCGTACCACAGGACGCCAATGATCAGCCTGCAAGTGAGCTTTTAAAAGCGATACAGGCAGAAAAAGAAAGGCTGACTGCCGAGGGGAAGATTAAGAAGCAGAAAGAGTTGCCAGCGGTAAGGTCGGAGGAAGTGCCGTATGAGGTGCCTGAAGGGTGGGTCCCAGTCCGCCTTGGAGAAATTGGCTTTTGGAAGTCAGGTTCCACGCCTAGTAGAGCTAACAGTAATTATTACGGTGGAGAAATACCATGGGTTAAATCGGGCGAAGTAAAACAAGGTCGAATCTCATCAACACAGGAAACTATTACAAAAGAAGCATTAGAAAAGTGTTCGTTAAGTATTAATGCCAAAGGTTCTGTATTGGTTGCCATGTACGGAGCAAATATTGGTGAGGTCGGAATTCTTGATATTGAGGCAACAACTAATCAAGCCGTTTGTGCATGTAAAACATATAAACAATTTGATGAAAACTATTTAGTAAATCTTATAACATCTCTCAAGCCATATTTTATAAGGAAGGGTGCGGGTGCGGCACAACCAAACATCTCAAGAGAAAAAATTATTGGTACACCAATAATGCTCCCACCTCTGGCCGAACAAAAACGCATTGTCGCTAAAATCGACGAGCTGATGACCCTCTGTGACAAGCTGGAAAGTCAGATTGATCATGCAACCCAAAAGCAGACGGCTTTGTTTAATGCAGTGCTGGCGCAGGTATAACTGGTATGCGCTTAAAGTCCGTATTTATAAGTGAATATAAAAATCTAAAAGAGTTTACGCTCAATTTTGACAGCCAAAGCTTTATTGATATTTTTATCGGTAAAAACGGCTCGGGCAAGTCGAATTTATTTGAGGCGATCATCCTGATCTTCAAACATCTGATTGAATTTGACAAAGGGGATAAACGCACAGATTATACCTATGAAATAATCTATGACCTGGAAGGAAAAGAACACACCTACAAATGGGATGGAACAGATCTTTCGTATAATGGCCGTAAAAGAAAGACAGTATCTAAAAACACCTTGCCGGACAATATCCTTGTCTACTATTCAGGACATAATGATACGGTCTCAACCATCATTGACGCGTATCAGGAACACTTCAGCAAGCGTATTAAAAAAGCGGATATTGATGAATCACGCAAATTTCTCGGAATCGGCAGCGGGTATAAGAATATTCTACTCGGTGTTTTGCTTTTGCAGCCGGAATCATCAAAGGCCAAAACCTATGTGTGCGATAAGCTGGGTATACCTGTCCAGTCAATCGATATCAGCCTGACATTGAAACGGCCTGTATTTGCAAGAAACGATCTGGTTATTGACCGTTTTGAAGAATCAACTTTCTACTGGGGAACCAAAGGGATTACCCTTGATTTTCTAAAAAAGATTGTATCCTGCATAAAAGCTTCGTTTAACCATGCTGAACTTTATGATTTTGACAGGGATCTATACCATATCAAAATTGACGGAGATCTTTATCGGGAAGTATTTAAAGATACGCCTGTAACAGAGCAATTCCGATTTTTTGATAATCTGAATACACTGGAAATGCTGGAAGAAATGTCTGCTGAATTTATTTTGGCTGATGCAACAAAAGCTTGCATAAATCAGTTCAGTGATGGGCAGTTTCAATCAGTCTATATTTACTCAATCCTCGAATTTTTTAAAGATAGAAAGTGTTTATTGCTTCTTGATGAACCGGATTGTTTTTTACATCCGGAATGGCAGCATGCTTTTTTGAAACAGGTTCTTGACATTGCAGAGGAAAAGCAGCAAATGAATCACATTTTGATGAGCAGCCACAGTGCCTCGACCATAGCCCCCATGAATTCAGCTATGCTGAGCCTTGTGGTCATTGAAGACAGCAAGGTAAAGCAGGAAAAAGTATCCAAAGCTGAAATAATAAGGTCGTTATCTGGAGGCTTGATTACTTTTACAGAGGAAGAGGCACGGCTGAATATAAAACATGTAATTGATCACACAGATAAACCAATCCTTTTTACGGAAGGGATAACTGATGAGATTATTATTGAAACGGCATGGAATAAACTTTTTCCTGATAAAGCCATGCCTTTTGAGGTTCAGAATGCTTTTAGCTGCGGTTTTATGAGAAATTTAGTAATGGATAAAAATCTCTATGAAAATTATCCTGATAAAATATTTTTTACACTCTTTGATTTTGATGAAGCCTATAATGACTGGAATCAATTGGGTACAGAAATTCAGTCAGATCCTGAAAAGTGCCTTGTAAAAAAGAAAAATGGGGCTGAATTGTATTCAATGTTGCTGCCAGTCTCTCCGAATTCAGTGATTAAAAAACAGGTTATAAATCCTAATACTGGTGGAAACTATGGAAAAAACTCACTTTTAACAATAGAACATCTATTTTATGGACAAAAAGGAGTGGAAGCCTTTTTCATGGTTGATGAAACCAGGACTGATGGCTTTATCAAATTCAAGGCTGATAGTGCAAAAGTGAAATTCGCAAAAGAAATTGTACCTAATTTATGCAAGGATGCATTCAACAATTTTTTGCCCATTTTTGATTTAATTCAGAGCAAAATAAAGTGAAGTGAAAACAAAGGAAAAAAGCTTTGCCTAAAACCAAACAAATTGAAATGCCCAAAAAAAACTTTGATTGAGATTAAGCCATAATATAACCTATTCAACCATGCCAGTGGTTAAGGATGATTATCCGATTCTTTACCTTCACCGGACCTTAAAGTATCAAGAATATCAATTGTAACCTTGAGTATTCTGTGAAAAAATATTTTTGTTTTTCGATTGGAAAGTTTTTTTAGCAAGGGTGAACACTATGTCTATAAGCCCACTCCCTCTCTTCTGAAATTAAAAGTGAAGACTAATAAAATCAGTGTTTCTGCAAACAAATAAGGTTAAAATCAAAGTGGAGGGTTTTGAATGTTCTCTCATGAGATAAAAAAGATCTTTAAAAAATTTTAAATATTGAGGCCGGGATTCTTCCGAGCCAGGTTCGTGTCTGTTCCTTGTTCAGGCCGTGTTTTATAGATGCTTTGTAACCTTTGAGGGAATGTCGGTTAATAAAATCAGGTCATTCATCAAAAAAGACTGCTATTTCATGGGCTTAGGCAGGTTTTTGAAAATTGACTCTACCTGTTCTATAAATTTATAGAACAGGCCATCCGCCTCCTTAGAAACCATGGACCCTATATCTTGCTAACCCTTATAGAATCTATCTTTGACAGCAATTTATGCACCCTTCAAGGGGTGTTTTGCCTACCGTCAAATACTCAGGCTCTTTGCCCATTTCCACATCAATAATTTCAATGGTCGCTTTAATGGATTCTCAGGAAAAAACCTATAGGTTTCGACCACGCATTATTAAAAAAATGTCAGCAGGGTATGAGGGTTGGTAAGCAGTCAATCCAGGCAAGGGCTTTATTTCCCTATTTATCCATTTTGGCCAGTGCCTTCAGTATTCCTAAAGGTGATTGGCCCATTGCTAATGCCTCAATCTCCTTGATCCTTAACTCATCATTTTCAAATTTCTTTTTCAGTCGTGTTTCATAAGCTTCTTTTATGGCCTCAACGAGTTTGTTAAAGTCACAGGGCTTTTCAAGAATTTTGAAAGCGCCAAGTTTTGTACAGTTTATAGCAGATTCGATGGTGGCATGACCTGACAAAATAAGGACTTCCAGATATTTATGGTTCTTTTTGAGTATTTCAAGTACTTGAACGCCATCGATCCCAGGCATCTGCAGGTCAATGACAGCAACATCAAATTGCCCTTCTTTTGCAGCCGATATGGCCTCTTCGCCGTTTGTAGCCGCTGTTATTTCAAAAAATTTCAACTTCAGTCGTTCTGTTATAGTCTTTAAAAACTTTACTTCATCGTCAACCACAAGAAGATGGATCTTTTCTCTGTTGTCCATAATGTCCTCCTTTTGTTTTAATCATCTATTTAAAGGGTTATCAAATTAGCTTGTAATTCATGGGATCAGCTTCATAGTTTTTAGAGCACCTGCATATAAATTCATTTATAGTTCTTCTGAAAGTAAATTAATTTTATCACTGGCGTAGGGAATCCAAATATCGAACTCGATGGACGAGGTTTTTATATTAAATTCTACACCAAGAATATCTGCTGTTTTTTGAATATTCTGGTTTGGAAAACCTTCCAGAACCAGTTCACCCGAACTTGAAAAAACAAGGTGTATACCACCATTTTCTTCTGAATTAATTTGCAAATGGACCTCTCCATCCGGACCTACAGATTCATATGTAAAACATAAAATTTGGTATATCAAGTTTTGCATAAGAAAAGGACAGGTTAAAACAGATTTAATTTCCTTGCCTGGATTGGTTATTCGAACATGGCTTGCAAAACTTAGGAAGCTTGATAATTTTATAGTAAGATCCAGGGTTTCCAAAAGATCGATATCTTTAATTGGGACATCTACACTGTGAGCGAATCTGTTCATTTGTTTGATGGTCGTAAACCCGCGTTGAATCTCCTCTGCAATACTATCATTGCAGCTTTCAATCAGTGATAGGTTAAGTTCTTTGCCCTGTTTTGCCAGATCCGTTAAATCATTTGAAAAACCGGCTGTTTCAGAGATTATGGCTAGAATATTTTTTAATTCATGGGAAATACTTGCATTTACTCTTCCAAAAAATTTTAACCCCTCCATGTTCATAAAATTAATTGCATCATTCATTCTTCTCTCCTGTAGGTTGCGGTGTTGATGGTCCAAGAGTTTGTTCCATGAAAACGTCCATGGATCATCCGCTATTTTTTTGTAATTTCGTTGATAATTTTTATCAGGGTGTCAATATTCAGAGGTTTTGATAAAAAAATATCTTTTTTTATGAGATCGTTCTCCAATGTATTCTTGGCTCCGTGGCCTGTTACAAAAATAAATTTTAACTCGGGGGCAAGGGAACTTAGTTTCTTTTTCAATTCAAGACCGCTGATACCCGGCATTTTAATGTCCAAAACTGCAACATCATAATCCGAATGCTGGATTTTTTGAATTGCATCCTCCCCGGAAAAAACAGTATCTGCCTGGATTCCCCTGAATGCCAGCCTTTTTGCCAGCATGTTAATAAATTTTTGTTCGTCATCAACAAGAATAACTTTCATGCTAACTCCTCTTCCTGAATTTTAACGGGCAAGGTAAGGGTAAAAGAAGTCCCGACACCTTCAGTGCTTTGAACCGAGATATTTCCCCCCAGTTTCTTGACCAGTCCATAGGTTATGGAAAGGCCAAGCCCGGTCCCCATTTTTTCCTGTTTTGTACTGAAAAACGGTTCATGGATTTTCACAAGGCTCTCTTCTGGTATACCGCATCCCGTATCTTGGATGACAAGTTCAATTGTTTTGGCATCGATTCTCGAACCGATAATATCCACACAGCATCCTTCATCCACAGCCTGGAAAGCATTATTGATCAGATTAACAAGAATCTGTTGCAGTTTGCCTTTGTCGGTTTTCATTTCAGGAACTGAATCGGGAATATCGACAGTCACGCTGATTCCCCTGTATTCTGCCTCTTTTTTGTAAAAACTCAACACTTCGTTTACCAGTTTTCGCAGATTGATTTTTTTAATTTTTATATCAAATTGTCTTACAAAACCAAGAAGTTGTTGGGTGATTGTTGCGCACCGGTCAACCGCATCAAGGATAGAATCGATATTCTCGACAATTTCCGCATCATTTATAGCTTTCTCTTCGAAACTGAAAAGATCCTTGACATACCCCGCAGTTTGATTAATCAAAGCCAGGGGGTTGTTAATCTCATGGGCAACACCTGCAGCAAGCTGGCCAATGGAAGCTAACTGCTGATTTTGCTCCATCTGAAGCATGGTTTCGGCTTTTTCCTTGTCTACCTGGTAGAGTTTATTTATCATAAATGTGGATGCCAAAGTAATGACAAGAACAATAAGAAGAATACTGATACCCACTGCCCAATTGATGTTTTGACGTAATTCCAGCCAGGCATACATCATGTCCACCTTTTTTTTACTTACCACAAGGATAAATGGAGTTATCACCGTATCTGTGGATATAAACGAATGGCCTAAAATAACCGGAACTCCCTGGCAGGTTGCCATGCTCACTTCTGTTCGGATTGAATAGTTAAAAATTTTTAAATCTGTTCTGGTAAATATATCCCCATAATGAACCGAGGGCGTTTGCAAAACACCCTTATTATTGACAAGGAAAATATCAGCATATTCTCCGGTTTTATATGAAGCAAGGGTCTGCATCAAACGTGCTGTATCAAGGGTCGCTCTCAGGATAAAAATTGATCCATCCGGCCTGATGGATCTGACAGAGATAATAATATGGGGCACATCTCTGTATCCGGTAAATACTTCGCTGATAAGACAAGCCAAGTCCCGTCCCACTACTACCCTTGGTAGTAAATAATGGTTCAAATATCTTTTCGAGAATT
>CALGRI010000024.1 GCA_937880875.1 uncultured Pseudomonadota bacterium
TTTTTTGAAGATGGATGTGAGGTGGGCCTTGACCGTACGAATGGAGATGAACATCTTTTCACTGATTTCCCTGTTTGACAACCCATTGACCAGCCATTTGGCCACCTGTTTCCCAAAAAGTTCAATGCACAGTTCAACAAGTATGCTGTCACTGCTGTAAAAAAAAGTATAATTTTATCTTTCCCTTAACGGAAGGGTTCACAGCTAAGATGATGTGTCTATATATAAACAGCAGGGAGTTGAATAATCTTGTCTGCAATCATTTGGACTTGCTCACCATTATTTATTAATATACCAAGAGGCAGTTCATTGTCTTTAACAAATTTTTTCAAGGTCTGAATCTGCTGCATTTTAACTCTGGTTCCAAATTTAATCTCAATGGGCAGAATTCCAAACGGGCCTTGTAGAATCAAATCAATTTCAGCTCCGTTTCTTGTTCTGTAATAAGAATAGTTCCAGTTTGTACAATGAGTAGCTTCAATTCCCCTGATAATTTCCTCAATTATAAAAGCTTCAAAACTTGAGCCCACATTGGAATAATTCATTAATTGTTCCCGATTGGTCACTCTCTGGAGAAAGTGAGATAAACCGCTATCCTGAAAATTTCCCCTTGGCATTTTAGTTAAAGATTGCTGGCTGTCCCTGGCATAGCTGGAAATGTTACGCCAAATATAGCTGCCCTGTGCAATATCAAGATAATCCCGGATTGATTTTTCGCTGATATTTAATGATCTTCCTGTCTGGGAACGATTTATTATAGTGCCGCTCAGTGCAGAAAGCATTGAAATAAAGCGTTGATATTTAATTAAATCAAGCCTGGGAAAAAGTGATCTGATATCTCTTTGAACATAAGTCTGGAAATAATTCTCCATCCAGGTAGCATAAAAGAACTGATCATTTTCCAATATTGGCTCAGGATATCCACCCATCAAAAAAGCATCCATGACTTGATTGTGGCTTAATGCTGGTTTAAGCTTTTTTATTTCTTCAATGGAATTTGATCCAAGAGGCTTTTCAAAAATTTTGTAAAAATCAGGCAAGGGATGAGAATTTATCTCATTGGCTTTAAGGGTGTTTAACTCAATAACACCGACCCTGCCTGCCAGGCTCTGAGATACATTTTTTATCAGATCAAGAGAACTGGAACCTGTAAGAATAAAACGGTTTTTAACTTTTCTGTCCCTGTCAATAACACCGCGCAGATGTGAAAACAGTTCCGGATATTGCTGGGCTTCATCAATAATAATTGAATGGGGATTTTCCTTAATGAAAAATTCAAAATCCCGCGAGATAAATTCAAAGTCCTGAAAGCGCTCAAGATCAAAATATGCCCATTCAGGCCTGATCATTTTTGCAAGGGTGGTTTTTCCGCACTGACGTACGCCAAGAATAATAACAGCTGGAAAAAAATCCAACAAAGTATTAAGCTTTGTATGTAAGTTTCGATCAATCATATTCGTACTATACAAACGAATTTTACTGGTGTCAACTGAATAATCCCAAAATAGTTTAAGCGATGCTTTTTATTTCATCCGGGTGGCCAGGTCCAGCCGGTCCCGGCAGCCTGTTTTTTTGAAGATGGATGTGAGGTGGGCCTTGACCGTACGAATGGAGATGAACATCTTTTCACTGATTTCCCTGTTTGACAACCCATTGACCAGCCATTTGGCCACTTCTGCTTCCCGGGAGGATAATGCTTTGAGCAATGCTGGTTCTTTTTTTTCATTTTTATTGGCAGGCAGCGCTGTAATCATGTGGTTGACGATGGCAGGGGGCAGCCAGATCTGCCCTGCTGTAAGGGCAAAGACGGCCTGTCGTAAATTTTCCTCGTGCATGTGCCTGTTGCCATAGGCTCTTACACCATGCCGCAAAAGCCGCATGGCCTGTTTAATTACCGGTACAGTGACAAGGATCAGGGTCGGGCAGATGATTTGAGGCAGGTCTTTTTCCTCGCAAAACTCAAGGTCGATAATCAATATATCTTTGCTGGTTATCTCCTGATTGATCAACTCCTGAATAGCGGACAACCGCCTTGTCTCATACTGTTTTCCGAACAGGTCGATACAGAGTTTAACAAGTGTTTCGTCTCCACTGTAAATAATAAGCATTGTTATCTTTCCCTTAATGCATTGTTTTTTGCCCGGAGGATCGGTTTCATCAAATACTGCATGATTGTTTTTTTGCCGGTAATAATATCCACCTGGGCGGTCATGCCCACAATGATATGTTTCTTATTTGTTTCCGTGCCCAGATAATTTTTATCCGTCATAATACGGACCAGATAAAATTCCTCCTGACGCTCATCCGTAATGGTGTCCGCACTGATATGGACCACTGCGCCGTCAAGCCCCCCGTAAATGGCAAAATCATAGGCAGTCAGCTTTACGATGGCTTTGAGCCCCGGATAGAGAAAGGCAATGTCAGAAGGCCTGATTTTTGCCTCCACCAATAATCTTTTCTCATAGGGAACAATCTCTATAATATCCATTCCCGGCCTGACAACACCGCCCACCGTATTAATCAGCAACTGCTTGACCGTGCCGTCAACCGGGGAGCGGACATTGGTCCGTGTGACACGGTCTTCTATGGCGACCTGGTTTTCTCTCATGCGCTCAATTTCCACCAGGGCTTTGTTTAATTCTTCCTGTGCTTCGCCACGGTGTCTGCTCTCTATTTCCTGGATCTGGTTTTCAGCCTCCTTGATTTTTGATACCAGAGATTCTGCATTTTTTATCGCACTTTCATGCTCATGCTTCTTATCCAGGACCTTTTGTTTGAGCTGGATAAATTCCAGCTCAGAGACCAGTCTTTTCTCAAACATGGGCTCTGTGAGTTCAATTTCCCGGGCCATCATTTTCCGGCTGGATTCCAGGGATTTTATTTCCAGGCGGGTACCTGCCAATTCTATTCTCCGCTGTTCCAACCGCTGTTCCAAGATCCCGATTTCGCTTTTTTTCCGAATTATATTGGTGTCGTAAAGTCTTTTTTCCTTTACAAGCAACTCTTTAATATCGGCAGCTCCTGCCGAGCCTGCATTAAAGCTCTTGATCCCGGCTTCGGCCTGGAGACGGACAACGCGTGCCCGAAGTTCATTAATCACAGATTTACTCTCTGCAAAGGAACTTCCAGCGCCGGTATTGTCAATAATGACCAATGTCTGTCCTTTTTTTACGGAGTCTCCTTCATGCACCCTGATTTCTCTGATAATCCCGCCTTCCAGATTCTGCACCACCTGGATCTGCTGTGAAGGGATCATCCGTCCGCTTCCCTGGGTTCTCTCATCGATTTCAGCATAATTTGCCCATGCGATCAGAGAAACAATCACAAGAGCTACGGCATACAGCAGGATGTTCGTCCTGGCGGGGCTGTCCGACAGAATCGCCGCACTCAGGCTGTTCATAAACCGGATATCGTTCTGGCTGTATTTTTTATGGGTATGTTCCGGCAATCGACTGGACGTAACCTTTTTGACGGAATCCTTATCAACGCTCACTTGACTTTCCCTCCAAGTTTCGCAAAAATCTCTTCCTTTGGACCATCCATAACGATTCTCCCCTTATCCATGACCAGAATACGGTCAACAATCGTCAGAATAGACGGTTTATGCGTTATTATGAGGGTTGTTTTGCCTTTGGTAACTCTGCTCAGGTTCGAAATAACCTGAGTTTCCGTATTAAAATCCATGGCATTGGTTGGCTCGTCAAGCAAAACCATAGGACTTTCATCAATAAAGGCCATGGCCACGGCAACCGATTGCCGCTGTCCGCCGGACAGGGCAAATCCTCTTTCTCCCACCTGGAGATCCATACCCATGGGATGACGGTCGGTGAAAGTGTCAACTTTACCAATTTTTGCTGCGTTAATAATCTCATTGTCACCGGCATGGGGGGACTTGAGTGTGATGTTGTCCCGTACCGTTCCGGAAAAAAGAACAACATCCTGGGGTATATAGTTGAAATTATGACGTAGATCAGCCGGATCAATCTGCTTTATATCAAGCCCGTCAATAAAGATGGCTCCTTCACAGGTATCAAACAGACCGAGCAGGAGCTTGCCGATGGTGGTTTTCCCCGAGCCCACCGCACCGATGATCCCGACCCTTTCGCCGGGATTGATGTGAAAACTGATATTGGATATGGCTTTGTTCTGTTCTTCCGGGTAATTGAAACCCACATCCTTGAACTCAATTTTCCCCCGAAGAGTTGGTCGATGGATAAACTTCTTTTTTTCAGGACGCTCTATTTCCTTTTCCATAAACTCATTCAGGGATTTGAGTCCGGCTTTCATCTGTCCGAAGTTCAACAGCAGTGAAATTGCCTGGGCAAAGGGCGCAATACTGCGTGAAGAAAGAATGTTGACCGCGATAAGTCCACCCATGGTCAACTCTCTTTCCTTTATCAGGTAAACGCCCGCAATAATAATGGCCACACTGCAGCTCTGTGAAAGAAAACCGGACATGGAGGCAAGTGAACCGGACCGAACCCGGGAGCGCTGGGTTTTGCCTGCGATGAACCCGCTGCTCTCTTCCCAGTGCCACTGCATGGAACTGCCGGCATTAAATGCCTTGATGGTCTCAAGATTGGCCAGAGATTCGATCAGGATGCTGTTTCGCTGATGGATTGCCTCGTGGGTGCTGTCGATGACTTTCTGGATGGAATGCCTCATGGGAATACTGAGAAGCAGAATAAGAAGGATTGCCACCAGCGGGATCAACACAATGATATTATTGATGGAATAAATTACCAGAAGAAAAACAGCTGCAAAAGGGAGGTCAATAAACGCCGTAATAGCACCGGATGCAAAAAATGACCGGATACCGTCAAGGTCCTTTATGATACTTGAAAAAGCCCCCACAGAGCGGGGTTTGTTTTCAAGTTTTATGCTCATGGCCTGTTCAAAGAGCATGGAAGACAAAATGACATCACTTCGTCTGGCGGCATTTTCCAGAAAATAGGTCCTGATATGCTTGAGGATCAAATCAAAAATATAAATGAGACCGACACCGGCGGCCAGCACCCAGAGGGTGTCAATGGCATTGTGGGGAATAATGCGGTCATAGACGTTCAACGTAAAAATAGGGCCTGCAATCACAAAGAGATTCACAAGGAATGTTGCCAGCAGGACCCGCCCGTATATCCCTTTGAATTTCATGAGGGTGCCGAAAAACCAGTTTTTCCGTTTTATAAACTCTCCGGTTAACTGCTCCTGGCCGAATCCTTCATATTTTCGTTTCAGAAAAAATGCATAGCCGAGATATCCTTCTTCCAGTTTTTCCATGCTCACCTGAACAGGAGCTTCATCCAGGGAAGGAATGATCACCTGTGCGGTTTTGTCCTTGCGGTTGATTTCCAGAAGAACACAAGCATCGTCACCTTTCAGGGTAAGGATTACCGGCAGCACAAGGGAAGGGATATCCTTTAATTCGCGCCTCTGTAATTGTGAAAGAAACCCGACTTTTTCTGCAGCCCGTGAAAAATTTGCCTTTGGGTTATCAATACTGAAGAGTCTTTGCTTTTCACTCCTCGGCTCAAAGGGAAGACCAGAGGCCAGAACTTCTGCAGAGGTTGGTTTATGGTTCAGCTTTGTGAGTATCACCAGACACTGCATCAGGGGATCTGTAGAAAGCGTATCACTCATTTTTGTCTCTCAAAGGAGCAATCCCTGCAATGCCATACCCCTGGAAATAGTTTATATTTCTATCGGCGAGTACCAGCCGCTGTGCTTCATTTTCAATTTTTGTTGCAATCAATTTGATGCCCAGGCTGGTGCTGATTGTGAAAAGCGCATTCAGGACCATATCAACTTTTTCAGGATCATCAAATGCTTCCAGATAGTCCCGCTCAATTTTAATATAATGGGGCTTTATCTTCTTGAGATGGCTGAGCGATGCATCATCCATGGTGTACTGGTCTAAGCCGAATTTGAAACCCATCCCAGTGATTAACCCGACAAAATCAATGCAGATTTCAGGGTACCGGATCAGTGTGGTTTCATGAATCTCAAAAATAAGGCGGTCCTGCAGGGATTTGTGTTCCATTAAAAATTTCCTGAGCCAGAGGCAGGCCAAACGATCCTGGCAGAATTCAGCAGTGATATTGACTGCCAGGGCATGTTCAGGATTGATCGAAAGATACCGGTCCGACTGCTCCAGAAGATATTGGTCAAGTCGGCTTGCCAGCCCAAGCGTCACTACCATGGGTATAAACAATCCAGCACGATACTGAACGCCTTGCCGGTCAACCATGTTGACAAAAACTTCTCGATGGAATTCATCCGCACCAGACATTACAGGCTGAGCTGTCAGAAAAAAACGATTTTCAGAAAAGGCTTCTTCAATTAACGTTTTCCATGCCGCCTTGCCGATCGCAGTCTGGGACTGCTCCTCCCTGAAGCTTTTAATAGTCCCGTTCAATCCGATCCGGGCCTTTGCCAGGGCATAGTCTGCTTTGGAAAGAACCGTGCTCAAATCATCCTCATAATTGTAAGATGCCAGACCGCCATAAACCTCTATGGAGTCGGGGAAAGCCTTTTCATGACTTAATCCTGCTAGAAAATTACTTATGACTGCTTTGGCAATTGCCAGGCCTTTTTCCGATCTGCTCTCCGGTAGAATTATAGCAAATTCCCGCCGGGGCAACCTGGACACCAGAGCATCCTCTACAGACTCTGTTTCTTTTTTTAGTATTTTTGCCAGATGCTTGAAAATTTTATGGGTAAGAGGCCGATCCCCGGAAAGTTCAATTCCTTCCATTCCGGTCAACCCCAGCATGATAACCTGACCCTGGGCTTTTTCCCCGCGGTTTTTTATAAAATGGGCAAGCTGTTTTACAAAAAATGGGCGATTATGAAGTCCGGTAATATGATCTTTATAACGTAATTCCTGGTAACTAGTCAGGCTTTCGAGATGGCGATTAAAGATCGACTCCACTTTTTGGACCATGATGTTCATGGCGAGTACAACTTTTTTCAACTCAGGAGTTTTCGGAATATCCGGATTGATAATAAATTCGTTGTTGCTGATTTTCTGAGCCTGAAGCTTGATTTTTTCCAGCGCTCTTAAAAGGTGGCGCAAGCCGAGATAATTTATGAAAAGAGCAATACTGCCAAGTAAAAGAAATTGCAGACAAAGCTGCTTAAATATCTCCCATAGTTTTTTATATGACTGACCAGGGTGGCCCTTAATCTGAAGCGTGCCAAAAACAGACCACCCGTCCATCACTTGAGCTTCTGCCACAGGTATGATCAGGTCTATATGATTTAAGAAAAAAGCAGGCACACCATAAACCGTCAATGCTTCACTCTTCTTGTAAATCTCATTGCCGTCCCGGTGGACTAGTGTTATGGATTCGTAATATCCACCGTCAAACATTGCATTGATGCTGGTTCTCACAAAAACATCATCCGACGGTCTTGAACTAAATGACAGGGCAAGTACATTGGCAAGATTTTTTGCATTGAGATATGATTGATTTGCAGTAAACTCCCGCGCTGTGTTAAAATTGATCCTCAATACGATGATCAGCGTGATCAACAGCAACAAGGCCACTAATAGCTGTATTTGCTTTAAAAGACTCAATTTTTTCTCTCCTGAATTTCCAAATCAATCGTTTTTAAACTAAGTTGGGTTTTTAACAATTTCCGGTTAATACGCTTGCCAAGGCCATATCGTTTCTGGATGTAAAGATCACTGGCAGTAAAACTGTATACCGGGATAAGGTCCGGCCGCTGGGTGGCGGGCAGAATTTGTTTGATATAATTGTCAAGGACGAAAGGCACGGTACCCGGTTCCTTATAGTAGGTCACTACAAGGTGAGCTGCATCCGGGTAACCGATCGCCTTAACATATGTTAAAAATAATTTTTCCTCTGGGACACCCAGCTGTGCCATGGTCAGAAATTTGGCCACGGCATAATCTTCACAATCCCCCTGGCCCTTGCCGAGAAACTCCAGACGGCTGGCCCAATAGTCCTTCTTGTTCCATGTTCTGATATCAGAACAATATTCCAGCTGGTTAAAGAACCTGTTTACCCTAATAACAATTTGATCTTCCGGTAATTTAATCAGCTCCTCCATCTGCAGCAATAGGCTGTTTAAACGTCTGACGGCCTGCTCACCGTATTTTTTACCGAAACTATCTGCCAGGTTTTCAGGTACAAAAAACCGGGTGGTGGTCTCGGCAAAAACCGCCAGAGCCAGAAGGCTCAACAATATCACAACATATTTAATACTGTGCCTCAACCGGAAGTTACTGGGTCAACTTGAATTCAGTCCGGCGGTTTTCCCGCCTCCCTTCTTTTGTTTCATTGGTTGAAACAGGTTCAAGTTCACCTTTCCCGCTTGATACAAGTCTATCCTCACTAATTCCTGCTTTTTTCAGTTCTTCATAGACGCTCTGCGCCCTTGCCTCAGAAAGGTTCTGGTTGTACTCGATGCTTCCAGTACTGTCTGTATGTCCAATAACTTCAATCATGTATTGAGATTCTTCAAGCAGTTGTTCTGCTATAGGTACGAGCAGTTGTAATGACTCATCAGTCAATTCGGCAGAGTCAAAATGGAAATGAATGATATCCAGATGGATGGATTGTACCTTTTTAGTCTCGTCAATTTTAAGAATCTTTTCTTCCGCTTTAGGTAAAATATACGGGCCGGGGGCTTCAGGCTCCTGGTAACCTATTGGGACAAGCATTCCGTCAACACACCCAAAAGGAAGAACCGTACTGCCTTTGATCGAATTATCACACTGATCGCTGACATCTACGACTGTATCGACATCCCGGTTTGGGTCCAGGTCGTCCTTGTACTCTTCCAGGTCATACGGCTTTTCAGACGGGAGATGCATCTCTTCCAACAGGCTTGTATCAAATTCGTGAATTAATACCCCGGTTGCCTGGAAAATCCGATAATAGGCCACCAGGTTCATATAGTCTGATTCGGTGTTGGCGATCTTGGCCGCGTTATACTCATTCTCCATATCAAGAATATCAAGCAGTGTCCTTCGTCCTGAATGATACTCATCTTTAAAAGCGGATAATGTTTCGGCACTCAGGCCCACATGGTCATTCAAGAAATTCTTTTTAACTTTCTCCGCCTCATAAATATTCCAGGCCAGTCTGACAGCCTGGTTGACATTTCGGCGTTCAGTATAAGCGCGTTGATATTCCGATCGCATCTGTCCGTATTTTTTGCCTTTCTCACCATCCCGTACACCGCCGTCATAAAATAAATAATTCAGTTTCAGCATGGCAGAGGCTTGCCTTGTATCGCCTCTATCTCCATTGACATCATTACGGTACTGGGCTTTTAATTCCAGGTCCAGGGTTGGCCAGTAATCTGCTTTTGATTTTTCATAGGCGTACTTGCGTGCATGAATATTATATTTTGCAACTTCAAGGGCGGGATGTTGGCGTAAAGCCATGTCCACTGTTTTATCAACAGTATCCGGAATTTTAAAAGCAGGCGAGGGCTTAACAAATTGATCAGGTTTTATCAGGCGGCCAAACTGACGGTGAAACTTGACAATCGCCTGGCTCAAATCCTGCTGTGTGGAAATATAATTACTTTTGGCCAGAGACAACCGGGCTTTTGAGTTGCTTAAGTCGGAGACTCGGGTAAACCCTGCGATTGTTTTTTCTTTGACCTGTGCCAGAATTTTTTCCTGGGTCATTACGTTTTCTTTTGAAAATTCTAATAGTTCGCGAGTTTTTAACACATTTATATAGGCTTCGATAGCTTCCAAAAAGACTCTATTGGCAACGGTTATTACTTCATAGGCAGCTGCAAGAATCCGGGCATCGGTTTCCTCGACAAATGAAGTCGTCTTTCCCCCGTTGAATAGGTTTTGGCGGGCATACAACGTTGCAGTATTGGCCCAAAGCTCTTCCCGTATGTCGTTGGTATCCACACCGTCCGTCACTTCCGGGCCGGTAGACGCCTCTGCTCCTATTGTTGGCCGGTATCCACTGGTGGCGATAGACCGTTCTGCCACGACGCTGCGATAGCGCTCCTGGGCTTCCAGAATTTCCGGGCTGGTCTTGATCACATCCTCCAGAATTTCATTTAAGGATATGGGAGCAAATGTTTTGTTTTCATCCGCCGATGCGCCAACCCCCCCGATCAATAAAAATATAACAAAAACGGTTAAAAACTTCCATTTAAAAAAATCATACATAGTCTGCATTTTGAAAATTCTCCTTTTATAGAGTTGCTGTCAAAAACACACCTGTTTTTAAAACGCCCGGAAAAATACATGGTGTCTCCGTAGCTGAATAATAGTGAAATATATGATAAGCAACTGTTTTTTATCAAGAAATATAATAAAAAAAATCTATAGAGCTGAAATATGAAATATGCGCCCAGAAAAACGATGAGCTTTTTAGCAAAATGCTTCATCATTAAATGTTAAAACCATATTGGTACACTTCAATAAGAGAAAAAAAGGCTCATAGAAAAAATTGACGAAGAGAACAAAAATCAGATTAATTAAGAAAGTTGCATTTGCAATAATTATCCTTTAATAGTGTACTCATAGATCAGAAAGCTTTTATTCTACCAAAGGAGTCTGAAATGGAAAATAGATCTGGGATCAATTTTGTCAAAGATTATCAGCCAGGGCTCGATGCAGTTGTAGAACTCACAAATGGGAGATTTGTGGATGTGGTGAACGGCTGTTTCTTTAATCAAAATGTAAGTGTTTTGATGAAGAATGGGAAAATTGTATCCATGCCAGGCCTGGAAAATGAAACTGAAAAAATCAAACCTGATTTTTCCTTTGATTTAAAGGGAAAAATAGTTCTACCCGGCCTTTTTAACGTTCATTGCCACATCCAAATGATCAACCCAACCCTTTTTTCAGATTTTAAAATGATCAAAGCCCGGAAAAAATATCATGACCAGCAGGTTAGAAAAAATATGGAGGATTGCCTTGCCAGAGGCATCACCAATATCCGGGATGCTTATTCCGATGATTTAAGACCCAATCGGAAACTGATCGAGCAGATCCAGAATCAAAAAATACCAGGTCCGCGTATCATGCAGGCAGTTCTAGTTGGTGCCATTGGCGGTTACTTAAGCCCTGAGCTTAAGGGAATGAAAAAAATCCTGTTCAGGAAGCTGGGACTGGGAACTATCGAGTATGAAGATTCCAACTCGGGTGTGGTCACATTTTTGCCCGATGCAAGTGAGCACCAGGTCCGGGATGCTGTGAACAGAGCCATAGATGAAAGAGGGGCTGATCTTATCAAGGTGGGTGAATCCCTGGAAGAAAGTATGCTCAATTCAAATCCCATCATAATGCCGATAAAACAGATGCAGGCCATAACAGATCAGGCGCGACTTCGAAATGTGCAGACCACTATCCACTGTGTTTCTGTTGATACCTTTCAAAGAGCTATAATGGTTGGATTTTCATCTCTGGCACATATGGCCCGGGATGGTGAACTAACCCAGAAGGATATTGATGCCTGTCTGAATTCAGATTGCATCATTGAACCCACTCTGTCAGTTGGGTATGACATGAGCTGGCGGCTTAAAGGTGATCCATTTTCTAGTGATCCTAATTTGGAAAAGCTTTATAGGTTTAGAGACAAAATATTTGCCGGTCTGGCAGAAGAGTTTTGGGTACCGGAACTCAAAGATTTTGTAATAGCCGGATTTAACAAGGCAAATAGAGGCAAGTATACAATGCTTGGTGTTTTTAACCTGTCAAAATTACTTGCACACTTTAGTCGATTGACTTGCTTTGGAAACCAAAACACAAAGATGCTTGTAGAACAGGGTGCAAGAATGGCTTGCGGAAATGATGGAGGAATTCAGGCCTGCACTCCTGCCATGATTGCCCATGAGCTGTCCATGTTCAATCTTTTCATGAATGATGAGGCTTTTGATAAAAAATTTAATGGCATGGCAGCCGTTCAGACAGCAACCATTAATAGCGCTAAATCTATGGGTATTGACAACCAGTTTGGTTCCATCCAAACCGGCAAAGTTGCAGATTTTGCCGTTGTCGATGGTAATCCTTTTGCAGATTTAAGCGTTCTGGGAAAGATTGTTGATGCTCTATTTATGGATGGCCGATTAATTATTAATAATTGTGGTCTGGAAGTTTTAAAAACAAATTAGGGCTCGCGCAAAAATTAATTGGCACTTTCATAAATAAAGGGATGGTCATAAATAAAGGGATGGTCATAAATAAAGAGACGGTCACAAATAAAGGTTTGGCTTAAATGGTTATTGAATTTATAATAAGGGAAATATTACCCCATTCAAAGCAGTTTAAACAATTTTGGAAAGAAAAAGGTCCGTTTAAATATGCGCTGACCAGCAGCCATTTTCCTCCTGTACTGCTGGAACCTGAAGAGTGGATTTTTTCAGATGATATACAGGTAATTCTAAAAGAATTAATGCAGTTTGATACACTCAAAATGAAGGTTGTCAAAGCTCCGTTTAATCCTGAAAATAAAAGTATATTACGTCCTGAGAATTTAAGTTCATGGAAGATTAATAATTTCCCTGAAGAATGGAATGCATGTATTTGTGATATCTTTGTTCCACAAGGACATTTGACCCGGGCTGTGTTTGAAGGAATAAAGATATCTGAAGAAAAAATAGAGCCCAAAATGGTTGAAACAATTTTTTTTCAATGCCTGGAAAATTGTATTGATCAGCTTGGATATCAGCTTTTAAAACCCAGGGGCTCATCAAAATATGCTGCCATTACAACATATCTTTCTGAATGGGAGAAAGATGAACAGGATGCAGGACTTTTGTAAATTTTAAATTCTGCCTTCCACAATCAGATCGGCCATCATTTTTTTATAGTCGATTCCGGCTTTCTGGAATCCCTTTGTGCCATATTTCATATTGGCTTCCAGAACATAGAACCGGTTTGCATGCTCGATAATATCAATTCCTACATCATCCCATCCGCATTTTAAAGCTGTTATTTGTGCAAGATCAAGGGCTTTTTGAGGCAAAGAATTGAAGCTGATGATGCCGCCCTGGGAAATATTTGTTTTAAAATTGTCTTTGGCAGCAATCCGCCAATAGGCAAGTCTGATTTTTTTTCCGATAATAATAACCCGCATATCCCGGTCAATGGGAAAATATTCCTGGATATAAGCAGGGCCTTTGTTCCTTAAATACAGACAAAGATCTTCAGCGTTTTGAATCAGATACACATCATTGCCTTTTGATGATCCTCTGGCCTTTTTGCCAATAAAAGGGAAGGTAAAAAAGGAAAGGATATTTTGCTTTTGTTTTTTACCATAAAAAATTTTTGTTTCAGGGTGAGGAATACCAAGCATATTAAAGACTGCCGTCTGTTTTATCTTGTCCATGGCGAATTTATAAGTATGAAAACTGGGAAAGGTTTCTTTTCCCATGGCGTTAAACAGGTCTGCATAAAATGCCGTAGGGTAATAGATTTTTTTTGCGCCCAGGATAAGATTTTTTTCCTGGTTAGAATAATCCTGAAAGTTGGGTTTAAACCCCAGGGTTTGAATTGACGGGTATTGTTTTAACCTTGCTCCCAGGGCAACAGGTCTGCTGTTCAAGTTTACTTCCTTTTTTTTCCCAGGTTGGGAAGACAATCATACATATCTATCTTTTTTATAGATTTTTCCCGTATCCCTTTGGATTGTTTTTCTGCCAGTTCCTTATATTTTTTGATCATTATAGGTTTTTTTATGG
>CALGRI010000025.1 GCA_937880875.1 uncultured Pseudomonadota bacterium
TTTTTCTTCATGCACACAGGACTTTTAATGTTAAGAAAACTCCACGAAAAATTGAGGAGACATAAGTGATGGAAACAGATGTAAAACCCAAGCAAACCTTTCAAAGGTTTCATCTCCTGCACAGAATTCTGCATATTGTCATTATTTTTAATTTTACATTTCTTGCAATTACAGGTTTCCTTCTTCATTTCAGCGGATTTGGATGGGCAAGGTTCATTGTCTCCCTTATTGGGGGAGCAGGTGCTGCAGGATGGCTGCACAGGTTTTGTGCCGTTTTCCTGTATATGGGGATCGTGGTGCACCTTTTCTGGCTTTTGTATTATAAATTTATCCTGAAAAAGAACCTGACAGGACCGGATTCCATCCTGCCCGCAAAAAAAGATATCAAGGATCTGTTCCAGAATTTAAGGTATGCATTCAACAAGGGAACCCCGCCTCTGTTTGATCGCTTCACCTATCTTCAAAAATATGATTACTGGGCTGAACTGCTGGGTATGCAGAGCATGGGTTTAACCGGTCTGATCCTGTGGTATCCTGAGTTTTTTGCAGGCATATTTCCTGGATTTTTTATAAACATTGCCGGTTATTTTCACTTTTATGAAGCTGTATTGGCTGTTTTATATATTGGTGTGGTCCATATGTCTGACACCCATCTTGTCCCGGATATTTTCCCCATGGAAAAATCCATTTTTACAGGAAAAATCGACAAGACAAGATTTATGGAAGACCATCCTGAAGAGTGGAAACGACAACAGATGATCAAGGAGTAAAAAGCCTTAATAAATAAAATTGATCAATAATTTGATGGAAAAATTAATATTTCAATGGGAAACTGGCTCATGAATATAAAAACAATAGGATCTATTATAGTTGGTGGTGCGCTGATGGTTTTCATGGCAGCTTTAAATTACACACCAGCTTTTGCAACAAATCTTCCTGATTTAAAAACTGCAAAGGTCATTGAAGAAACCAGGCCTGAACCTTTGGCTCAAGAACCTCTGGTCTGTCTTGACTGCCACAGAAAACCAAATATTCATACCAACGAGGGGGTTATTTCCTCCCAGACCTTTTGTTATGATTGTCACAAAAAAGCAGATATAAAAAAAGGAAATGGGTCCAAAGGCACCACCCTGCAGATTACCCCTGATACCTTTAACAAAAACCAGCCTGATCATGGTTTTATCGCATGCATTAACTGCCATACAGATGTTGCCCGATCACCCCATAAGACTGAAACAGGGGCAACCTGTATGGAATGCCATCCGCACCATTCTGAAGGTCCGGCCAATGAACCCCATTTGAGGGTGTCCTGCCAGGCATGCCATTTTCAATCAAAATTTGTCAGGCTTGATCCAAAAGACAACCGGATTAAACTCGCCCACATGGATTATGAGTCCACTCCCATCAGCCTTTCCGGGCATACTCTGGCAGATGTGGAAGATGAAGAAACATGCAAAAAATGTCATTTCAAAAAAAATCCAGTGGGGGCCCCATCTGCAGTTCTTCCTTCCAAAAGTGCCTTGTGCATTCTATGCCATAATTCACCCCTGGCCATGGGACATCCGGTTTTTGGCTTTGCAGGCCTTATTTTCGTGGTTGGAATTTTTATGATGATAGCATTCTGGTTCAAGGGGAGTGTAAAGGGAGAGGAAAAATCCCTTCACCGTAAAATCAGCTTAAGTTCAGAATCAATCTGGAATACGATTTTTTCAAAACAATTCTTTTCCCTTATTAAAATATTTATTCTGGATGTATTGTTTCAAAGGAGAATTCTTAAGGAGAGCGTTTCCCGATGGTCCATGCATTCCCTTATTTTTACTGCCATTTTGCTGCGTTTTGGTTTAAGTCTTTTTACTGCCATTGGATTCTATTTTAATCCTGAAGCAAGCTTAATGACTGCATTAATAGATAAGAACCATTGGTTTACAGCCTTTAGCAATGATCTCTTAGGTCTTTTTATCCTTCTTGGTATTCTCTGGGCTCTTGTTAAACGGTTTATTGTTAAACCAGATTATGTGGTCTCGGAATACCAGGACAACATCACCCTTATACTTATCGGCAGTCTTGTTCTGCTGGGTTTTTTCCTTGAAGGGGCAAGGATTATTGTAACAATGATTCCCTGCGGAACGGCAGCTTATTCTTTTGTTGGATATATGGTTTCCAGGGTGTTGTCGGCCTTTCCCTTTGACTGGGCATCTATTTATCCTTTGATGTGGTACGTCCATGGTGTGGTGGCTGCAGTTTTCATTGCCTGGCTGCCTTTTGGAAAAATGCGGCATATATTTAACACTCCTTTGACCTATTTTATAGAAGCTGTGGATGGCGTTAAAAAAAAGAAACGGGTTTGATTGGAAAATAAATTATAAGGTATTTTAAAATGACCAAAGAAGAAGAAAAGGTATCTGATTCCCAAGTTAATGAAAACTTGGAGGAAAAAGTGACGGCAGCACCTTTGGAACCAAAAACAGACACCAAAGATGCGGTGAGACAAATACCCATACATAAACTTGATATTAAGCGCTTGATAGAGCTTGATGCCTGCACCCGATGCGGGGAATGTCTTACCTGGTGTCCTGTTTATGACCAGGACTCTAAAGAAGGACTGATACCACGCCGCAAAATTATAGAATTTTTAAGGATTGCCAGATCCCAGAACGGATTTCTTGCCAGAATCATGAAAAGCGAGATGATCGGGGAATCATTGAAAAAGGTCATTGGCAGATTATACGGCTACAGGGAAGTTACAAAAGAACAGATGGATGAATTTGTAACCAGTCTGTATGAATGCTCCACCTGCGGTCAGTGTGAGGTAGTCTGCCCTGCCCACATTGATACGGTCAACCTCTGGGAAGAACTCAGGCGGTTGATTGTAAGGGCTGACTATGGTCCTCTGGAACCCCAGAAGGCCTTGAGAAAAAGTGTGATGACTTTTGATAATCCATGGCAGCAGCCCAGGGCAGGCCGGATCAAATGGTCCCGCCGGGCTAAAAAAGACAATTTAATTGCCGACGAACCCAAATTGATCAAAAAATCAAAGGGCAAGGTACTTCTTTTCTTAGGGTGTACGGCTTCCTATGATGCCAATGTCAAGCAGGTGGCCATAAATACCATTAATATCCTTGATACCCTGGGCATTGATTACGGAGTCCTTGGTGCGGATGAAAAATGTTGCGGCAGTGTATTGCTCAGGATGGGAGATCCGGAATATAAGCGTTTGTTCAGTCAAAACATTGACCAGTTTAACAGCCTTGGCATTGATACATTGATCAGTTCGTGTTCTGGATGTTTTAAAACCATTATGCAGGATTACCCCAAAATTGCGCCATTGAATTTTGAAGTCCTGCATACAGTGGAATATCTGGCCCGATTATTAAAAACCGGTGAATTAAAGTTTACCCATCCCGTTAACAGGACAGTTACCTTTCATGATCCCTGCCACCTTGGCAGGGCCACGGGCGGGTTTGATGCACCCAGGATGATCATGGAAGCCATCCCCGGCCTGACCCTTGTGGAGATGCCCAGAAACAGGGAGTATTCAAGGTGCTGCGGGGCAGGGGGGGGGTTAAAGGCAGGTTTTCCGGAAATTCAGGGCCGCATGTCCCAAAGACGGATCAAAGAAGCTGAACAGACGGGTGCACAGGACCTGGTTTCCTGCTGCCCGTTTTGTTTCCAGGGACTCCAGGTGGGTATCGGTGTATTGGAATCAGACATTGTCATGAAAGATCTGTCCGCATACATTGCTGAATCTATTTTGGGTTATGACATATTTGAAAAGGCAGCCCGAGAAGCAGAAGAGAAAAAACAGGCAAAAGAAGAGGCCAGGGCAAAGCAAAAACTGGAAGAAGAAAAAAAAGAGAATGAAAAGAAGAAGGCTCAAGAGCAGGAAAAAGTAGCAGAAAAGAAAAATTCAGACGAGAAAGAACTGGCAGATAAAAAAGAACAGGCTGACACAGCAGAATGAAAACAAAAGTTTTTATCATAACCGGGTTTCTCGGATCTGGTAAAACAACCTTGATAAAACATATATTAAAATTTTCTGAAGATCTGTCCAAAACCATTGTTCTTGTGAATGAATTCGGCAAAGTTGGAATAGACGCTTCCCTTATTAAAAATACGGCTGCAGCACAGATTGTTGAACTCACTAGTGGCTGCATCTGCTGTTCATTGAAAATTGATCTGATCCAAACCCTTCAGATTTTAAACCATGAATATTCTCCTGAACGACTTGTGATCGAAGCCACAGGGGTGGCTGATCCCCTTTCAATTAAAGAGGCCTTGAATGACCGGATGCTCTTGCCCCATTTCCAGCTGGAGAAAATCATAACCATTGTGGATAGTGATTTTTGGGAAGCAAGAGAGGCATTTGGAACGGTTTTTAAAAGTCAGATCAATCAGGCAGATATTATTCTTTTAAACAAGATTGATACCATTGATAAATCAGAGATTCCTGTCATTTTAAAGGAAATACAGGAGGAATCTGAAAAGGCCCTGGTTATTCCCAGCCTTCACTGTAATATTGATCCCGACATTATCTGGTCTCCTTCGCAACAAGAAGACCCGGGTATGGTTAAAAGTTCTCTCTTTAAAGCCTATGATCCTGAAATAGATTTTTATTCTCCTTTGAACGGGGAGGGAACAATGACTGCAAAAGAGGCCGGCTTTATCTCATTTGTATATGAAACAATAGAGCCTCTGGATAAAGAATTATTCAAAGAGTTTCTCAATACTGTTCCCCTGGAATTGTTCAGGATCAAGGGTCCGGTCAGGTTTGCCGAAAAAACACAAATGCTCAATTTTGTGGGGGGGAAAATAGAGTGGCAAGAATGGCCTGACACGGTCAATACCTGCCTTGCTTTTATAGGATGGGATGTGATAGAGGAGCTGATACTGGAAAAATTGAGCCAGTGTATAGTCAGAATTTGAATTTTTTAAATTTTGGAATTAAGTGATAATGGAAGATTCAACACCCAACAGAACATTTTCAGAAATTCAGAAAAAAATAGACCGTGGAGAAGTGGTTATCTTAACGGCCCAGGAAATTTGTGACCGGGTCCGGGATGGTGAAACCTTTGAGCTGGGTGATATAGATGTGGTTACCACTGCCACAAGTGCCCTGATGAGCGGTACTTATGCTGTTCTTTCTTTTAAGGTGGCAAAACCAGATACATTTACAAAAGCTGCAAAGGTATGGATAAACACTGTTCCGGCACAGGTGGGACCCTGCCCAAATGAAAGAATCGGTATCCTTGATCTGATCGTTCTGGGGACGGAAGCGAGCATAGTTGATCCAGGATATGGTGCTGGTGACCTGTTCAGGGACCTGGTTTTGGGCAAACAGGTTTTAGTGGAAATCGAGACGGATGAAGGACAAAAATTAAGTTCTTTCACCACGCTTAAGCAAATTCCCCATGCCATGCTCCATGCTTCAAGAAATGCCTTTAAAAATTATCTGGCCTTTGTCAATCCAGGGAAAACTGCTGTGTCCACAATATTTCATTCAGACAAGATGAACGGCAATTATGAAGAAATGAGCTTTTGCGGCTGTGGTGAATTAAACCCCCTTGAGAATGATCCTGAACTCAAAACTATTGGCATTGGCACAAAGGTTTTGATCAATGGTGCCGAAGGTTTTGTCACAGGGCCTGGCACCCGCAGCAGTAAGGATAAACCCAATCTGGCCGGGGTTGCTGATATGCACAAGATGGATCCACAATTTCTGGGAGGATTCACAACCGGGCATGGACCTGATATTATCACGACCTGGGCTGTGGCAATTCCTGTGCTGGACAAGGAGATGTTAATCCATATTTTAAAAACCGATGCACAGATTCCGCTGAAGGTTGTTGATGTGCGAAACCGCAAGCCCATATTTGAGATTACCTATGGGGATGTCTGGGATAAAACAAATCATGAGGTTGAATTTAACCGGAAAAAATGTCTGAAATGTGATTTTTGTCAAGTGGAGAACATCTGCCCTGTGAAAGCCGTTAAATGGGATACTGCAAAAGGTCTGCAATTTGACAGGTCAAGATGTTTCAATTGTGGTCTTTGTGTTTCCAGGTGCAAAGGTGAAACTTTTTTTGGAAATCTTGGCAGTATAGAACTTGAAGGGGTTAACCATAAAGTTCCGGTCACATTAAGGCAGTCTGATCGCATGACTGCACTCAAGGCAGCCCAGGACCTTAAAAAGCAGATTCAAAAAGGCCAATTTAAAATGACTGAGCCCGTAGGGAAAATCAGTTTTCCAGACAAGCCTTAAATCTCTTTCACAGGTATTCCCAGATATGGCTGATAATGCAGTAGACACCCTGTTTTTGACAAAATATGGTTTATCACATTTGAATATCAATGATTCCAAGGTGAATGGCATATTGGATTAATTTTGAGATATTTTCCATTTTAAGTTTTTCCATAATATTGGAACGATGGGATTTGATTGTACTGGGACTCAGGCAGAGTATCTCAGAAATTTTTTTGGTGGTGTATCCCTCAACCATCATTTGGAACACTTCTCGTTCTCTGTTGGTCAGAGTGTTGTACAATTCATCCTGGGATGTTTTCTGGTTCATTCCGACATAATCTTCAATTACCCGGTTGGAAATCGATGGACTCAGATAGATTTCTCCTTTAACAGCTGCTTTAATCGCCTGAATAATATCATCGCTGACAGCATTTTTCAGAAGGTAGCCTGAAACGCCAATGCTTAAAAGTTCTCTGATATACCGGGTATGGTCATGCATGGAAAGTATAATTATCTTGGTTTTAAAGTTTGACTGCTTGATTTGCCGGGCAGCTTCAATGCCGTTCAGTATAGGCATGGCAATATCCATAATGACAACATCCGGCTTTAGCATGTGGACTTTCTGGACAGCTTCCCGGCCATTCATGGCTTCCCCTGTGATTTTCAGGTAATCTTCTTCCTCCAGAAGCTTTCTTAACCCCTGGCGGACAATGGTATGGTCATCGGCAATAACAATTTCAATGGGTTTATGCTTCATAAATCTCCTGCAAAAAATTTGTACCTTCCATTAAAACCGGCAATCCGCCATTTTTGATCGGAATTTCAATTCTGATGTGGGTACCTTTGCCTTTTTCAGTTCGAAGGAAAAATTTTCCGCCTCGTATGGCAGTCCTTTCCCTCATGGATAGCAGCCCGAGTGAAGGTCTTTTTATATTGTTTTCATCTGGATCAAACCCAATGCCGTCATCTTCTGCGATAAAAATAATTGAAGGATATCCCTTGATGATGGATAGCTTAAAAAAAGTGGCTTTGGCATATTTTATGGTGTTGGACAGGGCTTCCTGGGAAAACCGATATAGCACCGTTTCAATGTCCGGGTTAATTCGCCCTGTGAATCCGACCATTTTAAAATCAATATTCAGGGAACTTTGTTGGGTTATCTGGTTCAGATAGGAGTCCAGGGCAGGTTCAAGTCCAAGGTCTGTCAGCAGTGCCGGATGCAGCAGGTGGGAAATACGCCGCATCTCCTGGTATGTGTGATTGATCTGCTTTTTAATATTATTGATGATATTATTCATAACGGGATCATCAGGTGGCATGATTTTTTCAACAGCTTCCAGATTGAAATTTATACCGATCAGGGCTGATCCGGTTTCATCATGGAGTTCCCGGGCGATTCTTTTACACTCAATTTCCTGGGATTGAAAAAGTCGGGCAGTCAGATGTTTGAGCTCTTCCCGGTGTTTTTGAACTGTTCTTATCAGCTTGATATTGGCGATGGAGCCGCCCAAAAAATTCCCCAAAGACCCAAGGAGATTAAAATCTTCCAGGGAAAGGTCCTGGGTTTCAGCTAGAGGAAAGGCCATAAATCCCGAAGGACATCCTTTTTCCGTAATCAGGAAACAGGAAAGTATGACTGGTCTGTTTTTGTCCGGGGTTTCCAGGGTTATTTTAAAAGATGGAAAAATAGATTTGGGTGTCAGGCGGTTGTTTTTTCCCAGGAAAAATTCCATGAGTTGGGTATCATGAAAAATTGGTTTGATCAGAGTTTTATTAACCTGTTCCGGCAGCCCCTTCCAGGTTTGAAGCTCAAATTCACCTTGGTCATGGTTGATAAGAAAAATGGTGCCAATACTGAAATTCAATAGTTTCATAGCCTCATTCAAGGCTGTGTTCAGAACCTGTTTCAGATTTTGGGAACTATTCATGGTAAGTGACACAGTGTTCAGCAAGACAAGTTCCTGATGATGTTTGTAAAGCCTTCGAAAGGAATCCATTCTGGCTGTAATATCTTTGGCAATACCTTCGTAACCAACGATATTTCCATTATCATCTAAAAAAATATTGGCACTCAGACTGCCGTGGAGCCGTGTGCCATCCTTTTTTTTGAAACCAACCTCAAAATCCTGAATAAAGCCGTTAAGATCAATGTGTTTTTTACACACATGCCAATGGATTGGATCAATAAAAATATGTTCAATATTGCCCAATAAATACAACTCTTCTTTCTCTTTGTAATCAAGCAGGTCAACAGTGGCCTGGTTGACCTCTATAATCACTCCTTCCTTGGATATGATAAAAATCATATCCTTGGTACTTTCAAAAAGGCGGCGGTATTTGAATTCAGAATATATTAAATTATCTTCAAGACGTTTGACCTGGGAAATCTTCTTAAAGACTTCAACCACACCAAACATGAGCCCGTCAGAATCAATAAGAATATTACGGGTGCATTCAACAGGGATTTTTGTACCATTTTTCCGGGTAATCTCAAGTTCACGTTTATAATTGGTTTTTGGGGTGATGTCCCCTTTGTTAATCAGGCAGTCTGTATCACAGGAGATTGTTTTAAAGATATCTCTGCATTTCATTCCCTTTGCTTCAAAGCTTGCATACCCTGTAATCCGGGCTGCAACATTATTGAAGTAATTGATCCTGCCATTGGCATCCATTATCATGAAAGCATCTGATAGGTTGTTTAAAATAGCGGCGACACTTTTATTTTGCATATCCATTCTTTAAATCAGTCCATATGGCAAAGGCAACAGGTTTAAAATTTTCCTATCCATGGTCATATTTTTCATTAACAAAATCATGGGAAAAGATAAATTTTTTACATTATAGTCTACCCTAATGCTTAATGCAGCTTAATGTCAAGAAAATCAGTCATACCCTGGCCACTATCAAGGTACCACCTGCTGCGTTGACTGCGGTCGTTCCTTCCTGCGGAGTATGACTTATACGCCTCACTTGTCACTCCTTGTCGCCTTGCATCTGGCACCTTGTTGATGGCCAAGGATGGTGCAGACGGGGTGACCCACGTATGAAAAATTGTCTTTCAGGTCATTTTATCTTGATTGTTGTTTCTTTGCCGCCTATAAAAGGCAGATAAACTTGAAACACAGTTTGATGACTATTGGATACTTAATTCTTGCAGGAAAATAAAAAAGTAGTGAACACAAGAGGCTATGCTTATGAAAGGACGTATTCAAATCTATACGGGGAATGGCAAAGGTAAAACTACAGCTGCTCTGGGACTTGCCATACGGACTGTGGGAGCTGGAGGAAAAGTTTTTATCGGTCAGTTTTTAAAATCCGGAGATTATTCTGAAATAAAAGCATTAAAAAAAGTTGCAGACCAGATCACGATCGAGCATTATGGGCTTGGGCGGTTCGTCAAAGGTCATCCTACCCAGGAAGACATTGAAGCCGGGATGGAAGGCTATAGAAGGATGACACAGATTATTGAAAAGGGTGAACATGATCTTGTCATTCTTGATGAAGGAAACATTGCCGTTAAATACAATATATTTTCCGAACAGGATCTGCTGGATCTTTTGGAGAAAAAACCAGATCATATGGAAATCGTTGTTACGGGCAGAGGGGCGACCCTGACTATTATGGAAAAAGCTGATTTGGTCGTAGAAATGAAAGCTATAAAGCATTATTTCCAAAAGGGAGTGGAAGCCAGAGTCGGAATTGAAAAGTAAAAAAACAAAACTTTATTACAGGCAGACAATTATCCATCAGCCTGGTAAAAACATCTGGGGTTCTTTGCGAAGAGCACAATTTTCACTGAGCCATTTAGCTTTATCCCTGATTGGACTGTCTTTCATGATCCTTGCATTAAGCGGGCAGGCCTTGATGCAGGCACAGCAGTAAATACAGGTTTCATCACGGGTGGCCCAGTGG
Source organism: uncultured Pseudomonadota bacterium (assembly GCA_937880875.1). Lineage (GTDB taxonomy): Bacteria > Desulfobacterota > Desulfobacteria > Desulfobacterales > Desulfobacteraceae > Desulfobacula. The sequence goes on from CALGRI010000025.1 coordinate 10,154, forward strand.
TCATCCGGGTCAATGGCATTTTTGGGGCATGCCGTAATACAGATGCCGCAGTCGTCACACGCATCTTTGACATCAATAAAGGAAAAAGAGCCAAATGCCGTGCCTTTTTTATAGGGGAAATTGCCCGGAACATCAACAGGGGCAATATCTGACAGGTTTGAAGTCTGGCTGACCAAACCGGCAATCTTTTCACCAAACAACAATGCGGTTTCAAGATCCTGCCTGTCCGGTCTGTTCAGGGCAATGGGGAAATCACGACTGGAAAAAGAGTGCTCTCCGATAAAGGCACCTGCTGCCAGAGGAACAAATCCGCAATCCATAAGAATATTTTTTAATTCAAGAAGGGCATCTTCAAATTCCCGGTTGCCATATAAGACCACGGGAACGGCCAGGCAATCCTTTGCCTTAATGGTTTTTATATAATCAGCAGCTTCTTTTGGCAGCCGCCCGCCATAAACCGGGGCACCGATGAGAACCAGGCTATTTTTAAATTCAGGCGTGGGCAAGTGCCGGATATCCGGTTTTGTAATGTCTGTGACAGATGAAATATGTTTGCCGATTCCTTTTGCAATCTGGTTGAGAATGATTTTTGTTGTGGCTGTCGGGCTGAAATAGAGCAGGTGTGTGTGTTCAAAATGCATTCTGTTTCTCCTGAAAATTATTTTAACAGTCTAATGAATTGATATAATATAATTTATAATCCCGGTTAAATCAGACCGGATAAAAATGGTAATATTTTTTTTTCTGCCACTGCAATATCAATGGCCGTCATATCAGAGGTCATCATGGCACAGGGCACGGCCCCAGCTTTTCGATGCAGGTAGGAATCCTTGCCGGGTTTGTCAAGTTCATAAGTTCAACAATAAGGGTTGTTTTGCCGCATCGGGAGAAAGAATCTTATATTTTTTTAATTTCTCATAGAGTGTGCTTCGGCTGATACCCAGAGTGGCAGCAGCCGCGGTTTTATTCCAGGTGCAGTCATCAAGAGCCTGGCGGATAATGCCCTCTTCATTTGCAGCCAGAATTTTTTCTTTTTTTGCAGGTTCAATAAGCCTTATATTCTGGAATAAATGATTCGGCAGTTCCGACATGAATATTTTATTGGATTTGGAAAGTGTGACTGCATGCTCGATACTGTTTTCAAGCTCCCGGATATTACCGGGCCAATTATAGTCCAGAAGAAGGCGCATGGCTTCAGGATCTATTTTTTCAATTATTTTGTTCTGTTCATCTGCAAATTTTTTAAGAAAATAGATTGCCAGCAAAGAAACATCATTCTTTCTTTCACGTAGCGGCGGCAGGTTAATTGGAATGACATTCAATCGATAGTAAAGGTCCTCTCTGAAGTTTCCATTTTTAACCTCTTCTAACAGATTCCGATTGGTGGCAGCCAGGACGCGCGTGTTGACACTAATTGAACTTTCGCCCCCAATCCTTTCAATTTTCTGACTTTGCAGCACCCGTAACAGCATGGTTTGAGCGGATAAAGAAATTTCACCGATTTCATCTAAGAAAACTGTCCCTCCTCTTGCCTGTTCAAACCTGCCTATCTTTCGGTGAACCGCTCCTGTAAAAGCGCCTTTTTCATGGCCGAATAATTCGCTTTCCAGCAGGGTAGCAGGATAGGCAGAACAATTGATTACAATGAACGGTTTTGCTGACCTGCCGCTGACATCGTGAAGGGCTTTGGCCACCATCTCTTTTCCTGTTCCACTTTCACCCTGTATTAGAACTGTTGCATCCGTGGGGGCAACATCCTCAATCAGCTTATATATTATCTGTATTTTGGGATCTTTACCCACCATTCCCTTATATCCGGAAACCTTGTCTATTCTGCTTTTCAGCCCTTTGATTTCCTTTTCATGTTCAAAAGCCCTGTAAACTGCTCCGGAGGTCTGCGCGAGTATCAAATTAATGACATCCATTTCAGTCTTGACGCAAACACAGTCATCCGGGCAGGAAATAAGAACCGCCCCTAACACCTGTTTGTGGTGATGGAACGGGAATATGGCCATGCGTGAAGATTTATTGAGTCCATGGGGTAACGACAATGCTTTGATTTCTTCATTTTTTAAAAAAACAGGAGACACTATCTGGTTGGCTTTTGTATGGACGGAATCAAAATCCTCTTTTTCCAGTGTGATAAAGTTGCCTTCTAAAACAAGAGAGGCAATTCCTTGTTCATTATCAAAAACAATCATGGACAAATCCTTGCATTCCACAATGTCTTGAAGCGTTTCAACCAAAAATAGGCAGATTCTCTTCAGGCCGGGCAGGGCAGCAATTTTCTGGGAGACAGAGAAAGTTGTCATCATCTGGTTGTGAGCCCGATCAAGATCCTTGTTTTTCTGCTCTAATCTCTGATTGTATTCCCTTAGTTTGGCCGTATACCCGGATATTCTGACAAGCATGGCGTTATAGGCGATTACCAGTTTATTCACTTCAGCCGGGCCTTTGACATCCAGGCGCATATCAAGGTTTTTTTCATCAATGTCTTTTACCGTATTGGTCAGTTCTATCAAAGGTTTAAGCAGGTGTGAGATTAAAAAATGGCTTAGAAAAAGAGAAACGATTAATACGGCAACGGTTATCAGGGTCATTTTGATGCCCAGTTGCTTTATCTTATATCGATATGGCCCTTCGGAAATACCCAGTCTCAGAACACCTGCCTTTTCTTCAAAAATAGGCCAGCGGATGTCGATAAAGCGTTCATTTGTCTCTGAAATCAATTTGGCCACATTTTTATTCTTATTGTTTTTGTGAGTATCTATATTGATGAGATTGACAGGAACCCCGTCAGGAAATGTATGGACCAGCACCTCCTGATTACTGATAATAAAAAGATATGAAACCGATGATTCGCTCTGCAATTGATCATCTAAAATTTTTTGAACGGCCACAAGATCATTGATCAAAATTTTATCGGTTACATCCAGAGCCAGTTTATGAGCGATGTTTTCGGCTCTGGTAATGGCTCCGGATAAAAGCGTTGTACTATAATTTCGAATAACAAGCTGGGAAACAACAATGCCGGTAAAAATAACAAGAAGCCCTACGGTTAATAGAAGCATTGTTTTAAGGCTTTCAAAGAACTTGATATTCATTGAAAAACCCGGCACTATTTCTGACGGACCTTTGAATACATGAATTGAACATTTTTGTACCACTCTTCTTGGGGTAACTCAAACCGGTCAATGATGAGATTGTCCAGTATTTTTTTCCCATTTTCCGATTTATGCATGGTTAAAATAACCTTCTGAATGCTGGATTTTAACTGGGGCTTTAAAAATGAAGAGGCCACCAAAGGGGGGCTTCCAAAAAGATCTGATTTTTTAATGACCCGGGTTTTGGATGTAAAATAGGGATTTTTTGCATTATAGAATTCCCATTTGTGTCCATCAATAGTAGCGCCATCTACAAGCCCCTTGGCAACAGCAAGAATGGAGTTGTCATGGCTGTAGGTATAGGTGGTGCGATTAAAAAAAGTGGCGGGTGTTTCATTGAGCTGAAACAACCAGAAACGCGGTACTAAG
>CALGRI010000026.1 GCA_937880875.1 uncultured Pseudomonadota bacterium
GCCATTTCAACAAGGCGTTTTTTTTCACCCTGAACCGGAACATGGATATTCACCTTTTTGCCTTTTCTTTTTGTAAACAAATGTTCCATCTCCTCAGTGTTTTCAATTTTCCGGCTCAACAGGATAATTGAAGGCAAAAATTCCATATGTTTATAATATTGCTCTAAAAATGCCGACAGAATTTCATCCGGCTCCTTAAATCCCAGGTCAAGGGGATAATGCGCAGTATCAATCAGATACCCGGATCGAACAATCATTATAGTTATCACCACCCTGCCCTTGTCTGCAGAAAAGGCAACGACATCCCGGTCTATCATATCCGGGCTGACAACCACCTGCTTTTCCAGGATGTTTTCAATGGCAAATATGGTATCCCGAATCCCGGCGGCGCGTTCAAATTCCTGACAGGATGAATACCCCATCATCTGGACTTTGAGTTTTTTGACGACCTGATGTGATCTTCCTTTTAGAAAAAGGATGGCATCCTGAACCCGTTTTTTGTATTCCAGAGCTGAGATATCATTGCAGCAAAGACCCAGACAGGCTTTGATCTGAAAATTAAGACAAGGCCTTGACCGGTTTTTAAACTGGGTGTTTTTGCACCGGCGCAGTTTAAATATTTTTTGAATCTGGTTCAAGGTTTTATTTATGCTGTGACTTGAAGAATAGGGGCCAAAATAACTGGCTTTGTCATTTTTTATTTTTCTGACTCTCTGGATGGCAGGATAGGTCTCATTCATATCAATCCTGAGCAAAGGATAATTTTTCCCGTCTTTGAGAATCACATTATACTTGGGGTTATATTCTTTGATAAGATTGGATTCAAGAATAAAGGCTTCATGGCCGGAAGAGGTGATAATGATTTCAAAATCCTTGATCATTTCAAGAAGTACTGCTGTTTTTGCATCATGATGATTTTTTTTTATAAAATAGGATGACAGTCTTTTTTTAAGATCTATGGCCTTCCCGACATAGATGGTGCTGCCTTTGGTATCCTTCATCAGGTAAACACCGGGTTGATGAGGGGTCTGCTGGTATTTTTCAAGTATCAAACTTGTCATGGTCCATAAACCCGCTTAATATCCATCAATTCTTTAATTTTATCCCTGTATTCTGCTGCTTTTTCAAATTCAAGGGTTTCTGCTGCCAATTTCATTTTATATTCCAGGTCTTTGACAATATCTTCCAGGTTCAATTCCTGGCCTTCATAATTCTGTATATCTTCATCCACAGATCCCGGTGGTACAAGCTGGCTGTCCTGGCCGGAATAATTAAACAAATTAATATTTTTCTGGATGGTGGTCGGTACAATATTATGTTTTTCATTATATGCCCGCTGAATTTTCTGCCGCCTTTTTGTCTCAAAAATGGCTTTTTTCATTGAGGCGGTCTCTTTTTCCGCATACATGATCACCCTGCCAAATACATTTCTGGAAGCCCGGCCAAAAATCTGTATAAAGGACCGGAAAGACCTTAAAAACCCCTCCTTGTCTGCATCCAGTATGGCCACAAGTGAGACTTCGGGGATATCAAGACCCTCCCTTAAAAGATTGATCCCGATGAGTACATCAAACAAGCCTCTTCGAAGATCCTGGATAATATCCATTCTTTCCATTGTCGGAATATCTGAATGAAGATATTTTACCTTTATCCCCAGATCTGAATAATAATCGGTCAGGTCTTCTGCCATCCTTTTGGTCAAGGTGGTCACAAGAACCCTTTCTCTCGCCTCTACCCGTTTCATAATTTCTTCATAAAGATCATCTACCTGGCTTTTGGCGCTCCGAATCTCCACTTCCGGGTCAAGCAGTCCAGTGGGTCTGACAATCTGTTCGGCTATCTTATCTCCCGCCTTTTCCATTTCATAGTCTGCGGGTGTGGCAGAAACATAGATAACCTGGGGCGTTTTTTGTTTAAACTCTTCAAATTGGAGGGGCCGGTTGTCAATGGCTGAAGGCAGCCTGAACCCGTGTTCTACAAGGGTTGTTTTTCTTGAACGGTCTGCCTTGTACATGGCCCCTAACTGGGAAACAGAAATATGGCTTTCATCAAAAAACAGAAGAAAATCATCATCCATATAATCCAGCAGGGTTGGCGGAGGCTCTCCGGGTTTACGACCAGTCAGATGCCTGGAATAATTTTCAATCCCGTTGCAATAACCGATTTCATTGAGCATTTCCAGGTCATACCGGGTTCTTTCGTCCAGGCGCTGGGCCTCCACAAGCTTGTTATTGGCATGAAAATATTCAAGCCGTTCTTTTAGTTCTTCAACAATACCTTCCATGGCCCGCTTCCGGGTCTGTTGCTGGGTCACATAATGGGAGGCAGGATAAATCACCGTCTGATCAAAGCTTTGCAGAATATCTCCCTTTAAAGGATCAATTTCACAAATTGCCTCAATGGCATCTCCAAAAAAATCGATCCGAACGGCTTTATCCTCTTCATAGGCGGGGAAAATTTCAACCCTGTCACCCCGAACCCTGAATACCCCGCGGTGAAAATCAGTATCATTACGGGTATACTGGATATTAACAAACTTCTCCAATACCTTTTCCCGTGAAATTTCCATATCCCTGGTCAGTGTTACCCTTAAAGCAAGATAATCTTCAGGCGCGCCCAGGCCATAAATACAGGATACACTGGCCACCACAATCACATCCTTCCGAGCCAGAACGGATCGTGTGGCAGAGTGCCGCATCTTGTCAATGACCTCATTGATGGATGAATCCTTTTGGATATAGGTATCGCTTGCCGGGATATAGGCTTCAGGCTGGTAATAATCATAATAAGAAACAAAATACTCCACACAATTATCCGGAAAAAGTGCCTTGAATTCATTATAAAGCTGTGCTGCCAGCGTTTTATTGGGAGCAATCACAAGACTTGGCTTTTCAACCCTTGCAATAATATTGGCCATGGTAAAGGTCTTGCCCGAGCCTGTCACCCCTAATAGAACCTGATGCTTTTCTTTATTGAAGACCCCTGCTGAAAGAGTTTCAATGGCATCTGGCTGGTCTCCTGTGGGAGAGTAATCTGAAACTAAATTAAATAACCCCATAATATAATAATATCGCTTTAATTATTTGAGTGGGATCAGCCTGACCCCATCTACATTAATATTTCTAATTTAAAACCGCATTTTCATGTTATCAAGTTGAAAGACGGGAAACAATATGTAATGATAAAATCTATTTAACAATACATAAAAATAAGGAAAACTCCCATGGAAAATGTTGCCGTTATCGGTGCAAGTCCGAATCAGGACAGATATTCAAACAAGGCCATGCGCCTGCTTGCTCAATACAATCACAACCCCATACCCATTGCCCCGAAATATGAACAGATCGAAGGGAAAAAAGTCTATCAATCCCTTAAAGATATTCCTGAAAAAATAGATACAGTGACCATGTATATTGGCCCGGCCCGGCAGGATACTGCCATTATCAATGATATTATTAAATTAAGTCCCAGACGGATAATTTTTAATCCAGACACGGAAAACAAGGCAGCATACGAACAATTAAAACAGGCAGGCATTGAGGTGGTTGAAGCTTGTACGCTTGTCCTGCTGAAAACCAACCAGTATTAGAAACAGACTGCTCAAGATATTAAAGGGTAAAAAATTTCTCAAAGACAAATTAGTCAGTGACCTCCGGCAAAGCCGGAGGTCACTGACTCAAATTATATTGTTGCAAGTAATGGCCAGACCGTATTTTTAGCCCAGGATTCGATTTTTTTAAAATCCCTGAAATCACCTTCTGGAATCCCTCTCTTTTTCCATTTCTATATTTTCCTTTCATAACAGGAATATGAATTTTTATGAGACTCAATTCTTTCTTTGATTTTTTCTGTAATAATTCCTTTTTGTTTGTCATCAAGAGAGTTATAAAAGCTTGTAAACAAAACTAAATTTTCTGACAATGAATCTGACATTAATGCTATATCAGTCTGGAGCTTTCCTGATATTACTGCAAGATCTGGATTCTCTTTGTTAAATTCAGCCATGGTTTGTTGTTTGAATTCTATTCTTGTTTTTAAACCATTGTCCATGGTTGCCTCTAATTTAGAACGCAAATTGTTATATTGTTTCTGCTGTGTTTCAGACAAATCAAGGGTTTTAATTTCTTTGTCCATTCTCCAGAGCATAAAACTTCCAATTTCTTTGTGCATAAATGGCGGCATTCCTCTTTTGTGGAATCGATTAAAACCCATAGTAGGATCACTACCAGGTCCGCAGGCACCTGTGATCATCGCAAAACCAAATCCTGAAACTATCATTACCAATA
>CALGRI010000027.1 GCA_937880875.1 uncultured Pseudomonadota bacterium
TCTCCGATTTTAAGTTGATCTTTGACCCTGGTGTTATTTCTTATCTGTCCTCTTAAAACACCATCTATCTGAGCGATGACGGGTTTGTTGTCAACATGTCCCACCACATCATTTTTTTTTACAGGGGTGCCTATGGATAAAGAAGATTTGAATACGCCTGAACAGGGTGCCCGCAGGACCCTCTCTCTGGTATACCCCTTTATATTGCCGGGGGAACCAGTATTGGGTTCAGGGCAGCCTTCTAAAATGACCCTTCCAAGGTTGTGACCCCTATTGGTTTCTATGGCCACGTGCACATCTTTTCCAGCCTTAAAACCGGGTCCAAGACCGATGACTAAAGGAGCTTCAAAAAGATTTGTACCCAGGTTTTTCTTGGCAATAATGGCATCAATCACCACATGGGGACGGATCTTTTTGATAGATTTCCAATCCGGGTCAACAATGACCGGAATGCAATTGTTCTCCCATGCTGAATGAATAATATCTATATCTGAAACTTTTTTGGCCTTAATCCCTTCCACCACAATTTCTTCATCATGGATTGCCTCGCAGAAACTGACCTGCCGTCTCACAGCCATGGGGCCTGGGGTTTCCAACATGAATATGCGTTTAAAATTTGCTTGAAATAGGCGGCAGGCAGTACCCGTGGCCATTTCTCCAGCCCCTTTTATTGCAATCACAAGTTCATTGAGCGGTATTGTCATCGTTTCCGTCATGACGGCATCCTTTTTTGTTTATCTTCCAAAAGAACAGACAGGATAGTGGCAGACCTGACAATTCATACATAATCCGCCATGTCCCATGGCTGCAATATCATCTTTAGTTATTTTTTCTCCGGCAAGGACCCTTGGCAAAACCAGATCAAACACGGTCTGCTTATAATAAAACACACAGGCTGGCAGGCTGATAACGGGTATGTTATCAAGCTGTGAGATCATGAGCATGGCCCCGGGAAGAACGGGGCTGCCGTAAAATGTAACATCTGCTCCAGCCGTTATAACGCCCTGGCGTGTGACATCATCCGGGTCCACGGATAGCCCCCCTGTGGTAATGATCAGCTCACACCCCAGATTTTTTAATTCCATGACAGCATTGGAAATAGCTGTAACATCATCGGGCACAAGGATTTTTTTAATGAGTGTACATCCGGCCTGAGTAATTTTTTGGCCAACAGACGGGCCAAAGTCATCTGTAATCAGTCCGTTATAAACTTCAGAACCTGTTACTAGGGCTCCGACTTTTAAGGATTTGTAGGGAGTAACCGACAGAATGGGTGCAGCCTCTTTGGCTAAGACCTCTAGGGCTTTGATGTTTTTTGTGGGGATGGTCAATGGAATAATGCGAGTGGCTGCAATGATTTCCCCTTTTTTGCAGGGAAAGGTATTTTTCAAGGTGGCAACAATAATACTCTCCATCTTGTTAACCTTTAGCAGGGCATCAACATTAATATTTAGAAGGCCTGCATGGGGGGTGATAATATTGATTTTACCTTCCCGTGGTTCTGAAAATTCCAGGGCCGGGTCTGAAATAGCCTTTGAAATCCTTTGGGCCGCATCGTTTTCGTGGAGCTGATCTTTTCCCAGATCAAGGACAAAGAGATATTGCTTGCCGATCTTTAAAAGTTCCGGGATGTCCTCTTTTTGTACAACATGTCCTTTTTTAAATCCGACCCCTTTAAATTTATCTCTGATAATCCGTGTCAAGTCGTGGGCGAGAACGGTTCCAATAGCATCTTCAACTCTGATTTTCTTCATTTTCTTCGTGTTCTTTATGGTTAATAGTTTCTGTTTTTTTTGCCTTAATAGCGGCAAGTATCTTGTCAGGGGTTAAGGGGAAAGAGTCCATGTAAACACC
>CALGRI010000028.1 GCA_937880875.1 uncultured Pseudomonadota bacterium
CAATTTATGGAATCAAACATGGGCTTCAAGGATTTATACCTGAGTTTGAACATGAGGTAAAGGATTTAAACCCTGGTTCTGTTTATGGAATTCAGAATACAGGCGGATCCATGTTAGGTTCTTCAAGGGGAACCCAGGATATCGGTATAATCGTTGATTGTCTGGAAAGGATGAGCGCCGGCATTCTTTTTTTGGTAGGTGGTGATGGAACCTTAAGGGCATCAAAAAAAATAGCAGAGGAAATTGAAAATAGAAATTTAAAAATATCAATCATCGCCATTCCAAAAACCATTGATAATGATATTTATCTAGTATCCCGGTCTTTTGGGTTTGATACTGCGGTTGATGTTGCAACACTTGCCATAAAAGGGGCTCACAATGAAGCTGTGGCATATCCCAATGGAATCGGGTTGATAAAGCTTATGGGCAGGCATTCCGGATTCCTTGCAGCGACTGCCGCTCTGGCACAGCAGGATGCCAATTTTGTTCTCATTCCCGAGGTTGAGTTTTCTCTGAATGGAAAGACTGGATTTTTACAGGCCCTTGAAAATAGAATTATTCATCGAAAACACGCTGTTATCATTGTGGCTGAAGGTGCTGGTCAAAATTTATTTGATGATCAACAAAAAGAGTTTGATCCTTCTGGGAATATTGTACTCAGGGATATTGGACTTTTTCTCAAAGAGAATATTTCACAATGGTTTAAGGCAAAAAATATTCCCATTGCATTGAAGTATATTGACCCAAGCTATATTATCAGAAGTCTTCCAGCCAATGCCAATGACAGTGTCTTTTGTGGTTTCCTTGGCCGGGATGCCGTCCACGCAGGAATGGCGGGAAAAACAAAATTATTGGTCAGTTTTTGGAACAATCATTATGTTCATGTTCCCATGGATGCCTCGGCAGGCAAGAGAAAAAATATGGATCCCCATGGAAGGCTTTGGCAGTCAGTACTGGAAGCAACAGGACAGGATGCTTTTTTCACCGACTGATTTCAACAAATTTCCCTTTTTTAATCGTCATAAGAAAAAGGTCTCTGTGAGCTGTGCCATCCTTATCAAAAAAGGTGTTGCCCGTGGCGCCTGTAAAAACGCGTTGAGATTTGAGGGCATTCTTTAAGCTTTGTCTGGAATCAATGGTTTCATCC
>CALGRI010000029.1 GCA_937880875.1 uncultured Pseudomonadota bacterium
ATCAAGTTTCCGGCTATTGAATAGGGAAATAAATTATGTCAGCCAATAAGATACTAATTGTTGATGATGAAGAGATTATTGTCAAACTACTCTCCATGTCTCTGCGAAGCGACGGGTATGAAATAGTTACAGCCTATAGTGGCGAGCAGGGACTTGAAGTTTTTAAAGCTGAATCCCCGGATATAGTGGTGACGGATATAAAAATGCCTGGGATGGATGGTCTTGAGCTGTTAAAAAATATTAAGAAAATTGATTCTGAAAAAGAAGTGATCATTGTAACAGGGCACGGCGATATTGATTCAACCATTACAGCATTGCAGTATGGTGCCAGCGATTTTATCAATAAACCTGTCAGGGATGAGGCTCTTGCCATTGCACTTGAGAGGGCAAAAGCAAAGATTGCCATCAGAGAAAAACTCAAAGAATATACTGAAAATCTTGAAATTAAAGTTGCAGAAGCCACTGAGGAGATCCGGAGAAAATCAAATTTTCAACGGCTTTTAATAAAAAGTTCCCATGATGCCATTGTTGCCTTTGACCATGACTGGAAAGTAGTTGTGTACAATCCTGAAGCAGGAAAGATGTTTGGCGAGGCTGCAGCAGATGTCATAAATAAAATGACCATAGATGATCTTTATACCCCAAAAATTGCTAAAATATTTAAAAATCTGGCCCAAAAAGAAAAACAGCAGAACACGCTTCCATGGAAAGAAAATATAATAAACACCAAAGACAATCGGCAAATACCGGTTAAGTATACAAGCAAAGTACTTTATAAAACAGGTGAATTTGTAGGGACTGTTAATTTTTTTCAGAACTTAACAGAAATTAAACAGCTTGAAAAGGAATTGGTTCAATCGGAACGACTGGCTGCTGTGGGGCAGACTGTAAGCGGTCTTGCTCATTACGTAAAGAATATTCTCATCGGGCTTAAAGGCGGCAGTTATGTTGTGGATGTGGGAATTGCTAAAAATGATACGGAGAAACTTAAAACCGGTTGGAAAACTATAAAAAGAAATATCAAAAGAATAGGGGATTTAACCCAGGATCTATTGACTTATTCCAAGCAGAGAGAACCGGAATTTGAAAATTGTGTTCCCAATGATATTGTTAATGAAATTATAGAGCTCTTAAAAGATTTTGTGGCCTCAAAAGGTATCAGTATTTCACAAGAACTGGATACTGGTATTGGTGAAGTTCTGGCAGATCCGAAAACCATCCATAACTCGCTGCTTAATATTATCAATAATGCCATTGATGCCTGTATTGATGATGAAGATATTTCCAAAAAGCATGAAGTAAAGGTAAAAACCTATATGGATAAAAACAATTATTTTTGTTTTGAGGTTACAGATAATGGTTGTGGTATGGATGAAGATACGCAAAAGCAGATGTTTAACCCTATGTTCAGTTCTAAAGGGGGAAAGGGAACAGGTTTGGGACTTCTTGTTACAGGAAAGCTTATCGAAGAACACAAAGGTGTAATCGAAATCAAAACCAGCCCGGGAGAAGGCAGCACATTTACGATTAGACTTCCCTATGAAAAAGAAAATACGGTTGATATAAATTGACCAAGGAGGATGAATCATGAGTAAAAAAGTTCTTGTGGTAGATGATGATCAAGATGTCAGGTCATTTGTTGTCACGGTTCTGGAGGAAAATCAATATATACCTTTGGTCGCTCAAGATGGTGT
>CALGRI010000030.1 GCA_937880875.1 uncultured Pseudomonadota bacterium
AGGCGACCGCGGAAGTTCCTGGTGGGCCAAAACAGGGCAGGGAGAAACACTATGAAAACCAGACTGGATTTTTTAAAATATTGAAAATAACCGAGCCGGGTGAAGGGCTTTAAAAAAGAGGAGAAAAATACATGGTACAGCAGGTTTGGGAAAGCAGTAATATCAAAGACCAGGGCGGTAAAGTGGTCATCATCACCGGCTCCAACAGCGGATTGGGACTTGAAGAGGCAAGGGTTCTCTCCGGGAAAAACGCCACAGTGGTCATGGCTGCACGGGATATGGAGAAAAGTGAAAAAGCTGTTCAAAAGATCAAAAAAGAATTTCCGTCTGCAGATATAAGACCCATGCATCTCGATCTTACAGATCTTTCATCTGTGGCGGCTTTTTCGGAAAATTTCAAAACATCGTTTTCCCGTCTGGACCTTCTCATCAACAATGCTGGTATCATGGCGCCGCCCCTGGGGAAAACAAAAAACAGGTTTGAACTCCAGATGGGCACCAACCACCTGGGGCATTTTGCCCTGACCGGCCGCCTCATGGACATGGTCCGATCCACCCCTCAAAGTAGGATTATCAGTGTCAGCAGCATTGCCCATAAAATGGGGAATATTAATTTTGATGATCTTCACTGGGAAAAAAGGGCCTATAAAAAATGGGATGCCTATGGCGACAGTAAACTCGCCAATCTTTATTTTACCTTTGCCCTGAAAAAACGGCTGGAAAAGGAAAAATCACCAGTGATTGCAGCCGCTGCTCATCCCGGCTGGACCCACACCGATCTTCAGCGGCATTCTTTTTTTACCTCAACATTAAACCATTTCTTTGCCCAGACAATTCCCATGGGCGTCTTGCCCACCCTTTATGCAGCCACAGAAAAAGATGTCCGGGGTGGGGACTTTATCGGGGCATCCGGGTTTATGGAAATGAGGGGCTATCCGGGAAAAGTGACACCCACAAAAAGAGCAAAAGATCCCGGACCGGCAGAAACCCTCTGGAACCTCTCGGAAGTTTTAACCGGTGTGAAATTTGGATTTTGATAAATAAGGGGATAAAAAAATGTCACGAAAAATTGTTGTTGTTAAGGGCAGCCCGTGCAAAACCGGACATACAAGAGCCATATCAACACCGCAAATACTTTGATTAAAACAGTTTCGGTAGAGCGGTTTAAAAACGAGAGATTCAGAACCCAGCTTCGGCTGATGAAGGTATCGCTTCTGGTAGTGGACGAGGCTCATTGTATCTCTGAGTGGGGTCATAATTTTCGGCCGGATTATCTGAAAATCCCCATGTATCAGAAAGAATTTGGTATTGGAAAGGTATTGTTGCTAACGGCCACGGCAACCCCCATGGTTATTTTTGACATGTGCGAAAAGTTTGCAATTCGCCAGGAAAATGTGGTGCAAACTGGGTTTTACCGAAAAAATCTGTTTCTTCGCATACATCCCGTTGTTGAAGAAAAAAAAGAGGCCCGGCTCCGGGAAGTTTTGGCAGGAAAGCCTGATGGCCCGGCTGTTGTATATGTCACCCTGCAGAAAACGGCGGAGCGAGTAGCCCGAATGCTGACCGAGAATGGTATTGCTGCAGATGCGTATCATGCGGGAATGAAAAATGACCAGCGGGAATCCATTCAGAATCATTTTATGACTGGTAAAACAGGTATAGTGGTGGCAACCATTGCCTTTGGAATGGGTATTGATAAAGAAGATATTCGAAAGGTTATCCACTACGACCTGCCAAAGTCTATTGAGAGCTACAGCCAGGAAATCGCCCTGGCTGATGTGGCTTTGTCCCCGCTGCCCGTTGATCTGACAACTCGTTTTTTATGCGGCATCTCCACCCCCCGGCTGGTCCAGTATAAGGCCAGACAAATGTCCGGCTTTAGCCGGCTGGAAGCTTATCCATATAAGGTAGTTGAAAAATGGGTGCAGTCACAATGTAAGAGATGAAACTTTGAATTTGTGCTTGTCTTTAATTTCGTTCCCTTAATGGCGTTGCTGATTGTCAGAAAAAAAGATCAGCTTAATTAGGCCAAATACAATTGCGGATAGTTCTAAATCCTTGCAGACGGGGTCAGGCTTGTTTTATTGTGTTTTTATCAATAAAGCGACAAAGAGAATGCAATAATGCAAGCTTGACCCTACTCAAATCTGGCAACTCCCAAAGTGGAGGCAATAACAAAAACCAAAGAGGCTGTTATTGTCTGCTTACTTTTTCAATGGCGATATCAAGGGTCTCCAGCATGAAATCCACATCTTTTTCATTGATGCACATGGGCGGTTTTATCCGCAATGTATTTCCATTATATCCGCCCTTGCCCACCAGAAGCCCAAGATCCTTTAAGGTTTCAAAAACCTGAACACATTCCTGGGATGCCGGCTCCTTGGTCTGTCTGTCCTTGACAAATTCGACCCCGGTCATAAGCCCGCTTCCCCTGATATCGCCTATGAGCTCGTATTTGTCCATTAAGCGGTGATATCCATTGAAGAGCCGGTTCCCCATGTTAAGGCAGTTTTCCTGGAGACGGTCCTTGTCGATGAGTTCCAGAACTGCCTTGCCAATGGCGCAGGAAACAGGGTTGCCTCCAAAGGTGTTGAAATGGATTCTTTCAGTAAGTTTGGCAGCGATTTGAGGAGTGGTCACAACTGCAGCCAGAGGAGCACCGTTTCCAATGCTTTTTGCCATGGTAACGATATCCGGCATCACTCCCTGGTATTCAAATCCCCAGTAATGGGTTCCCAAACGGCCAAAACCGGTCTGGACCTCGTCAGCGATACAGACTCCGCCGGCATCTCGGGTATACTGGTATGCCTTTTCAAGATATCCTCTGGGTAACACAACGGTTCCTCCCACGCCCTGGATAGGTTCGGCAAAAAAACCGGCCACACGTCCCGGGGTGGTATGATCAATAACACTTTTTACATCTGCCGCATATTTTATGCCGGCCTCGGGATCATCATAGCCATAGGGGCCACGAAAGCAATCCGGCATAATGGTATGGCGAACGCCTGAGCCCTGATGGATATTGTATTTCCATGTGGAATGGGCCGTCAGTCCCATGGTGCTCTGGCTACCGCCATGATAGCCGTTTCTCAAGGCAATGATATCATGGTTCCCTGTATAGATTCTTGCCATGAGCATGGCAAGGTCATTGGCCTCGGAGCCTGAGTTCACAAAATAGCAGACCTCAAGATCGCCAGGCAGGCGCTGGGCCAACATTTCACCATATTCGGCAATAATAGGGTTCAGGTAAATTGACGGGTTATGGACCAGGGTCTTGAATTGTTCAGCAACAATTTCGGCAATATAGGGGTGGCTGTGACCCACGCTGACTGTAACAATACCACCGATGCCGTCCAGATACCGTTTCCCTTTTTCATCGTAAAGATATTGCATGGAGCCTTCCACAATCATGATCGGCTTTTTGTAAAAGGTCAGCAGGGAGGGTGTTAAATAGCGTTTCCGCAATGCCATAACTTCGTCATAGGAAGGTCCGGTATAGGGCTTGGGCTGATGGTCATAGCCCGGCAGTTCCGGTGATTTAATCTCTTGATTCATAAAAATTCCTCTTTTAATTGCCGGCAGCCTTTTTCAGATGCCGGAAAGTTTTTGGGTATGGGCTGTCCTTTTTTTTCCAGCCACTTTCAATGCCAGGGAAACTTCTGGAAGGGCTTTGATCTTTACTGCCCCTTGCGTATAATAGGCAATTGCCCGGGCTTCCATTTTTTGAGAATAGTCCAGGATCTGGGCACGACCCATCTTCTTATCGTCCCCGGCTTCAAGCACAAAGGGCTCCCTGAAAAAATCACTGATCGGTTCAAGGATCATTTCCGTTACATTTTCCCTTCTGGTTCGCAGGATATGAGCGATATTTTTTTTACCGTCCTTTGCAAATTCCTGGAACAGGCCGGAAAGATCACTCATTTCCGGATTGATGGCAACGGATTCATAAAATGCCATGTCCTGTTGCTCCATTTGTTCTGCAAAATTCAATAAACCGCCAAAATTTGTGATGGGCATAAACCTCTTCCTCCATTTAAATTTGTTTGCTTAGAACCAGCGTTCTATGACCACCTTGGTGTCTGTGAAAAAGTGGAATATTTCCTGGCCATGGGCTTTGATATCGCCAAACATGGAGTTGCCTGATCCGCCAAAGGGGAAAAAGCTCATGGGGGCGGCAATACCGATATTGATGCCCACCATGCTGGGCAGGGCCTCATACTTGAATTTTCTGGCTGCAGCACCGGAATTTGTATACAGACAGGCAGCATTGGCAAAGTCCCGGGTATTGACCAGTTGAATCAGTTCTTCTATAGTTTTGCATCTGACCACGCAGACCACTGGGCCAAAGATCTCTTCTCTGGCAATGGTCATATCAGGTGTTACATTATCAAATATGGTGGGTCCGACAAAGTATCCATCAGGATATCCCTCTACCTTGCAGCCACGGCCGTCCAGTAAAAGGGTGGCACCTTCGGCAATACCTTTTTCAATATAGCCTAAGACCCGGTCAAGATGAATCTTGCCGGCCATAGGGCCCATGCCTGTCTGGTCGCTGAGGCCGTCTCCGACTTTTATTTTTTTGGCCAGGGCCAAAAATTTATCCACCAGCTGATCGGCAATATCGCCAACAGGTGCCAGGATGGAACCGGCCAGACACCGCTGGCCTGCTACTCCGTAAAAAGAAGTGACCAGAG
This sequence comes from uncultured Pseudomonadota bacterium, assembly GCA_937880875.1. GTDB lineage: Bacteria > Desulfobacterota > Desulfobacteria > Desulfobacterales > Desulfobacteraceae > Desulfobacula. The sequence goes on from CALGRI010000030.1 coordinate 4,695, forward strand.
AAGGCAAACCCGCATCAAGGTCAGCATCAGGCATGATTCCCACTACATTTTTGGCCCCGCCCAGAGCCTGCACACGTTTGCCTGTCTCTCCACAGCGTTTATAGATATATTTGGCCGTGGCCGTAGAACCCACAAAGGATACACCCTGGATATCCTGGTGATCCAGTATGGCATTGACCACTTCTTTGGAACCCTGTACCAAATTGACAACGCCATCTGGCAATCCCACCTCATCCAGGCATTCAAATATCTTTGTCTGGGTCATGGGTACCTGTTCTGAGGGTTTCAGGACGTATGTGTTTCCGCTGACAATGGCGTAAGGAAGAAACCACCAGGGCACCATGGCCGGGAAATTATAAGGGACGATCCCGGCAAATACGCCCATGGGCTGGCGATGGCCGGCACAGTCTATTCCCGTGGCAATATCTTCCAGGGTATATCCGGACATCAGAGTGGTTGCGGCCGTGGCATGCTCAACGTTTTCAATCATCCTTCGGACTTCTGCCCGTGCCTCATCAATTATTTTTCCATTTTCCATGGTCAGGGTCTGTGCAATTTCCTCAAAATTTTCCTCAAAGGCATCCTTTATTCTGAAGATATAGCGGGCCCGCGTCAAAGGCGGTGTTTTCCGCCATTGTACAAAAGCTTTCTGGGCAGCCTGGACCGCTTTTTCAACATCGTTTGACGTGCCCATAACAACCTGTGCAATCTGCTTTCCCGTAGCAGGATTTCTGATATCTCCTATTTGTGTTCCGTTTGATTCCACCCACTCGCCATTGATATAATTTCTCATGATTGGTAATGTCATTGTTGTTTTTTCCCCTTTCTTAATCCAAGTATAAAAATCCTGTAATAGCCGATTCGTGATCTTTAACCATTTGATCCTGTCAAATAATCCCAATAATTAATTAAATTAGTGTGATTCTAAATAGCGGAAAAAGCATGGCCTGTCAATATTATTGTTAAAAAATATTCGATATATATAATTATTATGGACATATTAATCGAATGCTGATAAAAATAATAATAAAATTATTTTAATTCGATTAACAACCCATATTTAAAAGAGGATATATGTCCAGCCAGAAAAATGAAGGAAAAAACCGCATTATCGACGTCACTGACCGGGAAATTATCAAATTGCTCCAGATAGACGGCCGGATTCCAAATACCCAGATAGCCAAAGATCTCGGCATATCCGAAGCCACGGTCAGAACCCGTTTAAACCGCCTCATTGAAGAAGAATATATTCAGATTGTGGCTGTCAGTAATCCTTTAAAACTGGGATTTGAAACCGTGGGATATATCAAAATCGATGTGGATATCAAAAAGATTGATCAGGTGACCCGGGAACTTACAAAACTCAACCCCATCTGCTTTATCGTGCTTGCCACGGGCGAATCAGATATCTACACGGAGTTTGTGTGCCAGTCCACAGATGAGCTAAATGATTTAATTTTCAATAAAATTTATAAGATTGACGGGGTTATCAGGACCCATACCTCCATGATCCTCAAATATGTCAAGCGCCGTTACGACTGGGGAACTGCTCTGGATGAGAATTGAAAAAACAACAAAAGACAGGGTTCCCTGGCAGGCAGGGTAGTCACATGTATAAAAACACCATCCTTGACTCAGATCCATTCAATGGTCTATGCTCAGTGCATAAATAAATTTTTAATTTGTGCGTTAATCAAAAAGAAAGAAAACAGTGCAAGATCCTTTTTTGGGTTGTTTTTTAAATTTAGGTCAAAATGATTCTTGTTATAGGCGAAATACTGTTTGATCTGTTTGGCAACAACAAAAAGTTAGGTGGGGCTCCGTTTAACTTTGCCTTTCATTTGAAGAAATTGGGATTTCAAGTCCGGTTTGTTTCCCGGGTGGGCGAGGACGCACTCGGCAGGGAAATTTTATATTTTTTAAAGCAGCATCAATTTGATTTAACCGATATTCAGATAGATCCGAATCATGATACCGGTACGGTTAAGGTAACCATGTCCCATGAAGGTCACGCGTTTACCATAACACCGGATACGGCCTGGGCCCATCTTGTCTTTGACAGGGGGCTTTCAACCCTTTTACAGCAATCTTGCGATCTTCTTTATTTTGGCAGCCTTATCCAGCACAGCAAAAAGGGAATCACCCTGATTCAAAAGGTAATGAGCCAAAAACAATCAGGGACAACGGTTTTTTGTGATCTTAATCTACGCCCCGGGTTCTATGGTCCCGGGGTTATCAAGGCAGCCCTCAGGGCCTCGGATATCCTTAAATTGAGCCGGGAGGAGTGGCTGGAAATCTCAGATATCAGAATCAGTGAAACACTGAACAAGAAAACCATGGGCCCGTTCATGACAGCCTATGACCTTGAATTGATTGTTTTGACCCTGGGAAGCCTTGGCAGTCAATGGATTACCCGTGAAAAAAGCCATTCTTGCCCCCCTCTTTCACTGAAAAAGGTTGTGGATACAGTTGGTGCAGGGGATGCCTATGCTGCCATATCAGCGGCCGGATGGCTGAAAAAACTGCCCATTGACACAATCATGGACCTTGCCAGTGAATTTGCAGGGCATATTTGCGGGATTAAAGGGGCATTGCCGGAAGATGAGCGTATTTATAATGACCTAAGACAGAGGATACAAAAAAAATGATACCTGAAAAAGGACTATATATTCAGATGTTCAGCATTCACGGACTGGTACGGGCTGAAAACATGGAACTGGGATATGATGCAGACACCGGCGGTCAGGTCAAATATGTGGTGGAATTGTGCAGGACCCTGTCTGCCAATGATCAGATCCGAAAAATAGATTTATTCACGCGCCTGATCAACGATAAATCCTATTCTGATGATTATGGACAGCCCATAGAACAGGTGAATGAAAAGTTCCGTATTGTGCGGATTCAGTGTGGGGGAAAAAAGTTTATTCGAAAAGAATTGCTCTGGCCCCATCTGGATGAATTTGTGGATAAAACCATTATTTTTATCCGGCAGGAAAAAGATATTCCGGATATTGTTCACGGCCACTACCCGGACGCGGGGCATGTGGCCATGGAGCTGGGCAGTTTTTTTGGAGTTCCCCTGGTTTATACCGGGCATTCCCTGGGCCGATCCAAGAAAGCACGGCTGCTGGAGGATGGACATGATCTTATCGAGATGAATCGAAAACTGAAAATTAATCATAGGATTGATACAGAGGAACATATCCTTAAATCCGCGGATCGGGTCATTACCAGCACCCAACAGGAAATTGAAGGTCAGTACGGGATGTACCGCAACCGGACCCTGCCGATGTATAAGGTCATTCCGCCGGGCATCGGCATTGCGCGGTTTTATCCCTATTACCATGACACCTTTTCCAGCAGCACGGAAGAAGAAGAGGCTCTGTATGCCAAGGCATCGGTAGTTCAGGAATTGAACCGATTTTTTACCCACCCGGACAGACCTTTGATTCTGGTTCTCTGTCGTCCGGACAAGCGGAAAAATATCCAGGGTCTGGTAAAAGCCTATGGTGAAGATGCTGAACTCCAGGCCATGGCCAACCTCGCCATATTTGCCGGTATCCGGAAAGATATTTCCGACAAGGAAGAAACCGAGCGGGATGTCCTTACCCGGATGCTGCTGTTAATGGACAAGTACAATCTGTATGGGAAAATGGCCATTCCAAAGAAACATGATTTTGAGCATGAGGTCCCTGAACTCTACAGGATTGCCGCGGAAAAACGGGGCGTATTTGTCAATCCCGCATTGACAGAACCTTTTGGCTTGACCCTGCTGGAAGCACTGGCCTGCGGTCTGCCCATTGTTGCCACCAATGACGGCGGCCCAAGGGAGATTGTTCACAACTGTCAGACAGGCACGCTGGTGGATCCCACAGACACGAAGGAAATGGCTTCTGCTATCAAGGATATTATTGTTCACCCGGATAAGTGGAATCAATTTTCAAAAAATGGCATTCTGAATACCCGGAAATTTTATTCCTGGGTGAGTCACGCCAAATCCTATTGCACTGAGATGAAAGAAGTCTGCCGAAAATATGAGAAATCGTTTATCACCGCAATAGAACCAAAACAGAGTATTGGCAAGCGGCTTGCAAAACTCGATTATATGCTGATCACCGATATTGACAACACCCTTTTGGGGGGAAACCCGGAAGAACTTCATGCGTTAATGGATCTGCTTGAAAAAAACGCAGTGAAGATAGGGTTTGGTGTGGCCACGGGAAGAACATTTGAATCTGCCCTGGATATTCTTAACACTCACGGGATAAGGATACCGGACATTATTGTTTCCGGTGTGGGCAGCCGGATCAGCTATGGTGATTCCCTGGATAATGATAAGGGGTGGGAAACCCATATTTCAAAAAACTGGGATCCGGACCTGATCGCCTCCCGGCTCAAAGAGATTAATTTTATCCGTCCCCAGGAAGCAAGTGCTCAAAGTGCGTATAAAATCAGTTATACCATGGCACCGGGGAAGGACCAGCTGGCCAGGATTCACCACGTATTGACCAAAAACAGATTTAAGTACACCCTGATCTATTCCCAGGATCAGCATTTGGATATCTTGCCGTACAGGGCCTCAAAAGGAAAAGCCATCCGGTACCTGAGCTATAAATGGGGCCTGCCTTTAAAAAATATTCTGGTGTGCGGTGATTCAGGCAATGATGCAGAAATGTTGAAAGGAGAACCCCTGGGGGTTGTGGTGGGAAATCACAGTCCTGAGCTTGAGCCTCTGAGATCTGCAAAACAGATCTATTTTGCCAAAAAATTCCATGCCGGCGGCATGATGGAGGGTGTTCTTCATTATCAATTTATCCAGAAAGCAAAGGGAATGGTGCCTGATGGCAATTAAAAATAAAATTCAATTGATTACCTATCCTGACAGTTTCGGTGCCAACCTGCCGGAGCTGCATTATATACTCCGCAAATATTTTTTCAAGGCCATTGGCGGCGTTCACCTGCTTCCCTTTTATCCGTCCTCTTCAGACAGGGGATTTGCTCCGTTGACCTATGATGAAGTGGACCCTGCATTCGGCACATGGGAGGATGTGGAAAAGATCGGCCAGGATTTTGATCTGATCATTGATTTTATGGTCAATCACATCTCGCGTCAGTCTGTTTTTTTCCAGGACTATATTGCAAAAGGACCTGACAGTGAATATGCAGATATGTTCCTAAGTTTTGATAAACTTGCTCCCAATGGCTGGATAAAGGATGAGGACCTGGAAAAAGTGTACACCCGGAAACCCCGACCGCCCTACCAGATATTGGAACGGCCCAATGGTACCCTGGAAAAAATATGGTGTACCTTTGATCATGAACAAATTGATCTGGATTATAATTCGCCTAAAACCCGGGAAATCATGCGTAAATTTTTGATCCGCCTGGCCAGGAACCGTCCCAAAATGATCCGGCTGGATGCCATTGCTTATACCACCGTTGAACTGGGTACCAATTGTTTCTTTCTGGAACCTAAGATCTGGGAGCTTTTGGAGTGGTTCAACGATTATGCCGCGGCCTTTGACACCCAAATCCTGCCGGAAGTGCATGAACATTATTCATACCAATTTAAACTGGCGGCAAAAGGGTACTGGTGCTATGATTTTTCCCTGCCCATGCTGGTTCTTCATGCCCTGTATGCGGGGAAAACCCGGACGCTGAAGTCCTGGCTGAAAAAATGTCCCAGAAAGCAGATCACGACTCTGGATACCCACGACGGAATCGGTGTGGTGGATATAGACGGTTTGTTAAATCAGGATGAAATTGATCAGACCATTGAAAAATTGTATGAAAAAGGCTCCAATGTAAAAAAGACGTATTCCGGGCCAGACTATCAGAATCTGGATGTTTATCAGGTGAATTGTACCTATTATTCAGCCCTGGGATGTAATGATGACGCATATATTGCAGCAAGAACCATACAGTTTTTTTCGCCCGGAATCCCCCAGGTATATTATGTCGGTCTGCTGGCAGGAGAGAATGATATTGAACTATTGGAAAAAACAAAGCTGGGCAGAAATATCAACCGTCACAATTATACGATAGAAGAAATTCGGGAAGATATTAAAAAGCCAGTGGTTCAACGTCTTTTAAAACTTATGGAATTTCGGAACAGTTATCCTGCATTTAATGGAGAATTTAAATTGTTTAAATCCAAGGACACGGAGTTGAATTTAGAATGGACCTTTAAAAAATATATTGCCACTGCCCACATTAATGTAAAATCCTATGAGACAAAAATTACCTATACAGATCCTGTTGCTTCTCGAGTAGTCGATTTTGAAGTTTAGGCACTGGTTTAATAATTGCCCCCATAAAGCCAGGAGCCATGCAAAAAATGTCATCGTCGATAAAGCATCCATCAGAAACGATGGTATGAAGATGAGGATTAAAATTTAGAAATAGATTCTCAGTATTAAGTAATTAAACGAACGGATGGTCTGCATATGTTTTTGATATAGGTGTTGCTTATAAGGAAAATACCGATCATGTCATAGAAGTCATGCGAAAGGTCGGTAAAACAATGCAAGAGGATGAAAAGTTTGGTAAAAGCAAGCCCTTCGATTTACAATTATTGGAAAAATTGCAAAACCAGAAGGGCAAAATTGCTTGACAGAATTCAATTTTTTGTCTTATACAGTCGGTCATGATTCTTGACTCTTTTTTGATACTTCTTCCTCTGATTTTTCTGGCTTTGGGCGGGTATCTTTTATCTGAGTTCTACTCCCTGTCCGAGGACACTCTGATCCGGATCGTTACAGATTTTTTCATGCCCATCTTGATCTTTTATGCTCTTTATACCTCTGATATCAACCTTGCCAAAACCCTGAAGCTTTTTGGGGCTGTCAGCATTGTCCTGGTTATTTTGTTTATTGCATCCTTTGTTTACTGCCGATTGTTTAAATTGGATTTTAAAGCCTTTGCACCGCCGATTCTCTTCATGAATTCAGGTTTTCTGGGGATCCCCCTGATGAAGCTCTGGGGGGGATTTGCAGCAATGAATTATATTGTGATATACGATCAGATTCAGACCTTTTATATCTTCACTATTGGAATTGTAATTGTCACGGGCGGTTTTACCCTGGTGGGAGTCAGGGAGATGATAAAATCTCCGCTGCTGTGGGCCATTGTTGCCGGTTTTTTATTCAAACATCTGGAGATTCCCGTATCAAAGAACCTGATAGAAACCCTTGGATATTGTGGCGCCGGAGCCCCTGCTCTGGCTACTTTTGCCCTTGGCTGTTCTCTGAGAAAGAGAAGGGTTGTCGCTGATATTCATTTGCTATCCGGGCTGATATTCAGATTTGTTTTCGGGTTCCTTGCCGGATGGGCAGCAACAGTCCTGCTGAATATCACGGGCATGGAACGAATAGTCGTCCTGGTTGCCTCATCCCTGCCATCGGCTGTTTTTAGCGTTGTTCTGCCCTTAAGATATGGTATTGACGCAAGATTTGCCGGAAGTCTGATCTTAATCTCCAGCATTTTAAGTATTTTTATTATTCCCCTTGTTTTCTATCTTGGCAGCCTTTAATTTCCTTTCAGGAATAACACAATTGGTTGTGCATGAGGCGCTTGAAATAATCGTGTTATGCTTACGAAGCAGCCAAAAGCATGAAAAAAAGCAGAAGGCATCCAATTGTCTGTAAAATTTTATTATTTTTTTTTGTGAGCCGCCAGGGTGGGAAAAAAAAGGCCATACTGAATCCTGCACATACATAAAAAATACTAAAAAACTTGGCATTGCCGGGTGCCCATGCAATGATCAAACATACCAGGTAAAAATAAACAAAAAAGGCCAGGGCAACTGATTTCAGCCTGCGGGCGCCTTTCAGCATGGCATAACATAAGGCCGGAAGCACCAGAAAAAATCCAACCGGTCCGAATGAAAACATCTCATTGGGCATCCATGTTAAATGAAATACCTGGGCAGCACCGCTTTCACCTAAGAAAGGCCTTACAGAAAAATTATACAGGGACTCAAGACTTTGTGCCGTGCTCCAGTTGAAAATTTTTTCAAGAAACAGTTCTACTGGTGCTGTAAAATAAAAACTTTCAAAAATATATCGTATAAAATTGGCTAACGCTCCCTGTATTCCACTGTTATTGAAAGAAATGTTTGAAAATGCACCGGACCAGGAAGCTATATGAGAATGATGAGATAAAAAAAGCCAGAATTGGGAAAAAATTGCAGCCGGCACAACCGCAAAAAAGACATAAGGGTTTTTTCCCAGAATGCTTTTCCATTCGATAATACCGTGCCGCCTGAAAAGAACCACGCAGGACAGCAAAAAAAGGATCGGCGCAAAGATCATGCTGGAAATATTTTCAGATATGCAAAAAAAGATACCCAGGATCAATAAAATAAAATCTGTCAGGTTTGGCAGTTCTGCGGATCGATACATTGTAAGAATACAGAACAGCGCCACTGCAATAGATATGATCTCTGTATCCGGATAAATTACCAAGACAACAAGCCGGGGTATGGACAGGACTAAAATGGCCGTGGTAAATGCTATGGTCGGCCATGAATAACGCCTGGCAAGGGCATAAGTGGAAAACCCGATGGAAAGATAGGATAGAAAACAAAAAAGCCCGGCGCCGGAATCTGTTCCAAACCGCAGAAATGTGTTGAATAAAATAAAATGGTTAATGGGTAAAAACGTTGAAAATTCAGAAGCAGCCCCTAATGAAAAAAAACCGCCTTTTTCATAAATAGGTACATTGTAAAGTGCATTCTCCAATTCTTTTGGGACAGGTAAAAACGCATGGATGGCTATATACAGAAAGCATAAAATCAAAAAAGTAAAAGAGATGGGATTTTCAGATCCAAAACTTTTTAATGTGCCCAATATGCTGGAAATATATGAACGATGTCTGAAGATAAGGACGAATGACGTAATAAGGAAAAGCGCCTCAAAACAGGTGGAAATGACAAAATAGCCAGTAATAAAAGATATCTGGCGGATAAAAGACAGCAGCATGAAAACACAGATAATGGATAATGACCCTGATTCTGCAAACGTGTTGCCGCTTTTGCGAAACAATAAAAAGACTGCGGCAGTCATGCAAAAAAGTTCAAAAAAAAGCAATGCATTGATCAGCACTCTTCTTTCCCTTTTTCCTGTTCTTTTTTCTCTTTTAAATGATCTCTTATTTCAATCATGAAATTCTGCATATCCCGGGCAAGTTTCTCGCATTCCGGGCAATAATTTTTTTTGATGAGTTTGTCATGCTTTTCGAGCTGGTGCCGGAACCAGGGACCATACGCCGTGCCTTTGCAGAATTTTTTTCCTGTATATTGAGCAATGGGGCATCCAAAGCATAAAGTGAAATAATATAGTCTGCACGGAGGACAATCCAGCACACCGCCGTCAGACCCTTTTTTATCTATAATTCTCTGCCATTTTTGCACTGCATCTTCCATAATGTTGATTTTATTCATGAATCATCCCTTAAACCCTTAAAAAAAATTCCTGTGTACATCCATGCAGCGCCGGACAACATAAGTCATCTTTTTTTTATCTGCTTTTGCCGCCATTGCACTGACATCACAGCATGTAACACCGGCCATCTCCTTTAAAACAGCTTTTATCGATTCTGAAAGTGCGTGGTAATTATAGCCACCTTCAAGGGACATCACTATTTTACCATTGCAGGCCTTGTCGGCTATTTTTTTTATGGATGCCGTCATTCCTGCAAATCCTTGCGCCGTCATTTGCATGCCCCCCATGGGATCATCCTTATGGGTATCAAAACCTGCTGAAACAAGAATCAGTTCAGGCGCAAACTGTTCTGCCACAGGCACAAGCAAAGACTCAAAAATGGAAGCATATTCTGCATCACCATACCCTTTCGGGATGGGCAGATTGATGGTATATCCCTCTCCGGCTCCTGCACCGGTTTCTACAAAACTTCCCGTACCCGGGAAAAGCCCGGCCTGATGAATGGAAAAAAACAATACACTGGGATCTCTTTCAAAAGCATGCTGGGTACCGTTTCCGTGATGAAGATCCCAGTCGATGATCAAAATCCTGCCTAAATTTAACCTCTTTTGTGCAAATATGGCACCGATGGCAACATGATTGAACAGGCAATAGCCCATGGCCCGGCTTTTTTCCGCATGGTGCCCCGGGGGCCGTATCAAAGCAAATGCATTGTCCAACTTATTTGCCGCTACCTGTGATATGGCGGCTAAAAGTCCGCCTGTGGCATAGAGAGCGGCATCAAAGCTATCCTCACATGCATGCGTGTCTGCTGTTAAAACGATGAAATCTTTTCCTTTGGTTTCAGCGATTTTTTCAAAATACTCATGGGTGTGAAAAAGAAGAATATCTTTTTTTTGCGCTTTTTGGAGAGGAACATCAACACATATACCCTGCATGTCGGGATCATTCAGCATTGAATACAGGGAACTGAGTCTTTTGGGAGTGTCAGGACAACTCTCGTCCGGAATATGCCTTAAAAATATATCCCCTTTTACAATGCCGGTTTTTAATGCCATTTTATATCATCCAAAATTTATGGACCTGTCAAGTGTTTTTTATGGGAACCGTCAGCACTGCACATGGCAGATGGCGAAGCAATGCTGCTGTTGTAGTGGTAATAAGTCTGCCCGGGTGATCATCAACCCCTGCTATGATCAAATCTATTTTGTGGCTTTTTACATAAAGGGCCAGCTCCTCGCCCGGAACGCCATGCATGATGTGCGTTTTGGCCGACATTAGGTTTCCCAGCCTCAAAGCCATTTTTTCTTCTAAAAGTCTTTGTGTGTCATTATAATGTCCGGAAGGAATCTGTGCAATTTTATCATTTATCGGAGATTCCATGACATGAACCAGGCAGATCTTTGAATTGAATTTTTCAGAAAACGCCAGTGCGTATTTTTTAAGATAAACATCTGATGCCGTCAAACTGCAGGCGATGATGATATTTGCAAGTTCCAGTTTTGAGCCGGCGGTATGGTTTTTGCCGGGAGGGGGGAACACCAGAAGAGGCTGCATGATAGTTTTTGCCATGCTTCCTACAACCGACCCGATCAAAAACTGCTGGAATCCCGATAACCCAAGGCTGGCCGCAATTACAATGTCTGTTTTTATTCTTTTTGCAGCCTTTGCAACTTCAAGAACAGGATCGCCGTACGCTATGGTCAAATCCCATTTTATATCAAAGTGTTCCATGAATTTTTCTATCTTTGCATGGGCTTTCTCGATCTTTTCTTTTTTTTCGCCGCCTCTTTCGAATTCGATTTGTCTGGCAACAGAACCGCGGGGAGGAGGAACCGCATGAAAGACAAAAAAAGAAGCGTCAAACCGTAAACAAAGCTCAACTCCCCAGGCGAGCAAATGATCGGAAACATCGGACAAGTCGGTTGCGCAAAGTATTTTTTTTATCTTTTGCATCTGTCCACCCCATAAATTGTATCAGCCTTATATTCCCTATTAAATGTTCGGGTTCTGTATCAAAAAGTTTCTGGATAAATCAGGGTGATGTTAATAGGGTATTCCTATTCTAAAGCGGAGTTCAAAATGCTGTGCAGCAACACATTTGTTCCTGCTTCACAATCTTCCCATGTTGTATTTTCAATTTCCACATGGCTTCGTCCCCCGATACTGGGAACAAATATCATGGCCGTGGGGGCAATCTGATTCATATAACTGGCGTCGTGCCCGGCTCCACTGACCATACGAAGAGAGGAATACCCGAGCGTGTCTGCTGTATCTAAAATATTTTGTACCAGTTTCTCATCAAAAGGCGAATGTTCCACCCGCCAGGTTTCTTCAATACGAATGGGGCAGCCCCGCAGGTTTGCAATATCTTTAAAATCTTTTTTGACAAGGTCCCATGCCCTTATGGCCAGATCATCATCCCAGGAACGGATGTCCACTGTAAAATGAACCTTATCCGGAATGATATTTCTGGAGTTGGGTTCATTATGAATTTCTCCCACGGTTGCCACAAGGTTACCCTTCATGCGAGACGGGAGCTCATTGACTTTCAGGATCATCTGGGCTGCTGCACATAAGGCATCATGACGTCCTTCCATGGGGGTGGGTCCCACTTGATTGGCCTCGCCCTCAAGATAAATATCATACCAGTGAAGACAGACAATGCCCTTGGGAGCACCAATGGTAATTCTCTGTTTTTCAAGAACAGGACCCTGCTCAATATGGTATTCATAATAGGCGTGGACGGGGGATTTTTCTGCAGGTGTTTCGCCCTTATACCCAATCCGGATCAATTCATCTTCAAACCGCAGACCATTGATATCCTTTCTGTCATAAATCCAGTCTCTATCAAGGGCATTGGCCCATACACCTGAACACATCATTGCCGGTGCAAATCTGGTTCCTTCTTCATTGGTCCAGGCAACAATAGTGATGGGGCGCTGGGTCTGGATATTGTTTTCATGAAGAACCCGCATCACCTCTAAAGGACCCATAACGCCTAAAATGCCGTCAAAGCGTCCTCCTTTGGGCTGAGAATCAATATGAGAGCCGCTCATTACAGGTGCAAGATCATTATTTTGACCCTTGCGTGTTCCAAAAATATTACCCATTTCATCAATGCGAACTTCAAGCTCAAGATCATTTAGCCATTTTACAAACAGATCCCGGGCCTGTTTGTCTTCATCTGACAAGGCAAGCCGCTGGACACCACCATTGGGTGTGGCCCCGATTTTAGCCATTTCTTCAAGGGTGTGTTGAAGTCGCTTGCCATTAACTCTTAATTGATTTTTTTCCATTTTTTACAATGCCTTTTAAAACGATTATCAACAGATGCCTCTTAAAAAAACATATTATTTCGAATTTTTAATAAATGCTTTTTCAATAATTTCAATCCACTGGGGGGGATAGGCCAATTTGAAAGCAATGGTATCCATGCTTTTCGGTGAGGATGAAAAATCAACCTTCACAGCCGATTTATAGAGCCTGGCACCCTTATGGGAAGTTGCATGATAGGCTTTTTTTATGGACTCTGCCGGGATATCAAACCGGGTATTGGAAAATCGATTTTTAAACAGCAGGCCGCTCCTGTGTATCAATAAAAATCCTCTATATGTTTTGGGTGCCCCCTGATCTGAAGACAGGCCGTAACAGGTAATGCCAAAGCCCAGGGCTATGATATCTTCTTTCTTATAGGTATTTTTTATCCATTTTTTTTCTTTATGGGTAAGCCAGCTCATACCTATAATACCACTTAAAAAAAGGCAGCCTATAATAGCAATATGGTATTGTTGAAAAAATTCCATATAAATCAAACCTTGTATGCCAATGGCAATTTTCATTTGGGTACTAAATAGTGCCTGAACGAAAACCTTGTTCAGGCACGGTTTTAAGTTTTAACCTAAATCCTAAAACAATCTTGGATAGTTGCAAGTCTCTAACCAAAATTGGAAAACTATATTTCTGGCTTTTCGTTCAGGTAATAAACATGAAAGTTATGGGGGTGTTGATATCAGAGATTAACTCCCATAACTTTCATATAGTTTACAAATAGCAGTTCAACTTATACAACTCTTGCTTGACCCTCTTCCATGCTGGCCCATTCTTTTTCCGCTGCAATCCACGCTTCTTCCGTTGCATCTTTTTCCCATGCTTCAAGTCCTCTTTCCGCCTTGGTAGCACCGGGTAAAAAATTGTCCAGAATTATCGCAATAATGGCGGTAACAAACATCCCCGTTGTCAATAAGGCCTGGAAAATATTACCCAGGACGTTGACAAATGTCCCTGCGGCTCCCCAGGCAATGGGTACTGCAGCTGCTGAAAGCATTGGATTGAAATGATAGGGAACACTTAGGCCGCAAAAGAACGCAAGCCCGATGATAAACAGATTCCGGGAATTGTTTAAATTTACGAGTTGAAGATTGGATAAGCCCACAGATGCAATCATTCCAAAAAGACCGACAAACATGGCGCCCACAACGGGTTTTGGCAATGTTGCAAGGCTGGCTCCAAATTTTCCACAAATGGGAATAATCAGCATTAAAATGGCACCGGCAATAATTACCCTGCGGCTGGCAACCCTTGTAAGTCCGATGGACCCAATGTTTTCAGAATAAGAGGTGGTTCCGTTACCTGTCTGAAGAATCCCGGCAATAAGACATCCCAGCCCTTCTGCTCCCAGACCCCTTGATATCATTCTCTCTGTAGGTACAGGTGCTTCTGAGATTCTGGCACAGGCATAATAATCACCAATGGATTCCACCATTGAGGCTAAATATCCTGCCAGCATTCCAAATACGCCGGCCCACAGGGTGGCACTGCCAAAATCCGGAAATCCCCATTTGAAAGGCATCATGGGTGAAAAGCTGAACCAGGGAGCAGCCGCCACAAGATCGGGTTTTAAGTACGCGGCATTACTAGGGTCAATCATACCCGTCACGGTACCGATCCAAGCTGCCACCCATCCTGTGATAATAGCCAGCAGAACGGGAAACATCAAAAACACTTTGGATTTTAAAGAAAAAACCTGTGAATACAAAATAAGAGCAATAAGGGTGATCAGGGATATAATCCAGTTGGCAGCCATCCAGGGCGCGCCTATTGAAAAAAGCGCAAGACCTATCATGGCGATTGTCGGCCCGATAACAATGGGGCTGATAATATTTTTAATTTTGCCAAGAATTCCGGTATACCCAAGAACGATCTCCACAAGAGAAGCGATCATAACTGCCGCTGCCAGCTCCTGCATTTGAATCTGCCAGACATCAACACCGGTCAGTTTTTTGCTGGCAACCATACCGATGATGGCAAATGCTGGCCCTAAAAATGAAAAAGTGCCGCCCTGGATGATGGGAAGCCTGTTTCCAAGAGGAGATTGCTGAATTAAAGTACAGATACCGGACGCAAAAAACATGGTTGAAATAAGTAAAGCCAATTTATCCGGCGGCATCCCTATGGCGCCTCCGATAATAAAAGGAATTAATACGGTTGCCCCGAACATGGTTAAGTACTGCTGCAGACCAAGCAATATTGCCAGAGGCCATTTGGGCTTGCTGCCGATGGGATATAAAATCCATCCGGTCTTGCTTCCATTCTTTTCTTGCGCGCTCATACAATCTCCTTCCTTAAATAATGAAATTAATATTCACTTCTCGTTGGCAGTTGATCCTTAAGAGGATGGCTTGAATTTATGGCAGATGTTTGCAAATATCCCCATACATTTCAGGCCTTCGATCTCTGAAAAACTGCCAGCCGTCTCTGACTTCACGAATCATTTCAAGATCCAGATCTGCAACTACTATTTCATCTTTATCAGCACTTCCCTTTACAAGAAACTGGCCCTTGGGATCAACAAAATAGCTGGACCCGTAAAATTCCCCGAATTCCCATGGTTTTTCCAGTCCAACGCGGTTATTCGCTCCAATGAAAACCCCATTGGCAACGGCTTGTGCCGGTTGTTCAAGTTCCCATAGATATTGGGATTTCCCCGTTGTTGTTGCGGAAGGGTTGAACAGAATCTGTGCCCCGTTCAAAGCCAAAATGCGAGCGCATTCCGGAAAGTGGCGATCATAACAGATATAAATACCGATTTTTGCATATTCGGTTTCAAACACGGGAAATCCCAGATTACCCGGTTTAAAATAAAATTTTTCCCAGAAGCCCGGCCAGGTGTGGGGTATTTGAACTTTTCTGAATTTGCCCAGATATTCTCCGTTGGCATCAATCACAGCAGCCGTATTATAATAGACCCCCTCTATGGTGACTTCATAAACGGGTAAAATAATGACCATTTTATATTTTTTGGCATATTCACTGAATCTTTCGGTTATCGGACCAGGCACTTTTTCTGCAGCTTTATACCATTTTATATCCTGCTCACAACAAAAATAGGGTCCATGGAAAATTTCCTGGAGGCATAAAATATTTACACCTTTTTCTCCGGCTTCTATAACCATGGGGATATGTTTTTGGATCATGGCTTCTTTTATCTGGTCAACAGTCCCTTCAGATAGGGCATTTGACATTTGGATATGGGCACATTTCACTATTCTTGACATGACTGCCTCCTTGCCTCCTTATGACGTTTCGAACATAATATATAGTATGTTTTTTGGAAAACACTATTAAAAAAATCAAAATCAAAGTCAAGTGATTTTCGAATTTTAAATTTTCCAATATCAATAATTTATTCTTGACATTTACCATAGGGTCGGTGTTATTTGTCAATGATTAATCTAAAAAAGATATGTCTGCCGTTAAGCAAGTTATCAGTACCGTTGTTTTTGTTTTGCGCAGTTCTAAGTTTTAATCCTAGCAAGGAGTGGTTTATGGATAAAAGATATGATTTCAGTCAGGCCTGGGCCGAGGCGGATAGATGCCTTCTTTGTCATGATGCACCGTGTTCCAAAGGATGCCCGGCCAACACAGATCCTGGGAGATTTATAAAAAAATTTAAGATGCAAAACATAAAAGGTGCCATTCGTACCATAAAGGAAAATAATATCCTGGGCGGCGCCTGCGGTATTTTATGCCCCACGGCCAGGCTATGTGAAAAAGAGTGTGCAAGTTCCCATCTTGACCGGCCAATACAGATTGGCAAAATTCAGGAGTTTTTGGTCAGGCACGGCCGTGATATTGGCTTTAAAGTGTTTGAAAAGCCGGAATCAATTTTTGAAAAAGTTGCGGTCATAGGATCAGGACCTGCAGGATTGAGCTGCGGGGCTGAACTGGCCAAAAAAGGATATAAGGTCACCATTTTTGAAAAAATGGATGAGCCTGGGGGTGTTCTACGATATGGGGTGCCGTCCTATAGATTCAGCAAAGAGTATCTTAAAACAGAGCTTGAAGATATCATAAATCTTGGAGTTGAATTTAAGTGCAACCATGCCATAAAAGAAGTTGGTGAGGCTGAAGAGCTTCTTAATAAAGGCTTTAAAGCTGTTTTTATTGCAACCGGTCTTTGGGATGCGGCCACTATTTTTGATGAAAAACCTGAAGGTGTCTATAATTCTGTGGAGTTTTTGTCCAGCCCCCATACAGGACGACTGGATATCCTAAAAGATCAGGTCAAGGATAAAAAAGTGGCCGTTATCGGTGGGGGATCTGTTGCCATGGATTGTGCCGGGTTTGCCGCAAGTCTCGGGGCAAAAGATGTTTATCTGGTATACAGAAGATCCTTTTGCCAGATGCCCGCTGAAAAAGATGAGAAGGTGGAATCCCTTGAGAACAATATTCATTTTCTGATACTTAATCAGCCAAAGGCTTACCTCACAAATGACAAAGGTGTAGTATCCGGGATTAAACTTGTTCGGACCCAATTATCACAGGCCCAGGATGGCCAAAGAAGATCACCCATTGAAATCAAAGATTCCCAATGGGTTCTTGATATTGATCTGGTTGTGGAAGCCATTGGGAACAAAGCCTTTGAAGATTCAGACAAATTATATCCAGGTGTTGATATTGATGATAAAAAATTGATCCAAGCCAAGCTTGACAATTGCCAGACTTCACAACAGGCCATTTTTGCCGGAGGGGATATTGTAAGAGGCCCGGCTCTTGTTGTAAATGCGGTTCAGGATGGGAAAACAGCGGCAAATGCCATAGACAACTACTTGGTTCGAAGAAGAGCTAAGCTCACAACACAGGAGGGATGAAAATGAATAAAAATAATATTGATTTATCCATTGATTTTTGTGGCGTAAAATTCAAAAATCCGTTTCTTCTTTCTTCATCTCCAGTCTCAAACAGCGCTGAAATGGTAGCCAGATCCTTTGAAGCAGGGTGGAGCGGTGTTGTTTTCAAGACCCTGAATTCAGACACAACCCCAATTATTCATCCATCTCCCCGGATGAACGGGTATGGTTATGGCAATAAAAGACTTGTGGGGCTTCAGAATGTTGAAATGATTTCTGACAGGCCTTTGAAAGATAATCTGGCAGATTTTTTATATTTAAAGAAAAAATATCCAGGGCATGTTCTTATATCCAGCATCATGGGTTTTTCCAATGATGAATGGGCCTATCTTGCCCGAGTCTCCGAGGACAATGGCGCTGATATGCTGGAGCTGAATTTTTCATGTCCCCACATGGCCGTGGAAGGTGCGGGCCACCATGTGGGACAGGCCTTTGACCTTATTGAAAAATTTACAACCACTGTAAAACAATGCGTTTCCATACCCGTCATTGCAAAAATGACCCCAAACATCACAGACATGACCGAGCCTGCCATTTATGCAAAAAAAGGCGGGGCTGATGCCATTTCCGCCATAAATACAGTCAGCGGTATTTCTCAGATTGATCTGGAGGCTTTTACACCAAAACCAAATGTTTTTGGGATAGGATCTGTCAGCGGGACTTCGGGTCCTGTAATCAAACCCATTGGTCTGCGGTTTATCTCGGATATGGCAAAGTGTGAAGACTTAAGCCTGCCGCTGTCTGGTATCGGTGGCATTGAGACATGGATTGATGCTCTGGAATATATTCTTCTGGGTGCCTCAACCATACAGGTGACCACGGGCATCATCCATTATGGTTATGG
>CALGRI010000031.1 GCA_937880875.1 uncultured Pseudomonadota bacterium
TGGGGAGTATTCAGAGGACCAAATCCATAAAGATACCAAAAATATTCGAAACGATAATTCCGATAAAAATCGATTCTGGTCAAGGCAAAGCATTTTTTTGCATTATTATGCTTTTTGATGTACCGTAAATCTGCCTGTGTATCTCATATAAATTGTAAAATATTTGGAGATTCAAGAATAATGATCTTATTGATAATAATATTTGGCGCTCTGACTCTTTTGGCCGGAATAGTAATTGTAATAAATCCAGAAGCTATGTTCGGATTTCTTCGAAGTAACTTGGATAAGCTGTTCCTACATATTTTGGCTGTCGTAGTTAGAATTGTTCTTGGTGTTTTATTGATATACCAAAGCAACGAATCAAAATTTCCGTTTACAATTGAAATTATTGGCTGGTTTTCTATTACCGCTGCTATAATTATGGCATTAATGGGACGTCGGAATTTCAATCGTTTAATGTTGTGGGCTTTGTCTTTTGCAAAGCCTATTGGGCGTATTGGAGGAACTATAGCTGTGGCATTCGGCGTATTTCTTATTTATGCTTTCGTTTAGTATTTTTTTTGGAATATCATAAATCATTCTTCAGCCATTTTGAAAATTCATGTAACATGGTCATCATTTTATGTTTTTATGGAGAATGAAAATTTGTTTAAAAAGGTTATCGCATTGGCTGCAAAGGTCAGGAGCAATTGTTGCCCTGGGCGGTATGATGATTTTTTGCTTTCTTTGAGAGATTTGTTGCGGTGTGGTATGAAAATGAATCCTGCCAGATCGATGGCAGAAGTCTAATCATATTTGCAGACGTCCACCCATTCTTTACAGTTTGAATATTTTTCAAGTTCTTCTATGGTCAATCGTATTGAAGAATACCGGTCTCCGGCAGCTGGAATAACTTCCGAGTGTTTTTTCAGTGATACATCCAGGTAAACGTCAATTGTTTTCTTTAATCCGAAAGGACAAACTCCACCTAGGGCATGTCCAGTATGCTCAAGGGCCTCATCTTTATTGAGCATCTTGGCTTTTTTGGAGAAATACTTTTTATATTTTTTATTATCAATCTTCGCTTTGCCAGCAACGACAATTAAGATCGGTTCCTCGTCGAATTTAAACGATAGTGTCTTTCCTATCTGATCAGGATCTACTCCGTGGGCTTGGGCAGCTTCTTCTACTGTTGCTGTGGAATTTTCTAAGACCATAACACGGTGATCCATATTGTATTCTGAAAAATATTCAATAACAGCTTCTAATGACATCTTGTAACCTCTATTCTTAAATACGATCGTACTCGCAAAGGTATAGTGAATATGAAATCCGTATACAAGGATAAAGTGATCCTCTCTCAGGAAATTTAACAAAAAGTTAAACTAATTTTGAAGGAGTTTTTGAGTTTTACAATGAGAAAAAGATCCCCCATGTTGGTGAAAGGCTTGTTCAAAAGGTTTTCAAAGATATAAAATTGCTTTCCGATGTATCACAGCTTTGTAGCTTCCTTATATTCTTTTACCTTTTTTCCCATAATTAAAGGCAGATTTTTATTTTCAAGGTTGGACTCAATCAATTGTTCAAAAGCACTGCCAATAACTATGCCGTCGGCAAATTTTGAAATCACCTTAACGTCTTTTGGGGTAGATATGCCAAAACCGACACTTATGGGTAGATTGGTAACAGACCTTAGATCATTAAACCGCTTTTCAATATTGGACGGATCAAGACCGCCTTTTCCTGTTACACCGGTTTTTGAGACAAGATATAAAAAACCTGAAGCAGAATCTGATATTTTTTTCATTCTTGATAGAGGAGTGGTTGGCGTAATCAGCCGAATAAGAGAAAGGTCATCCCCGGCCCATTTTGATATCATTTCCCAGGACTCTTCATAAGGCAAGTCTACAATTAATACACCATCCACTCCTGTTTTTAATGAATCATTGTAAAATTTTTTAGCCCCATAAGCATGAACGGGATTGTAGTAACTGAAAAGAATGATGGGAATTTGTGTGGTTTTTCTAATTTTAGTTGCCATTTCCAAAACTATTGCAAGATTAACGCCATTTTCAAGTGCTCTTGCTGAAGACCTTTGAATAACAGGGCCATCTGCTGTTGGATCTGAAAAGGGGATTCCCAGTTCCAAAATATCAAGCCCAGAAGAACACATCTGTTTTATTAATTCCAGTGAGGCATCAATATCAGGGTCACCTGCCGTTACAAATCCAATAAGTGCTCTTTCACCTTTTTTTTCAGCTTCTTCAAAAGTGGTTTTTATTCTATTCATTTTTTTATTCCCCGGGCTGCAAAGTGTTTGAAATGATTCTAATGCCTGGTTGGTGGAATCCTGGCATGGATGATTTGCTGTCATTAAAAAATTCTCCTAAAATTGTTTTTGTCCTTTATTGAAGATTTTGAAACAGCCTCAATAAATGCTTTTATTTTTGTTATATCTTTTTTTCCAGGCTTGCTTTCAACCCCTGAACTTATATCAACGGCATCTGGCAGGCTTTTATATATTGCCCTGGAAACATTTTCCAGAATAAGCCCGCCGGCAAGGATAAACGGATGCTTTTTACCAAAATCTTTTGCCCTTGCCCAATCCCATGAAAGAGCGTTTCCTCCCGGTAAAATGCCTTTTGCACCTTCAACAAGGTAACCCGTGGCATTATATTCTGAAACGTCTTTAAGGAATGGCTCGCTATCAAGGTAAAGGCATTTTATTACAATGAGGTCTTTTTCTATAAGCTGGTTTACAAGATCAGGCCCTTCCATGCCATGGAGTTGAACGGCATTTAAAGAACATTTTTCAACCCGTTCCATTATATATCCAAATGGTTTATTTACAAAAACACCAATCGTTGAAATATTTTCTGGCAGGCTTAAACTAATTTCTTTTGCCTGTTCTATGGTGACATTTCTCGGGCTTTTTTCAAAAAATACCAATCCAATGGCATCCGCTCCAAGTTCAGCACATTGTATGGCTTCATCAACCCTTGTGAGACCACATATTTTAACCTGTGGTGTGTGCGATGAATTTTTTATAATAGTTTCGTGCATAAAGTTCCCCCTTTATTTTAACTATAAAGAGCAGAGTGATTTTAAAAAATCGACGGTATTATCGGCTCTTACAAGGCTTTCTCCAATAAGAAAATTATAAATGCCAAATGATTGGTTTTTTATAATATCTTGTTTTTTTGTAATGCCGCTTGCAGCAACAGCAATCTGGTCTGCATCAAGAAGGGACGAAAGGCGCATGGCAGTGTTTATATCCGTATCAAAGGAACCCAGGTTTCTGTTATTAATCCCGATAAGTTTTGCATTGGCATCATTGGCAGATTCAAGGTCTTCTTCAGAGTTGATTTCAACCAGGGCATCTAAATTCAGTTCAAATGAAAGATCAAGATAATCCTTAAGCTGTGTTTTTGTTAGAATGCGGGCAATAAGCAGAACAGCATCAGCACCAAGAATACATGACTCATAGAATTGATATGATGATATCATAAAATCTTTTCTCAGCATGGGAAGGGATGAGGCGCTTCGTACTTTTTTGAAATCATCAAAACTGCCTTTGAAATATTTTGTGTCTGTTAATACAGATATTGCCTGCGCTCCCCCCTTTTCGTATTTTTGGGCAAGGATTTCAGGATTAAGGCCTATACTAATATCTCCTTTTGACGGGGATGCCCTTTTGATTTCTGCAATAATATTGACGGTATTTATACCATTATATCTTTTAAGGTTTTCAAGAAAAGGACGTTTGTTGTCTCTTTGAGCAGCTCTTTTCATTAATTGATTCTCACTTATATTTTTTTTTGCTGAAGCGACCTCTTGTTTTTTATGATCAACAATGATTGATAAAAAATTTTTTCCCATATGTTCTTTGCTCCGAGATCATTTTAAGAGTAAATTTATTTTGTGCCCGGCTGAAAACCGCTGAATTATCCGTTTTCCTGAGTGAATTGAACGAGCTTATTAAGTTTATCCATTGCAGCACCAGTATCTATAGATGCTTTGGCAAGTTTTATTCCTTCAAAAAAATCATTTGCCTGTCCTGCGGCAACAAGGGCAGCCGAAGAATTAAGCAGTACAATATTTCGTTTAGGGCCTTTTTCTCCCGTCAATATATTTTGGATGATTTCAACATTTTTTTTAACATCACCGCCACAAAGATCACCTGGATCAGCCAGTTCTTCAAAATATTTTTCAGGGTTTAAATCAAAGGTTTTGATTTGGCCGCAATTTAATTGGGATATCCTTGTTGGCGCACAGATTGAGATTTCATCCAGACCATCATGACCATGAACAACAAAGGCCTTTTTAACGGCGAGCATATTTAATGCCTGGGCAAACATTTCTGTTAATTCAGGGGCATAAACGCCAAGGAGCTGGCAATTTGCTGCAGCAGGATTGGTTAAAGGGCCTAGCATATTAAAAATACTTCTTATCCCCACTTGTTTTCTTGCGGTAATGGCATATTTCATGGCTCCGTGATATTGGGGCGCAAAAAGAAAACCAATACCCACTTCTTCAATGGCTTCCTCTACAATTTCAGGAACAAGGTCGAGTTTTACGCCTAATGCTTCAAGAACATCCGCACTTCCGCATTTGCTTGAAACACTTCTGTTTCCATGTTTTGCAACGATAACATCACAGCCGGCCACGACAAACGCTGTTGTTGTTGAAATATTAAATGTATTTGAACCATCTCCGCCCGTTCCACAGGTGTCCACAACAACAGGAGAAGACACTTGTATTTTTACAGCTTTTTTCCTCATTGCACGTGCAGCTCCCGCCAATTCTTCAAAAGTTTCACCCTTTGCAGCCAATGCTGCCATAAAAGCGCCAATTTGGGCATCTGTAATATCACCTGAAAAAATATCCAATATCATTTGAGACATTTCAGAATCACTTAAGTTCTGACCCTTGATAATTTTGATTAAATTTTTACGAAACATTATATTTCTCCTGTACTTTTTAAAAAATTTCTAAGCAATCTTTTCCCAATAGGTGTCATTATGGATTCCGGATGAAACTGCATGCCTTGTGTTGAATGGGTTTTGTGTCTTATCCCCATTATTTCCCCATCATCTGTTTGTGAGGTTATTTCAAAACAATCCGGAAGGGTATCCCGGCAAACAGCCAAAGAATGGTAACGCATTGCCTGGAAAGGTTTTTTAATTCCCGTGTATATGTGCCTGCCATCCGCATTTATCATTGATGTTTTTCCATGCATTAATTTTTTTGCCCGTATGATTTTTCCGCCAAATGCTGCTGCAATACTCTGATGCCCTAAGCAGACGCCTAAAATAGGTTTTTTTCCTGAAAAGTTTTTAACTACAGAAAGTGTTAAGCCAGCACCCTCAGGTCGTCCAGGCCCTGGAGAGATAACTATGCCTGTTGGATTTTTTGAAGCAATATCATCTATTGTGAATTCGTCGTTTCTGAATACCAGAACATCTGCGCCCAGCATTCTCAGGTATTGAACCAAATTGTATGTAAACGAATCATAATTGTCTATCATTACAATCATGGGTTTTCTCCTTTTGAATTTTTATTTAAGAGGTTTAATGCTCTATCAATGGCTTTTGCTTTATTCACCGTTTCAATCCGTTCTTTTTCAGGATCAGAATCTGCCACAATACCAGCTCCTGCTCTTATTGTAAGTTTATCCCCTTCAATAATTGCTGTTCGTATGGTTATGGCAAGATCCATATTCCCATTAAAGGAAATATACCCTACCGCACCGCCATATGGACCTCTAGGCTCTTTTTCAAGTTCAGCGATTATCTCCATTGCCCGTACTTTTGGGGCGCCGGATAGCGTACCTGCGGGAAATGTCGCCCGGATAAGGTCCCATACGTCTTTTCCTTTTAAAAGATCACAATTGATATTTGAAACAAGGTGCATGACATGGGAGTATCTTTCAACGATCATAAGATCCGTCACCTGGACAGTTCCGGTTTCAGCAACTCTTCCCAGATCGTTACGGCCAAGATCAACAAGCATAAGATGCTCTGAGCGTTCTTTTTCATCAGATAAAAGTTCATCTGCCAGCATTCTGTCTTCCTGTTCATTTTTCCCTCTTGGCCTTGTTCCTGCTATCGGCCGAACGGTTGCCAGACCATTTTCCAGACGTACCATAACTTCAGGCGATGATCCTACAAGGGCAACCTCATTAAAATGCATGAAAAAAAGATAGGGCGATGGATTGATATATCTTTGTGCCCGGTAAAGCTGTGTAAGTTCCTTTGGGGC
>CALGRI010000032.1 GCA_937880875.1 uncultured Pseudomonadota bacterium
ATATCCGAACCACCATGATCTATACCCACACGGTCAAATCAAGGACGATCAAAAGCCCGCTGGATTTTTAAAGGAAAGGCATTTGGCATAGCTCTGCCCTTTCGCTTACATTCTCGCGAGTAGAGACAACAAGGAGAGAAAAAGAAACTATTGTGTTATATCTAGGGGGTGTAATAAAATCAATGGGTGAAAATACTAAGCCCTTGAAAATTTATTCATGTTATCTATTGCTTTGAAAAATAAATATTTGTACCCTTCTGGAACGGGTAAGGATTGAGACACTTTATATCAGGGGGAGAATATGGATTCAGACAGGGATAAAACCATTAGACTATATGCTGATCATGTGTATCCCGGAAAAGTTGAATTTTATCAGAAATACGATATCGTTCTTGTTCCTGAAAAGCGGGGCGGCTGTAAAATAAGTGATGTCAATGGGAAAACATTTTATAACTGCCATTGTAATGGCGGGGTTTTTAACCTGGGTCACCGGAACAAGGCGGTTATCAAAGCCGTAACCCAGGCAATGGAAACCTATGATATCGGTAATCATCATTTGATCAGCAAGCCCAAGGCAATGCTGGGTAAAATGATTGCCCAAACCCTGCCTGAAGGGTTAAACCAGGTTGTTTACGGGGTCAGTGGGGGCGAAGCCATTGATCTTGCCATCAAGCTTGCCCGGGGGGTAACAGGCAGAGAAGAAATTATTTCAGCCCGGGGAGGGTATCACGGCCATACGGGATTTGCCCTTGCAACGGGAGACGAAAAATTCAAGGAAAAATTCAAGCCGGTTCCGGCAGGGTTTAAGCAGGTCATGTTTAACGATATGGATGAAATGGAAAAAGCCGTTGGTTCCAATACGGCTGCCGTAATCCTGGAAACCATTCCGGCTACAATGGGGATGGTGACACCTTTTGAGAAATATTTAAAAAGGGTTAAAGAGATCTGTGAGAGAAATGCAAGCCTTCTGATCCTGGATGAGGTTCAGACAGGCTTTGGTAGAACCGGCAGATTCTGGGGGTTTGAAAATTTTGATGTCAGACCTGATATGATTGTCATGGGCAAGGGGATGAGCGGGGGGATATATCCGATCAGTGCCACGGTTTACCATGAAAAATATAAAGATTTTTTTAAGGAAAATCCTTTTTTGCATATTTCAACCTATGGGGGCAGTGAAATAGGCTGTTTTGCCGCCATGAAAGTGATTGAAATATCCCGGAAACAGCCGTTCCTGGATCATGTGGTGTCGTTGGGTGAATTTTTCAGGCAGCAGCTTGAAGCGCTTGGTGGCAGATATCCGGGCCTGGGTTTGAAAATCCGGGGCAAAGGCCTGATGATGGGGCTTGAGTTTAAAGATGAGATCACGGCATTGTTTTTAATCAAACTTTTTTTTGACAATGGCATTTATGTTGTGTATTCCGGCAATGATCCACGAGTCATTCAATTTCTGCCCGTACTGAATATTTCAAAGACAGAGGCAGAGGAGATATTAACCATAATGGAAACATCTTTTAAAGCAATGTCAGGAGAATAGGTTTTGGAGGCACAATGGATATTGATATTGAATTATTAAACCGGTTTGAACACGAACTGATTCCCCATGATTTGTCCCGGGCTTCCATCCCGGCTGAAATCATCGGATTTGGTGAAATCTCAGCTATTTTCCAGATAGGGGGAGAAGAGAACATCATCTACAAAAGAATTCCCATTTTTCCGGATGTTAAGACAGCCGAGTCTTATAAGCAGATGTATTTTGAATATTGCGCTCTTTTAAGACAGGCCGGGATCAACCTGCCTGAAGATGATGCATTTATTGTCCAGGTTCCCGGGCATCCTGTGGTCATCTATTTTGCCCAGCAGCGGTTTGAGGATCAATTTTTCTGTCATAACCTGATTAAGACTCTTAGTGAAGCGGATAGAATTGACATGCTTGCGCAGATTATGTCGGCTCTGACCCACATCTGGAACTTTAATACGCAGCAGATGCCACAGTTTGAAATAGCAATGGATTGCCAGTTGTCCAACTGGGTGTGGATGGAGGAGAATGGAAAAAGAAAACTGTTTCTGGTGGATACCTCTACTCCGTTTGTCCGGAAAAACGGGATAGAACAACTGGAGGTTGAATTATTATTGCAAAGCGTTCCCGTGTATATCCGCTGGCTGGTGCGAAGGCTTGATCTTGATGATGTTATCGGCCGGTATTATGATCATAAAAAAGTGGTAATAGACCTTGTTGCCAATCTGTATAAGGAGCAGCGGCCGGATTTGATTCCCTGGTTTTTAGAAATTGTTAATAAATATCTGGAGCAGGCGATTTCTCAAAAAGAGATTGATACGTATTATAAGGAAGATAAAATGATCTGGACCCTGTTTTCAGCTCTGCGAAAAACAGAGCGGTTTATCACGGTGCATTTGTTGAGAAAAAGATATGAATTTATCCTGCCCGGTGCAATTAAAAGATAAGGGACGGTTAAAAGATAAGGCGTGATTCAAAGATAAGGTGCCATTAAACGATAAAGTTTTGGGAGGGTAGAAAGAACCTGATGTGTGATACATTTGTGGCAGTTTCAAACGCGACGGAAGACGGGTCTGTGATATTTGGCAAGAATTCAGACCGCGAGCCAAATGAAGCCCAGGCGCTTGAATATTATCCCCCGGTAAAATATTCCAAACCGCATCAACTGGATTGTACCTATTT
>CALGRI010000033.1 GCA_937880875.1 uncultured Pseudomonadota bacterium
AAGTTTAATTTCTGATCCGAAACTAAAAAATTCGTCTATACCATATCTTGTACCTTGGTAAATTTTTTAAAGCCCAGACTGGTGGATGAAGCGCTCGGTAATCTGTCAAATTTGACTCCTGACAGATAATACCATATATGATCGCGAGTAAATCTACCATTGTAACCCATGTTTTACTTTCGCAGAGAGCAGGGATATCTAAAAAATAGAATTGTATTTTTCTTAGGATTAAAAATTGTAATTACCTTTTATCGTAATTGAGTATATATAAATTTTATAATAAAGGGCGATGGCTTTAGAGGATTGCCATCCAAATTAAAGCAAAGACTTAGAAGATGAAAAAACTACGGTTAAAAATCCCTTGACTATCTAAGCAAAATAAAATTATTATAAAATAATGTCGTTGTGTGGTATCTTCTAAAAGAGCCTTCGAACATCATGAGATTGCTTCTCAAATTAGCCACTCAATTAACGTATTTAGTCATAAAACAAAATAGTAACCAAAAAAGAAGTAACCCGCGTATGGATAAAAAACTTGCATTCCCGCCAAGTACCAATGCGTATCATGCCATGGAGGAGACCGGTGGCGTTCTAAAAGTAAGCTTGAATAAAATTGAAGCCAACTCTGATTTAAATTTGCCGGAAGGGTTTCATAATTGCCTACGTGTCAAGGACAACTGTGTGGGTATCCCCCCCAATAAATCATTGATAATATTTTTGACCCTTATTTTACTACGAAAGAACTGGGAAAGGGTTCAGGTCTGGGCTTTCTGTCATCCATGGGATTGTTAAAAATTATAAGGGAGCTGTCATAGTTAGAAGCAATGCCATAGACCGGACAAATTTTCTCTGTTTCTAATAGAATTTAGTTCTAACTTGGGGAATATTAAAAATGAAAAAGTTATTAACCATTTTGGTGACAGTGCTGCTGGCAGGAGTCGTATTAGTAGTAGCCGGCTGCCAGAAAAAAGAGAAATATCTTGCTGAGAAGGTTTCAGTACAGCTTAAATGGATTCATCAGGCGCAATTTGCAGGATTTTACATTGCTGAAAAGAATGGCTTCTACAAGGAAGAAAATATTGAGGTGGTCCTTAATCCCTGCGGCCCTGACGAATCTCCAGACAGCATCATTGAAGATGTTGTCAGTGGACAAACCACATTTGCCGTTATAGGCGCAGAGATGGTTCTCAAAGCCAGGGCAGCGGGCAAACCAATCATAGCCATTTCTGTTATTTTCCAGCGAAGTCCTTATGTATATATCGCCCTAAAAGAATCCAAAATCAACCGCCCACGTGATTTTGAGGGAAAGAAAATATCAATTCCCGATGATTCGGCCATTCTGCATCAAATGTTTCTAAAAAAGTTGCAGATTCAGCCGTCCGTTCTTGAGGTCGTCCCATATGAGCGGGATACAAAACCCTTAGCAACCGGATTAATTGACATAAGCCTGTCATACCGAACCGGCCTGGTTCTCGATTTTGAGGCAAAGGGGTATGTATTGAACATGATCTGGCCGAATGACTATGGCATTCATTTCTATGCAGATACTATTATTACGAGCAACGCAATGGTTCAGCAACATCCGGAGCTGGTTGAAAGGTTTCTGCGGGCTACATTGAGGGGCTGGCGCCATAGCATTGAAAATCAGCAAGAGGCTATAGATGTAACCCTTCAATACGATCCGACGCTGGATAAGAGCATTCAGCAACGGATGGTTAAAGCACAGACCCCTTTGATCCATACCGGTGAAATACCCATCGGATGGATGGATGAAAGTGTCTGGCAGACTATGTATCAAATGCTTCTGGACGTCCATGTGGTGACCCAGCCGATCAAAATGGAGGAAGCCTATACCATGCAGTTTTTAAACAAAATTTATGATCAAGGGCAATAGGAACAAAGGGGATGTTATCTATTAAAAAAAGCCTGAAAGTCAAGCTGTTGATCTATTTTATACTATTAACCATCGTGCCCCTTTGTGGTATAGGCTATTTTGCCTATGACCTTGGGCGCAGAGCTATAATCGAAGGCGTTGAGTCCCATCTCGAAAGTGTTGCCATTCTGAAAGAACAGGAACTCGGTTACTGGATAGAGCACTTGGAACATATAATGATCATTCTGTCGCTGAACGAAAATGTTCAAAGATATGCCGTTGAATTGACGAGATTGCCGGCAAATAGCCCCGAATATCTGGTAGCCCATGACACAATTGTGACAGAATTTTTAAAAATAGAGTCTCTGGAGCACTTTTCTCCGGTGTTTCTAATAAACAGCACCAACGGTAAAATTGTTGTTTCCTCCAATGCTGCCTGGGAAGGGAAATTCAGGAAAGAGGAAGATTATTTTATTAAAGGCAAAAAGCATCTCTACCTGTCGGATGTGTCTCACAGCCTGATCATGGATCAACCGACTGCGGTAATTTCCATACCCCTCAAGGATCAGTCCGAAAAATTAATTGGCGTACTAGTCGCTCATATCAATCTTAAAATGTTAAGTTCGATCATGCAGGAGCGAAGCGGTCTTGGCCGAACCGGTGAGACCTACCTGATCAATAAATACAATCTACTGATCACGAATATGCTGTTTGCGCCTAACGCCGCCTTTCAGAAATGGATATTCACTGATGGAGCAAAGCAGGCGCTTTCGGGGACTGCGGGTTCGGGACAATTTATGGACTACCGAAACGTGCCGACCATTGGGTATTTCATTAAGACAAAACGATTGAACTTGGCACTGATTGCCAAAATAGATGAATCAGAAGCTTTGGCGCCGATAGACAGGTTGAAATATTCCATTTTATGGATTGGGCTAGGCATTCTGGCGGTGGTGTGCATACTCGGCTTTGTTTTTTCCCGAAGCATTACAAGGCCGGTTTTGCGATTAGTCAAAGGAACCGAAGAGATTGGTCTCGGAAATCTGGGGCACCGAATTCAGATTACATCCAACGACGAAATCGGCCAGCTGTCTGTAGCCTTCAATAAAATGGCCGAAAAGCGTTCAAAGGCGGAAGAAGCAATCAAAAAGAGTGCCGCTCAGCTTAAATCGGCCAACAAGGAGCTGGAAGCCTTCAGTTATTCTGTTTCCCATGATCTTCGGGCACCTCTTCGCGCCATTGACAGTTTTTCCCGGATTCTTTTAGAAGACCATGCTGAAAAGCTTGATCCCGAAGGCAGGCGTGTTTTAAATGTAATCGGGAAAAATGTTCAAAAAATGGGACAGCTTATTGATGATCTCCTTGCCTTTTCCCGCCTTGACCGCAAGGAAATAATCACTTCTACAGTAGATATGAATCAATTGACAAATGAATTGATCAGTGAACTCAAGGAGGATTTAGGTGAAAGGATCGTAAAATTTAATATGAATCCTCTGCCTGATTCAATTGGAGACAGGGCTATGTTACGCGAAGTTTTATACAATCTTTTTTCCAATGCCATAAAGTTCACAAAAGAAAAGAATCCGGCAATAATCGAAATTCAGGGAAACACTGACAATGATGAGAATATTTATTGCATCAAAGACAATGGTGTTGGATTCAACATGAAATACGCTGATAAACTCTTCGAAGTATTTCAGAGACTTCATAGCTCCAAAGAATATGAAGGCACAGGAATCGGGCTTTCCCTTGCCGAGCGCATTGTCAAAAAACATGGTGGCCGCATATGGGCCAAAGGAGCTGTGGACAAAGGCGCAACTTTTTATTTCAGCTTACCCAAAAAAGGAGAAAACAATGAATGAAATGGACATGATTGAAATCCTTCTGGTTGAAGACAGCCTTGAAGATGTCGAAATAACGCTCAGGGCATTCAAAAAGCAGAACCTTGCCAATAAAGTTCATGTGGTTGAAGATGGCGAAGAAGCTCTGGACTATATCTTTGCCAAAGGCAAGTATAAAGACAGGGATTTTAATATTAAACCAAAGGTCATCCTGCTCGATTTAAAGCTGCCTAAAGTTAGCGGTCTGGAAGTTCTTCGCGAAATCCGGGCAGATGACCGAACAAAACTTCTTCCGGTTGTCGTGCTTACATCTTCACAGGAAGAAAAGGATATTGCTGCGAGCTATAGGCTGGGCGTGAACAGCTACATTACAAAGCCGGTCGACTTTAAAAAATTTTTGGATACGGTTTCCGAACTGGGAATGTATTGGTTATTATTAAACAAACCACCAGTTTGATTTATCCAAAAAATAGAGGGGGGGGTAAGAAAAATGGTTGAAAAATTAAATATTCTTTTGCTCGAAGACAATTCTGAAGACACAGAATTAATAAATATCGAGTTGTCCAAAGAAGACTTTTTGTTCAGAATTAAAGTCGTAGAGACAGAAGACAATTTTTTGGACGCTTTAATAAATTTTGTGCCTGATATTATTTTAGCCGACTATACCCTTCCGTCCTATGATGGTTTGTCCGCCCTTTTGTTAACACGAGAGAGGAGCCCCAATCTACCTTTCATTTTTGTATCCGGAACGATTGGTGAAGAAAAAGCAATAGAAGCAATGCGCAATGGCGCAACAGATTATGTGATTAAGGAAAATCTGTCAAAGCTGGGTTCGGCAGTCACTCGCGCCATACAAGAAAGAAATGAAGTTAGAAAAAGCCGAGTTTTAGCAAAAGCTTTAAAGGAAGTTGCAGATCAATGGAGGACTACCTTTGATGCCATTGATGATGCCATCAGCCTTTTAAGTCCCCAGGGAGAAATCCTTCGGTGTAACAAAGCCATGGAAAAATTTCTTAAAAAATCTTTCCATGAAACCATTGGTTCCACTTGTTGGGAACTTGTACATAAGACCCAGGAACCCATCCCTGAATGTCCGGTTTTACGTATGCGGGAAACCCGTCAAAGAGAAACCATGATCATGGATGACGGTGAAAAAACACTTCAAGTTATTGTCGATCCTATCTTGGATGAAAATGGAGACCTATTTCAAATCGTCCATATCATTTCAGATATAACAGAGCGCATACAAGAAGAAAAAAGACTTCAAGAGAGTGAAGAACGTTACAGAAAGCTTTATAATGAAACACCGGCAATGCTGCATTCCACAAATATTGATGGATGCTTGGTAAGTGTAAGTGACTTTTGGTTAAAAAAATTGGGTTATGAACGAAATGAAGTTATCAAAAAAAAATTTATTGACTTTCTCACCGAAAAATCAAGACAGGAAGCAGTTGAGGTAAATATGCCCAGATTTTTAAAAGATGGGTACATAAACGATATCCCTTATCAGTTTGTTAAAAAAAATGGTGAGATAATAAATGTTTTGCTGTCTGCAATCTCTGAAAAGGATAGTGATGGAAACATTATCAGGAGCATGGCTGTTTCCATTGATATGACCGATTACAAAAAACTTGAAGCGAAATTCAATCAAGCTCAAAAAATGGAATCTGTGGGACGTCTGGCAGGCGGGGTGGCACATGATTACAACAATGCGCTCACAGTGATCATGGGTTACACTGAACTGGCCATGATGGATGCAGATCCAGCAGGACCGTTGCATGCCGATCTCAATCAGGTTCTCAAGGCCGGCAGACGCGCGCAGGATATTACCCGGCAACTGCTGGCCTTTGCCCGCAAACAGACCATTGCCCCTATTGCACTTAACCTGAACCAGACCGTGGAAAGCATGATCAAAATGCTCCGGCGCCTCATAGGTGAGGACATTTATTTTGTCTGGCTGCCAGGGAAAAACCTGTGGAATGTTAAGATGGATCCTTCCCAGATCGACCAGATTCTGGCCAATTTGTGCGTCAATTCCAGAGACGCCATTGCCGGAGTTGGCAAAATCATAATTGAGACAGACACTGTGGTCTTTGATGCAGGCTATTGTGCCGATCATGCCGGTTTTATTCCAGGTGCTTTTGTTTTAATGGCAATAACTGACAATGGCTGCGGCATGGATAAAGAAATACTGGATGATATTTTTGAACCGTTTTTTACTACAAAAGCTATAGATAAGGGAACCGGCCTTGGACTGGCCACAGTCTACGGCATCGTTAAACAGAACAACGGATTCATCAACGTCTACAGTGAACCTGGTAAAGGAACGAGTATTAAAATTTATATTCCCCGGCATGAGGGCAAGGCTGTTGAGAGCCAGGAGAAAAACACGGCAGTAATCCCGCAAGGCCATGGTGAGACCATCCTGCTGGTGGAGGATGATCGAACAATCCTGAAACTTGGCAAAAAAATTCTTAATGGGCTGGGTTATACTGTGTTGACTGCAGACACACCAAAAAAGGCCATGAACCTGGCCCAGGAGCATACAGGCGAAATTCACCTGCTTGTTACGGATGTTATCATGCCAGAAATGAACGGGCGTGAACTGTCAGAACAACTGCAATCCCTTTTTCCTGATCTCAAGTGCATATTCATGTCCGGATACACGGCTAATGCCATTGCCCATCACGGTGTTCTGGATGAGGGGGTGCACTTTGTTCAGAAGCCATTCTCCAAAAAAGATCTGGCAACTATAGTCAGAAAAGTGCTGGATGAAAATAATAATTAAAACTAAATGATCATAGCATGATCCTATATGATATCTATGACTTGAAAGGATATATGTCACCTTACCAAAGACCAATGTAAAAAAACTGCGGTTTACAAACAGCCATAATCATGTAAAGCGAGAAAAATGAGTAATACAGGGCCGATAATTCTACCAGCGCAGAGCAACCCGAATCTTAAAGAATATCGCTGCCCTCATTGTAAAAGATTTCTTTTCAAAGGTAATGTTCAGAAATTAAATATGTTGTGTCATCATTGTCAGAAATTGATCATTGTGGATGAAAATGAAGTTCTTTTAAAAAAGGAGTGATTAAAATGAACAAAAGAGATTTGATTAACAAGGTTTCAGAAGTACTTAGTAGCAAGAAAGATGCTCAAGTCGCTGTCGACTGCACAATCAAAGCAATTACAGAAGCTCTTTCCGGTAATGACACTGTTACACTGATTGGCTTTGGAACATTCAAAACAGCTAATAGAAAAGCCAGAAAAGGAAGGAATCCCCAAACAGGCAAAGAAATAAACATTCCAGAAAAAAATGTACCTAAATTTGTCCCAGGGAAAGCATTAAAAAACGCTGTAAAATAAATTTTAATTCAAGTTTATGACCCTGTGGCTGTAGTACAAGATGATTTTTCATATTCAAGTTGATAATATAATGGAGCTGCGAATCTGTGTGAGATCGTTTGAAATACTCTCATAAATTAACACCATCAATTATTTTTAATGGCGGGTAATTTTTGTCTCCAAATTATGTTGCAACTTTTTTTTGTTGCGTGATTTTCTGCTAATGATTTTTTAAAGGGTGTATTTTCTTTGAATTTAATTCTTTTACTTTTCAGCACAATATATCGATTAATAAGACTGAAAATTATGAGCATATCAAATGTTTTTATTAAGAAAATTTTTCTCTTGAAATTAATGTTGGCGATATTTGTATTTTCAGTTTTCTTTTCTGTTGGCTGCATGAAAGAAATGCCTGTAGATCCATTGACACCAGAGGAAAGGGCATGGCTTTCAGAGCATACCGGTAAAATTCGGCTGGCACATGATCCAAATGCGAAACCGATAGATTATATTGATGAAAATGGTAAATTTAATGGATTAGCTGCCGATTACGTTCGATTGCTTGAAAAAAGTCTCAACTTTAGCTTTGATATTGTCAGCATCAAAACGTGGAATGAGGTACTAAGGAAAGCTAAAAATAAAGAAGTTGATGTATTGTGTGCATTTGCAATAAGCGAAGAACGTGAACATTGGATGTTATTCACCGAACCATACATCGTTATCCCGATAGTTATCCTTACGAGAGATGACCTTAAAGGAAACCTGTCCCTTGAAACAATGAAGGACATGAAAGTCACCTTCACCAAGGGATGGATAGTAGACGATTATCTGAGGCAAAGTTATAGCTACCTGAATCTACAGCCTGCCATTGATGCAGATGCTGCTATGAACAATCTTATTGTAAAAAAAGCCGATGCCTGGGTTACTGCTTTGACAGTGGCATCAATCAAGATTGAAGAAAATAAAGTATCAAACATTCGTATAGCAGGAAAAACAGACTTGTCCTTTAAACTCTCCATGGCTTCCAGGAAAGACTGGCCAGTCCTGAATAATATTCTGCAGAAAGGATTGGCACAGATTTCTGAAAAAAAGAGAACTGATATCTCTAATAAATGGATACATATTAAGCAACAACGTATCTTTGAAAGTAGAAGCTTTTGGATTATTGTGTCAATAATTATAGGTCTCACCCTTTTGCCTGTGATCATTATTTATTCCTGGAATAAGTCGCTTAAGCGCAATGTTGAACTGAAAACAGAAGCATTAGAGAATGAACTTAAAGAACGAAAACTGGCCCAAGAGGCATTGCGAGAAAGTGAAGAAAGATACCGGAGTATTTTTGAGAATACCGTTGAAGGTTTTTTTCAGAGTACGCCGGAAGGTCGGTTTATTAATGTCAATCCTGCATTCGCCACAATGATCGGTTATGTATCTCCTGAAGAGCTACTCTCCAGCATTTTCGATATTGCAACACAGTACTACGCAAATCCTGAAGACTGGCATAGGTATAAGCAGCTTCTCCAGAAAGACGGATTTGTAGAACATTTCGAGTTCAAAGCCCAGTGTAAGGACGGTTCACATATTTGGGTGTCTAACAGTACCCGTGTTATGTATGATCGAGACGGTAAGATTGCCCGTTATGAAGGCAATGTGACGGACATCACCGAGAGGAAGCAATCAGCGGAAAAGCTGCGGCGTGCATACGATGAAATGGAAATAAAAGTTGACCAGC
>CALGRI010000034.1 GCA_937880875.1 uncultured Pseudomonadota bacterium
AAAAAGAATTTTCCAGAAACCTCTAAAATGGAATTTATATATTATAAAAAACACTGTGGGGAAATAGGGTTGATTAAGATTGTCAGGAAATATAGTTTAACTTGAAAAATAACCGGTCACACCCGGTTCATTTTTTTGTTGGGATGCTGTTATTAAAAAATGGAACGTTTTGGAAATCCCATGTGTTTTCCGTGAAATACTTCTGGCAGTAACTGTAATAGTTCAGAAACTCTTTCCCGCCAAGTGGACTTGGTTGTGATTTTTTGCATCATGAAATCAATAATATATAGTTGAAAATATGCAGACCGATTATTTCCATTAAACCCTTTTGCAATTAATTGCGTTGAATCGTTAGAAATTGAATGTTTCGATCTTGAATTCCAAAATCGTTCGTGATGGGCGCATAAATTCCTGCAATCAACTATTGATCTCAATACGTCATCCATGGATTTCGATGTAAGCTCAAAATTTTTGCTTATCCCCTTTTTATGCTTGCCTCGGAGATTTGAAAATAGATGAGAAATATTTCCAAATGTTAATATTTCCATAATATTCCATGATGGTGGATAAGGTGATTTTGAGCCGTATTTTTTAAGGTAATGTTTTATGTGGTCTTTTTTCCTGTTTCTCTGTATTGCATTGTCGGTTGTTTCGATGAAAAATTCCCATTCAGATTTGTTTTGAAACAGAGTCTTCAATAAAAACCAATGGATATCAAATTTTTGACTCATGTAGTTCGAAATAACAGCTTTTGTTGCAATTTCAATACGTTCAATTGCATCTAAAACCAATAGTTTTAATTTTCGATCAAAAATATAAAGATTAAGAATGTCATCAAATTTTGTATCATTATCAAACTTGTCTTTATCATTTTGGAAGGGAAGAAAATATACTGATAGACGGTAGTAACCAATAAAGTTCAGATATCGTTCAGCTCTTTGTGTATCCGGAATTATAAGGTTGCGGGCTTTTAATAAAGCTAATTGATCTTGAATTGATAATGAGGGTTTCGTATATATCATATCAAAAATAAAAAAACTCAATTACCTCTTTCGATATTATCCGTTCGAGACGGGGTAATTGAGTATTATCCATATTTAGATTAGGCTTATTATCGTCATAATTAACGATACTGTCAATAAAAATATGTAAAAAATTCATATTTTTATGTTTCATCATCTACAATGTCTCCACCACAGTATTAACCAGTTGATCAACGGATCCGTATGTTTTGTAATTTTGAATGATATCCGACTAAAAAAATTAAAAATTCTATTCTGAAATTCCATATCAACATCTCTGGAGCCTGTAAAGGCATTTCAACAATTCAAATTTACTGAAAATATAATTTATCCAGAGAGGATATGCCGAAATGGTTTTTATTGGAGATAACATAACAGGCAGGTATCGAACAGATCCGGGAAAGTTCAAGGGAAAAATATCAAATTGATGTAGCAATCTCAGGTCGAGCGGAGCAGGGGTTGCAGGGAATTCTTGATTGCCCTGTACAATATCCAACGGGTGATTGACAAGCCTGCCGGGTCCGTGATATCTTTTGCCTTACTGGTGCAACATGCATTGGTGGACTGGGGGAGCCGATGAGTATCGGCTGAGAGGAGACTTAATTTTTGTTTCGACCCCTGGAACCTGATCCAGGTAATTCTGGCGAAGGAAAGTCGATCCCTTCTTTCACCTTGGATTCACATCCGCCTTTTTTTGATTTGCACAAATTTTTTTAACTTTTTTACAAGGGCGGCTGGTTTTCCATGCTCCAGGTATGTTCTGTCACAAAGTATTTTAAGGGACAAAAGGTCTTTTCCGAGTTTGATCTCAAGGTTCCTCAGGGCAGGTTCCATGTCCTGGTAGGGCCTTCCGGCTGTGGAAAAAGCACTCTATTTGACGGGCTGACAGGAGTCATCCATTTGGATGGGGGAAGCCTTTCCTGGAACCATGAACCCCTTTTAAACCTGAGTCATCATGCAGCATATATGCAGCAAAAGGATATGCTGCTGCCCTGGTTTTCCCTTTTGGACAATGCATTACTGCCTGCAAAGACCGGCGGGCAGGATATGATAGCGGCTGAAAACCAAGCCCGCAGCCTTTTCAAACGCCTGGGACTGAAAGGATATGAGTCTCATTACTCCAACCAGGTGTCCGGCGGCATGCGCCAGAGGTGTGCTCTGGTCAGGACCCTGATGTTCAAGCGGGATCTGATCCTTTTGGATGAACCTTTATCAGCTCTTGACACCATTACCAGAAGAAGTCTTCAATCCCTTTTGCTGCTGCTCCAGACGGAGTTT
The DNA here is from genome assembly GCA_937880875.1 of uncultured Pseudomonadota bacterium. Lineage (GTDB taxonomy): Bacteria > Desulfobacterota > Desulfobacteria > Desulfobacterales > Desulfobacteraceae > Desulfobacula. The sequence goes on from CALGRI010000034.1 coordinate 2,301, forward strand.
AAGAAAACCATTCTCATGATTACCCATGACATTGAAGAAGCCCTGCTCCTGGCAGATGAAATTTATCTGCTCAGTCCCATGCCCATGGCCATATCCCGGCATTTTGTCCTGGATTCGCCCAAACCTAGAAAATTTAATGACCCAGCCTTGCTGGATATCAAAGCAGATGTCCTGGACAAGCTTGAGGGAGATCTGATCCATGAACCAGGTTAATTTGCTGGCAGCGCTATTTGTGGTTCTGATCCTGGGCTTTTGGGAGGCTTTTGTCCGAATAATGGCTGTGCCCGTGTTTATTCTTCCGCCCCCTTCAAGCATATTTACCATTGCTCTGACCCAGGCGCCACTTATTTTACCCCATGCTGCCATAACCTTTACAGAAATTATAATGGGTATTTGCCTGGCATTGTGTACTGCAATACCCCTGGCCATTGTCATGTTTGCCAAACCAGCCCTGGAAAAGGCTCTTGCCCCTTTTCTCGTGGCCTCCCAGGCTATACCAGTGTTTGCTTTGGCTCCGCTTCTGGTAGTCTGGCTGGGCTATGGGATTGCCTCCAAAGTGTTCATGGCATGGATCATTATTTTTTTTCCCATCTGCGTCAGCCTGCTGGAAGGGCTCAAAAGCTGTGATCCTGAGTTCAGGGTATTGTTCCGCCTCATGGGAGCTTCTTTTTTTAAAACCCTGACTTTGCTTTATTGGCCCTGGGCCCTGCCTCGTTTTTTTGCCGGCTTAAAGGTGGGCGTGACCGTGGCTACCATCGGGGCTGTGATCGGGGAGTGGGTGGGTGCCCAGCAGGGACTTGGGTTTCTCATGATCCAGTCCAATGCAAGGCTTCAGGTGGGCCTGGTCTTTGCTGCTATCCTGTGGCTCACTGCCATGGGCCTTACCATGTGGTGGCTGGTGGGATTTTTGGAAAGAAAAATTATAAAATGGAAATAATAAAGGAAAATAAATTATGAAAAAAAAGATTATGCTTATTACTTTGGTGCTTACCTTGCTGGGAAGTTCAGTCCTTATGGCAGGAGAAAAACTCAGCCTCATGCTGGACTGGTTTCCCAATGTGGATCACTTGCCCATTTATGTGGCCCAGGAAAAGGGATATTTTTCTGACCAGGGCATTGAGGTGAGTATCATCAGCCCATCTGAAACCTCAGATGCTCTGAAACTTGCCGCATCCGGCAATATGGACCTTGCCGTCTCATACCAGCCCCAGACCATTATTGCAGCAGATAATGGCCTTCCCATCAAGGTTGTGGCCCCCCTTGTGGTTCATCCATTGACAACCCTGCTCTTTCTGGAAGGCAAAGGTATAAAAAATCCTTCTGATCTGTCCCATAAAAAAATCGGTTATACAGTGCCCGGTCTTATGGATGTGCTTTTAGAGGCCTTTGCCGTCATCAACAAGATCCAGGGATACACTCCTGTGAATGTGGGGTTTACTATTTTGCCTGCCCTGGTTTCCAATAAAGTGGACGCTGTTATGGGGCCTTTTAAGACCTATGAAACCGTTGGCATGGCCCAGCAAGGGTATAAGGCTCAATTTTTTGAACTTGAAAAATGGGGAATCCCGGATTACGAAGAATTGATTTTTGTCTGCGGTGAGAAAACCCTGATGGAAAAACCAGCCGCTGTCAAAGGCTTTGTAAAAGCCATTGAAAAGGCTTTTGCCTATACAAAAGCCCATCCTGAAGATGCCCTGGCAACTTATTTGGCTGCCGTACCCCAGGCAGATAAAAAAATAGAAACCCAGGCCTTTGAACTTACCCGGCCCTATTTTGCTGTTAAAACAGGGCACAACCTTGCCAAATGGCAGGCCTTTGCCGACTTTGCCCTGGAATACAACCTCATCAAAAACAAAGTGGATGCAGCAAGCCTCATCCATACCTGGAAATAAGGAGAACCACCATGACAATCACTCCATCAAGTATCTTAAAAGATGTTGAAAAAATAAGGAAAAATGCCCCTCTGGTCCACAATATCACCAATTATGTGGTCATGAACACTACGGCCAATGCCCTTCTTGCCCTAGGTGCTTCCCCCGTCATGGCCCATGCTTTGCCTGAAGTGGAAGACATGGCAGGGATTGCAGGGGCTCTGGTTATCAACATCGGCACCTTGAGTGATCCCTGGATCGAAGCCATGTTCAAGGCAGCCAAACGAGCCAAACAAAGGCAGATCCCCATTATCATTGATCCCGTGGGTGTTGGCGCCACACAATACAGGACCAGGACTGCCAGACAACTTATCCAGGCATCTGCTCCGTCCATTATCCGGGGAAATGGCTCGGAAATCATGGCTTTGTGCGAACAAGATCAGAAGACCAAAGGCGTGGACAGCACCAGTGCTTCAGATCAGGCCATTGATTCTGCCAGATCCCTGGCCCGGGAATTTGACTGTGTGGTCTGTGTCACGGGTGAAACAGACTATATTGTATCACAGAAAGGCATTATCCAGATAAAAAACGGTCATGCCATGATGCCCCGCGTCACTGGCCTTGGCTGCACTGCAACAGCCCTTTGCGGTGCTTTTGCCGCTATAAATCAGAATTTTGATAAAGCAGCGGCCCATGCCATGGCTGTCATGGGCATTGCAGGGGAAATGGCAGCCCAGAATGCCCAGGGTCCTGGAAGTCTTCAGGTCAATTTTATTGATAGCCTTTACCAATTGTCTGGAACCCATATCAAGGAACTCTTTAACGCTTAAGGAAGAACATGAAAGGAATTTATCTTGTAACAGACCAGAAGGCTTGCCAGGGAAAGTCCCTTGAATCAATTGTTTTAGATGCGATCAAGGGTGGTGTTTCCTGTGTTCAACTCCGGGAAAAAGATATCAGCACCCGGCTGTTTCTGAAAAAAGCCCTGAGCTTGAAATCCATCTTGAAACGGGCAAAGATTCCCTTGATCATCAACGACAGGGTGGACATTGCTCTGGCAGCAAAGGCAGATGGTGTTCATCTTGGCCAGAGCGATATGCCCTATGAATATGCCCGCAGGCTGATGGGTCCAGGGGCTGTTATAGGATTGTCCGTGGAAACCTGGGAAGATGTACAAAAGGCCCAGGATCTGGATGTGGATTACCTGGGGGTCAGTCCGGTATTTTCCACGCCAACCAAAACAGATACCAAAACCCCATGGAGCCTTGGGGGACTTGAAAAAATCAGGAACTATTCTTGCCATCCCCTGGTGGCCATAGGCGGGCTTGACGTATCCAATACCCAAAAGGTTATAAAAGCCGGGGCAAATGCTATTGCAGTGGTATCTGCCATCTGTTCAGCAAATGATTCTTTTGATGCAACCAAACAACTTGTCAGTATCTTTGAACAAACCCAATTCCCAAAGGAGAGAAGATCATGAAATCCTATTTCAGGGCATTGACCATAGCCGGTTCAGACAGTGGCGGAGGAGCCGGTATCCAGGCTGATTTAAAAACTTTTTCTGCTCTGGGCTGTTTTGGAATGTCCGTTATTACGGCCCTGACTGCACAGAACACACGGGTGGTCACGGGTATTTTCCCGGTTCCGCCTGAATTTATTGGCCAGCAGATTGATGCGGTCCTTTCAGACATTGGTACGGATGCAGTGAAAATCGGCATGCTCCATTCCCCTGAGGTCATTGAAATAGTGGCCAAAAAACTTGTCCAATGGGATTGCCAGAATATTGTCCTTGACCCCGTCATGGTTTCCAAAAGCGGGGATAACCTGCTGCAAAGTGATGCCGTCCAGGCATTGAAAACCCTTCTTATTCCAAAGGCCTTTATTATCACCCCTAATTTGCCAGAAGCATCTGTTCTGCTGGACCGGGATGTTGAAACAATGGAGGATATGACCAGGGCAGCAAAGGATCTTGCGACCCTGGGCTGTGCCAATGTTCTGCTCAAAGGCGGTCATCTCACCCAAGGGAACAGCTGTGATCTTTTGTATCAAAAGGACACGGATACCATGACAGAACTGCCTGGCACACGCATTAATACCCCCAACTCCCATGGTACGGGATGCACTTTGTCCTCAGCTGTATGTGCCAATCTTGCCAAAGGCATTGAGCTTGAAACTTCTGTTCAAAATGCCAAAGCCTATATCACCTGTGCCCTTACGGCAGGGGCAGAATATACAACGGGCAAAGGCCATGGACCGGTCAACCATTTTTATGATCTCTGGCCTGAAGGTTGAATGGGTTTTTATATTTTTCAGCCAGGTTGTTCATAATATAAATACAAAAATAGGTATCAGTTATTTCATAGCCGCTGGATCATATATAGAAAGGTTGGAAACCGGCTTTGTGATTTTAGTTTATAAAAATCATAGAGCACCTGCCGGGATGGGCAGCCGAATTTCAAGGGAGACAGGTAGATACATCCTTTGGGTTTTGTCCTGTTGACACTTGCCCTGATAAGGGTCATTAATCCTTTATAATGTGAATCCGGAAGACTTTCATCCATGACAAAATTGCAGGTGATTTCTATATTAGGGAAGGTGTCATTTATGGTTTGTACTTTTTCAAATGCCTGGCCCACCTGGTTTTGAGTGAGAGGTTTGCCCAGAAGGTCTAAGGTTGCCTGATCATATGATTCAAGTCCGATATTGATAAAGGTTTGAAAGGGGAGGCAGTTGAGTGAATCAAAAAAGGTTTTTTCAGTATTTAAAAAAGAATCCACACTCCCGAACATGAACAAAAAGTTTTCTTTCATGTATGATGATTGGAACTCAAAAGCATCAAAGGCATCTTGTATGGTTGTAATAATCAGGTCACAGGGCGCGTTTAAGGCATCATGCTCCCCTAAAAACAAGGCATTAAAATTGATGACGTCTTTATCAAGCCATTGTTTGAGCTCTATGATCTGGTTGTCAATATCCTGTTTGGATCGTATGGAGAAGTTCTTTTCGTTTTTCACTTTGCAAAACCGGCATTTATACAGGCATCCGTCAGAAATATTTAAGGGGATGATATTATAATCAACATGCCGGGCATCGGGCGGCATCACCGTCACCCTTGATCCGGATATGTCAAACAGTTGTTGCGCTTTTTTCTGCAGTCTTTCAGGACTTTGCTGCCGGATGGATTGAATCCACCGGGAAAATTCATCGGGCATGCCTGTATCCGGCAATTGTGATATGATTTGATGCCAGTTTTTGACAATATCATCTATTCCACTCTCTTCAAAAGGCTTGCCGCCGAGCAGGGAATTTGTCGGATATGTAAGGTTGGGCAGATAATATTCACCCAAAGCCTCAAAAACCCCTGAATACCCGCCCGTGGAATAATAGACCCAATCATCTCCCATGGTTCTTTTAAGCCATTCTGATGGATGGAGCCAGGTTCTTTTTTTTGATTTTGCATGGCAGATCTCATGATTGAGATTGAATTCAAAAATATAATCACAGGTTTCAATCCTTGAAAAAATACCATATTTTACAGGGAAACTGACCTTTGTGTACTCTTTGGTTCCACAGCAATTCAATTCAATTGAAAGCTCCTTTGAAAGATTTTTGGATTGGAAGGTTTGTGTTTTATAGATATTTTTCTGCAAGGGTTTAAGAATCTCCATATTTTTAATGATCTTTGTTTACAATTGAAATTGGCACTTGGCAATCCTTTTTTAAAAGTTTTGCCGGTCAACTAGCAGACCTTCTTCCTTCTTGTCATGTGCTATCCGGTCCAGTCTCTTAAAACTCTGATAAATGACAGAGAAAATATTCAGTTCCGGCCATACATGATGATTTGTTTTATCCTGTCGGCTCGGTTTTATGGGCTTTCTACCTGGTGGTCTGTAATCCCAATTAAATTTAATGTTGCACCTTGGAATGAAAAAATACAAGGTACAATATATTGTGGTTGATTGTTTTTGAATAAAAAAGAGGACTAACAGAGGATAGTCCTGGGTCTTTTTTTAACAGTGAAAACCGTGCTTATTAGCCAGTAGTCCGCTCCTGACTCGGTTCAATTTTTTATATTATATCGTTTAATATGGAAGAATGGCTTTTGATAATGGTTTTGGTTTATATAATTTAATGCCATGTGTCAGAATAATGTTCTTCCCAAGCACAAGATATGTGATCATGCCATTATTCAAAAAATCAAAAGAATGCTCCTGCTATTCTGCAATTTCTGAAAGCTTTGAAAAGAGAGCTAAATAGATTATTTTTTTTGCTTCTCCTCGTTTTTCATTTCTATGTACCAGTCTTCCTTGCCATAAAGTTCATCTGAACATTCAGAACACATGCTATGACTGAATTGTGCATCAGAATGTTTTTGAATATATTCTTCTATCTGGTTCCAGTATCCTTTGTCATCCCGGATTTTTTTACATTGTGCACAAATAGGCAAAAAACCGCTTAGTGTTTTTATTTCAGACATCGCTTTTTCAAGTTTTTCTTTTTCTTGTCTGAGTTTATTTTCAGCATTTTTGAGTTGCTGATATCTCTTGGCATTTTCGATAGCCAGTCCACACACATCAACTATAGACATGGTAAGATTCAGATATTGCT
>CALGRI010000035.1 GCA_937880875.1 uncultured Pseudomonadota bacterium
TAAAGGTCACACGTAAAACAAGGATAACCCCATGTTAAAAGAGCTTGTTGTAAATGCGGCCCCCCATGAAACACGGGTGGCACTTCTTGAAAACGGCACCATTGTTGAAGTTTTCATTGAAAGAGAAGATGAAACGTCCATTGCCGGGAACATCTATAAAGGACGGGTGCAGCGTGTTCTTCCTGGAATGCAGGCAGCATTCGTGGATATCGGGTTTGATCAGGCAGCCTTTATTTATGTGGACGATGTCCTGGACACTGCCAGCCATACAATGTATCAGAAATTTGAGCAGGACAATTATGGAGAAGCGGATATTGAACCGTATGCAGGGGAGATTGAAACACTGGATATGCCGGAAAATACTACCTCCTGGCAAGCCTCTTTAAACCCGGAGTGCAGTATTGAAGATCTGCTGACAGAGGGCCAGGAGATCATGGTCCAGGTAGCCAAATCATCCATTGGCTCCAAAGGCCCAAGGGTCACCACCCACATCTCCCTGGCAGGCCGTTACATGGTATTGCTGCCCACGGTTGACCACATCGGAATTTCAAAAAAAATAGGAAATGAGGCAGAAAGAACAAGGTTAAAAGACCTTTTATTATCTATCCGGAAAAATAAATTCGGTTATATATTCAGAACCCAGGCCCAGGGAATTGATAAAGAAACGATTCAAAAAGAATTAAATTTTTTAAATAAAACCTGGGAAGACATTCTGGCAAAAAACAAGACAGCTTCTGCCACATCCCTTATTTATAAAGATCTTACAATAACCTTCCGGGCGGTCAGGGATCTTCTGGATGATGAAGCTGATAAGCTGATTATTGATTCTAAAGAAGAATATGCAAATGTTAAAAATTTTTTAAAAAAACTGATGCCGGATGTAAACTTGTCAATAGAGCTTTACCAGGGAAGAGAATCCATTTTTGATGCCTATAACATTGAAGGAGATGTGGCAAGGGCATTAAAGAAAAAAGTATGGCTCAAATCCGGTGGATATATTGTCATCGACCAGACAGAAGCCCTTGTGGCCATTGATGTGAATACGGGCCGTTATGTGGGAAAGCATAATTTTGATGAGACCATCCTTAAAACCAACCTTGAGGCTGTCAAAGAGATTGCCTACCAGATAAGGCTCAGGAATATCGGCGGTATTATTATTATTGACTTTATCGACATGAAAAAAAAGCAGCACAGGGAAAAGGTCATGGCCCATATGAATGAGGCCATGAAAAACGACAAAAGCCAGACCAATGTCCTGCCCCTGACGGAGCTTGGCCTTGTGCAGATGACCCGGAAAAGAATCCGGAGGAACCTGACCCGAACCCTTTGTAAACCCTGTTTCTATTGCAATGGCGATGGCCATCTTATGTCAGGAAAATCCATCTGCCACAAAATTTACAGGGACCTTGTCAGCGAAGCCGCGGATATCATGGGCAATAAATTCACGGTAAAAGTGCATCCTGATATCGCCCAATTGCTACATGGAAAGGAAAAACACCTGATTTCCTCCCTTGAAAAACAATTTTCAAAACCCATTGCCATTTATCCGGAACCCCATTACCACATGGAAGAATACCATATCTTCGAGTCCCTGATAAAATAACGCATGGGGTCAGACTTGCAAGCCCCAGATGCAGACAAATCTATTCTTGACAATTTTTAAAAAATCAATTAAAGTCTTTTGTTTATTATGTTTACAGCATTGAGGTTTATAATAAGTAATTTAAGTTAAGTTAAGGATTGTTAATTTATGAAACAAACATTTCAACCAAGCAACCGGAAAAGAACCAGAAAACACGGGTTTCTTAAAAGAATGGCAACCGTCGGTGGAAGGCGAATCATTAACGCCAGAAGGGCAAAAGGAAGAAAAAAACTTACCGTTTAATTAAAGGGATTTATTGAGTAACTTTTGTTTTCCAAAAAAGGTAAGGCTCCTAAAGAGAGCTCAGTTTTTAGCACTTTCAAAACAAGGGGAAAAAGTACATACAGACAGCTTTTTAGCAATTGTACTTAAAGGAACAGCTCAAAACAATCGAATTGGCATTACAATATCAAAAAAAGTAGGAAATGCAGTAGAGCGTAACAGGATAAAAAGAATTATTAGAGAATATTTCAGACACAATAAAGAGATTATTTCAGGGCCAAATGATATAAATATCATTGCAAAGAAGGGTCTGACTACGCTATCCAACAGGCAGATTATAGAGAAGCTTGATAAACTTTTTACAAAAATAGCATTAACCAGTATAAATAAATGAAACAGCTATTATTCATATTTATTAAATTTTATCAATATTTTATCTCCCCTTTAACAGGACAAAATTGCCGTTATTTTCCGACCTGTTCGGCATATACCCTGGAGGCCGTCGAAAAACATGGCAGCCTTAAAGGTACCGCTCTTGCCGTAAAAAGAATTCTGCGTTGTCATCCCTTCCATGCAGGAGGATTTGACCCTGTTCCATAATTTATCCAGATGCCTTATTGTTTTCCTTTTTAAATTTAAAGTGCCGTGTCGTTACAAATTATTTTAGGTATTAGGAGAGAGAATGGATGAACAAAAACGATTATTATTAGCGGTTGTGCTTTCAGTGGTAGTCCTTGTGGGATATCAGACATTTTTTGTAACGCCGCCCGTGCCTAATAATCAACCCCAGCAAGTTCAAAACCAGAATGCGGATCAGGTTCAGGAAAAAAGTCAAAATGTTTCCGAATATAAAACTATGACAGGTATCGTGCCTGAAACTGTTGCGGCCCAGAAAAAAAATTATCGAACCATTTCCATATCAACCCCTCTTTATAATATTGCCATTTCCGAGCAAGGTGCTGCCGTTAAAAGCTTTGAACTCAAAAATTATAACAAAACAAATAAAAAAGACTCTCCTTTAAAGCAATTGGTGCCGGAACAATTGACTTCCGGGACCCTGTTTTTCGATCTTGAAGGGCAGTCTATCCCAGGGTTAAAAGATGCAGTCTACACAGCAAAAATCGATACCAATAAGACATCTGTATTTGAGGGTGAGAAAACCATTGAATTTATTTTGGGAACATCCAATGGGATTGTGGTGAAAAAAGTTTTTACCTTTAAGGCAGATTCATACATGATTGATTGTGATATTGTTTTTCAAAACGGATCTGGCATGTCCTTAAATGATTCACTCGTGATTTCAACGCCGGGATTTTTTGATGAAGAGACCAAAAAAAGGTCCAGATTTGCATTTGAAGGGCCAGTGGTTTTTGTTAATGAAGAATATATGGACATTGACCCGGATGACATAGAAGAAAAAAACACCTATACGGGTAAAATCGGTTGGTCTGGATATTCTGAACGGTATTTTATGACGGCCGTCATGCCCAGATTAAATACTAATGGGGACACCATTGATGCCGGCGTAAAGCTTTTCTATGCCGATGACATGGTCATCAATAATTATATCCGGAAAATGGATCGGCTGGACCCGGGTCAACAAGGGGTCTATTCCTTTACTTTTTATATGGGCCCCAAAAGCCAAAAAATATTGGGCAGTTATGACAATAGTCTTAAAAATGCAATCAATTTGGGATTTTTTAATATCATTGCCAAGCCGCTTTTAATCACCATGAACATGATTTATAGTGTAATCCCAAACTATGGCGTGGCTATTATCCTTTTGACGATTCTCATTAAACTGATTTTCTGGCCCCTGGGAACAAAGAGTTACAAATCAATGAATGAAATGAAAAAAGTTCAGCCATTGATGATGGAGATTCGGGAAAAACATAAAAATGACAAACAGAAAATGAATCAGGAAATTATGGGGCTTTACAAAACCTATAAAGTCAATCCGGCAAGCGGATGTCTGCCCTTACTGGTTCAAATGCCGATTTTCTTTGCGCTCTACAGGATGCTCTACCAGGCCATTGAGCTTAGACACGCACCATTTATCGGATGGATATCTGACTTGTCCGCTCCGGACAGACTGTTTGAATTTAATTTTGCAATTCCAATGATGCAGGAACCTTATGGCATCCCCATGCTGACACTTTTAATGGGTGCATCATTTTTGTTGCAGCAAAAAATGACTCCAACTGCAGGCGATCCCATGCAGGCCAAAATGATGATGTTAATGCCGATATTTATGACCGTAATTTTCATCAATTTCCCGGCAGGACTGGTTCTGTATATGTTTGTGAACAATATCATATCCATGGGACAGCAGTATTATATTCAAAAAAAACTTTCGTAAGCAGGAGGTAATATGGCACAAACTAAAGACTTCAGCGGAAAAGATGTAGATCTCGCTATTAAAAATGCCTGTACAAAATTAACACTTTCTAAAAATGAATTAAAATATGATGTGATTTCAGAAGGGGCTTCAGGAATTTTTGGAATTGTCGGCAGGAAAGACGCCAAAATCAGAGTTTCTCTTCCAGATGTGGATAAAGATGCTCAAGCCCGGGCAGACCTGGAAGGGATAAGGTCCATTGTGGATGAGGCATTTGGAGAAGAAACAAGGCTTGAACCCATTCGAAAAGTTGAAAAAACAAGGCCTGAACCAATTCGAAAAAAAGAATCCGGCTCTTTTGAAGACACAAGACCTGAACCAATTCGAAAAAAAGAATCCAGGTCCTTTGAAAAACCCGAGCCGGT
>CALGRI010000036.1 GCA_937880875.1 uncultured Pseudomonadota bacterium
TTCTGATGATCACCCATGACATGGGGGTGGTCGCCCAGGTGTGTGATCGCGTGGCAGTGATGTATGCGGGCCGGATTGTGGAGGTCGCGCCTGTAAAACAATTGTTTTCAAGCCCTCGACATCCCTATACCCGGGGTCTCATTGCCTCCATCCCTGACATTGATGGAAAGGATACCCTTTATTCCATTCCAGGAAGCGTTCCGACAATGATAGACCCGCTGCCCGGATGTCGATTCCATCCAAGATGTTCGGTTCGAATCAAAACCTGCGATTGTCTGGTACCTGAACTTTGCAGTATCACCCAGGATCATCGGGTGGCATGCCATGCTATAGTTGATCCAGGTCAGAAAGGAGAGGAAACACGTGATCCCGGTGATTGAAACTGAAAATCTTGTCAAACAGTTTAAAGTCGGACATGGCTTTCTGGGGGGGTATTCCAGACAACTGACCGCTGTAGACCGTGTCTCGATCAACGTAAACTCCGGGGAAACACTGGGCCTTGTGGGTGAATCCGGTAGCGGCAAATCCACAGTGGGCAATTGTATCTTAAGGCTGCTGACGGCTACTGACGGCCGGGTATTGTACAGGGGAAAGGATATTCTTTCCATGAAAGAGGCTGAGTTCCAGTCAATCCGTGGAAAACTCCAGGTGGTTTTTCAAGATCCCCAGTCATCTCTGGACCCGAGAATGACCGTACAAAAGATCGTGGGGTATCCTTTGAAAATACAGAAGGGTATCAAAGGAAAAGAATTGACCGACCGTGTCCTGGCCGCTTTGAAGGATGTCGGCCTAGGCTCGGAGCACCTGGATCGTTACCCCCATGAATTTTCAGGAGGACAGCGTCAGCGCATCGGAATAGCGCGGGCACTCATCACCGGACCGGAATTTGTGGTTTTTGATGAACCAACTTCAGCCCTGGATGTGTCTGTGCAGGCTCAAATTCTCAATCTGGTTACAGGGCTTCAGAAAAAGTACAATTATGCCTATTTGTTTATTTCCCACGACCTGGCAGTGGTTCGGCACATCAGCAACCGGATAGCCGTGATGTACCTGGGAGCGATTGTTGAAACCGCCCCAAAAGAGCATTTTTTTGCAGAACCGTGTCACCCGTATTCAAAGGCCTTGATCGCTTCAGTGCCTAGGCCGGACCCGTTCCAGAGGCAAACACTGTCTGTATTGACGGGGGATGTGCCAAGCCCGCTTCATCTGCCCAAAGGCTGTCGATTTTCCCCCCGGTGTAACAAGGCAATGGATATATGCAGGAAGATACCCCCGCCCCATATTAAAGTTGCCACAGATCACTGGCTGGATTGTCATCTGTATGGATAGCCGGTAATTTTCAGGTAGAGGATGGATTTGTATTTATGATTAACCTAGTCGCAATTTAAAAATCAATTATATTGATGAATGGAAAAGCCAATATATGAAACTATTAATTTCAGCCGATATCGAAGGTGTCGGTGCCGTTGTCAGAAGAGAGCATTCCGGTGTTCAGGAAAGAGAATATCTGCAGGCCAGAAAATTGATGACCCAGGAGGTGAACGCCGCCATAAGGGGGGCCTTTGATTCCGGTGCTTCCGGGGTAGTGGTCGTGGATGCCCATAATGTGGGACTGAACCTTTTTCCCGAGGATCTGGATGAGCGGGCTCGTCTTATTATGGGATCCCCTCGTCCCTTAGCCATGATGGAAGGGGTGGACCGGGGTATGGATGCGGTCTGTTTTGTCGGGTATCACGGTATGGCCGGGTCTAAAGATGCCGCCATTGCCCATATTTTTCACGGCCGTGTGGCTGAATTGACATTTAATGGCCTCAGGGTTGGTGAAATTGGCCTCAATGCACTGATTGCCGGGTATCATCAGGTGCCGGTCATCATGATATCCGGTGATAAAGTTGCATGCCAGGAAGCTGCCGACCTGATACCGGGTATTGAGGTGGCCGTGGTCAAGGAATCCATAGGTGCTTATGCCGCGCTCTGTCCCCATCCAATCAAGTGCCAGGAATTGATATACCAGGCAGTCCGAAATGCCATATCACGCAGGGATTTAATTTCTCCCCTTGTTTTGGAAAACGGTGAAGTGATCATGGATCTGCGCCTGACAACAGCCTCCGGCATTGACAGGGCCCTCCGCCTGCCGGGCACGGAGAGAATAAGCGGAGATACATTGAGATACAAGGCAAAAGATTATGCCATGGCATTCCAGGCCTTTGTTGTCCTGGCCGATTTAATGGAGCTCGTACCCTTTATATGATAACCTTGGAAATGTGATGTTCTTTAGCTCTTTTTACAAGCAATGATGTGCAATTTTTAATATTATCCTCTGTATAAAGGGTAAATTCATCTTTATAGCTTTGTTCAAACAAATCCATGGCAAGTCTTTCATCTGAAAAAGGCGATTGGTTTATGTTTTTAATGGTGTTGAGAGTTATTCCCAGAGACTCCTGGATGCCGGTTGCCGCATCTTTTCCTGCCATATAGCCCTGGTGCGCAGGGCAGATAATGGAAGGGTTAAATTCCTTAATAAAATTCAGGGTTGAAAGATATGCATCAGCATGGGTGAAGTATAAAGGCAGATATCCCCGGCCTGGAAAATGAAATCCAAGGCTGTCAGAGCAGAATATGATTTTTTCTGAGTTTAAAATTCCCATAAGGTTTCCAGGGGAATGGCCTTTTACTTTGGCCAGATCCAATGTGATCTGGCCAAGATCAATTGATTTCTTGTCGTTAATGACCCGGGATTCGTCAAGAGTTGGAATTTTTTCCAGGGAAGGCCTGCCGGGTTTGATGTTGAAGTCTGCCAGTCTTTTTGACATGAACATATCTTCTTTAATCAACAGCGGTCCGGCTTTGGGGTGGTCAAGGAATTCTTTTGCCCCTGTTGCAACAACAATTCGAGCTTTTGGATATCTTTTGGCAAGGCCTGGCAGCCCTGTAATATGGTCGGAATGGGGATGGGAAGGGATTATAAAATCCGGATTGATATCAAGATGTTCCAACTGGTTGATCACTGTATCAACAATGCCTGAAACACCCACTTCAAACAGGGCTGAGTGGCGTTTGCCAATAATCAGAAACAGGTTGAAAAAATAATTGCCTAACATTAATACGTTGTGGTCAATCTTAATGGGAAATTTGTTTTCAGGTATATAATGATCTTTCATTAATGCTCCTTTGCAATCCTTGGCAGGTATTTTACTATCATACTCAAAAGGTTTCT
>CALGRI010000037.1 GCA_937880875.1 uncultured Pseudomonadota bacterium
AACATTGCTGACGTGCACACCATTTTTTAAAGAAACTGCGGCAGCCGTACCTGCCCCCTGACCTGTGACCGTGCAGCACATCATGTTGCGGAAGGCGCAATGGGCGGTCTGGTCGCCGGAAACAGAACGTCCGACTACCAGCAAATTTTCAACTTTTTGGGGAACCATACATCCAAAGGGTACCTGAAAATACCGCCCTGTTGTGGGCAGGATAATAATACCACGCCCGTCAATAAACTCAGGGAAGATACCGATGGTATCATCAAACCGGGCCTGATTCATCACATCATGTTCCGTCAGACTGTAACGACCGACTATCTTACGGGACTCTCGGGTGCCCAGGGTCATGCCAAAATTTCTCAATCGGGCCTTTTCAAACCCGGGCACATATTTATTCAAGGCGGTTATTGCCTTGAGAACGGTATCACGGCCCTGTATTTCAGACTTTGTCAGATCCCAGACATCAGTGCAGTCTTTTTTAAGCAGATGAACCATATTCAACTGGGTGGCATCGCCTTCAGGAGAGAGGGTGCTCCAGGTTCCGCCGATGGCGATGTTCTCGTCAAGGGAAATTAAGCCCTCTTTAACGGCCCTCTTAAAGGGATCTTCAATATACGGGCTGAACATGTTTTCCTCTTTGCCCGATGTGGTCTGACCCCAGCTCTCCCCTGCCCAGTCAGCGTAACTGGGCTTCAACTCCTCTTTGACATATTTTTGAAAGACATCCCGGTTGATCCCCCGGCAGGCAAACATGACCGTCACCATCATCAGCTCTTCTTTTGACGCTTTAGAGTAAGGAGCTCCAGCTCTTGCAGCAATATCGGCATCCCCTGTCGCATCAATGACTCGTTTGGCTAATATTGCCTGGCGGCCTGATTTGCTTTCTATGATGATACCTTTGATGATATTGCCATCCATAATCACGTCTACTGCCATTGCATGCAAAAGAGGACGGACACCCGCTTCCAGAACCATTTTGTCCGCTACCACCTTAAACATTTCAGCATCAAGGGCTTCACTATCTGATTGAGGTTCTTTGGAGCTGCCGCCAAGTTCTTTGGCTCTCACCTCAAACTCATTACCAATTCCGTTGGATTCAACGGTTTGTTCATGCCTGTACCAGGCAACTCCCTCAACACCCACCTGGCTCAGCACTCCTCCAAAACAGCCATAGCGCTCCATCAGCAGGGTATCAACGCCCTCCCTTGCGGCAGCAACGGCTGCAGTGAGGCCACCAGGTCCGCTCCCAACCACCAGCACATCTGTTTCAGCCATTACGGGTATGGTTCTGGCCTCTTCTTTTATATGTTTCATCATCTGACTCCATGGCCTGCCGTTCAACCACCTGCAACCAGAACATCTACTTTTTCATTGATTGTTTTCATAATTGACACTCACAGAAACATCGTTGTATTGAAGTTTTCAAAAGACAATAAAAATGCAGCATAATTAATCATTGAAAAAACCATATTTCCCTCATCATCACTGAGCAGAAATGACAATCGAAATAATCCCAGGTTTGGAATGACAAACAGACGCATTAACCAGAGGAGTACGGGTGTGAAAAATATCAGAAAGCTGTTAATAAGTCTTTCACCAAGCCTCTATTTTATTAAATCTCAACTATGCAAAATTGGATTCAATAATTACTTAGGTACCCGTGTTTGTCAATAAAAATAACGTAGAAATAACCCAGCCTGATTCAGTGTGAAATTCTCGATGGTCAAATGATTTAAAAACTGCTGTTTCCAGACAATTATTGTTCCGTACAGTCTTGACAAAAACCTCCTTACCATCCTATGCTAACCTCTTTGAATGAGCCAAAGAAGGTGATCAGAAGCTGATCGTGGAATATAACCGAAATATAATCGGATGGATTGCCAATGG
>CALGRI010000038.1 GCA_937880875.1 uncultured Pseudomonadota bacterium
CCCTTGCCGGTGAAGAATTTAATATTAATTCTTCCCAGCAACTGGGGGTCATCCTGTTTGAAAAATTACAACTGAAAACCGCAAAAAAGACAAAAAAGAAAACCAATTATTCAACAGATGTGGAAGTCCTTACCAAGCTTGCCCTTGACCATGAACTGCCGGAAAAGCTTTTAAGATACAGAACCCTTGGCAAGCTTAAATCAACCTATGTGGATTCCCTTCAGAACCTCATCAATAAAGACAGTGGCAGAATCCATACCTCATTTAACCAGACCATCACGGTCACGGGCCGGTTAAGCAGTTCCAAACCTAATCTTCAAAACATTCCCATCCGGAAAAAAGAAGGAAAAAAAATAAGGGAAGCTTTTATCCCCAAAGAAGGCCATACTTTTATTTCAGCAGATTATTCCCAGATAGAACTGCGAATTCTGGCCCATTGCGCTGAAGATGAAATCCTCATAGAAGCCTTTAATAATGGAGAAGATATTCATACCCGGACAGCCCTGGAAATTTTCCAGGTTCTGCCGCAATTTGTTACAGAGGATTTAAGGAACCAGGCAAAAACCATTAATTTCGGCATTGTATACGGCATGAGCGGATTCAGGCTGGCCAATGACCTTTCCATTTCCAGAAAGATGGCCACCACCTATATTGATAATTATTTTAAACGCTATTCCGGTGTCAAAAAATTTATTGATGCCACCATAGAAGAGACAAAGAAAACCCATGAGGTCCAAACCATATTTGGCAGGAAACGGCGCCTGGATGATATCAATTCGTCCAATATCAATCTTCGGAATTTTGCTCAAAGGGCAGCCGTTAACACACCGATCCAGGGCAGCGCGGCTGATTTAATCAAATTGGCCATGATCAAAATGGATGCTGCCTTAAGAAAAAACAATATGGCCTCAAAAATGCTTTTGTCAGTTCATGATGAAATTATATTTGAAACCCCGTTTGAAGAAAAAGACTCATTGATTGACCTGGCAAAAAAAGTTATGGAAAATGTACATCCCCTTAAAGTTCCGTTGGAAGTCAATTTCGGATCTGGTGAAAACTGGGCCCAGGCGCATTAACATGGCAAACCTGCATAGTAAAAAACCAATAAGTTTTAATTAAGACAAATATGAAAAAAAGTATAGTGACCATTGCAATCCTTGTTATTGGATTATTTCTGGCTGATATATCATTAGCCGCTGACCTCCCTTCAACTCGAAAATCAAGACGGATTCTGGCAAAGGTCAGGCCGATTCTGGCACAGGATCTTTTAAGCCAGGGACTATCTTTAAGTTCACCCATATTCATAAGAATATTCAAAAAGTCAGGGGAGTTAGAGGTATGGGTCGAAAATTTTAAAAAATTCAAATTGTTCAAAACATACAAGTTGTGTCGATTTTCCGGCAGCTTAGGCCCCAAAATGAGACGGGACGACCGCCAGAGCCCTGAAGGCTTCTATTTTGTCAAGCCGAATCAGCTGAATCCGTCAAGCCAGTTTCATATGTCTTTTAATATTGGATATCCAAATTCATATGACAGAGCCCACGGGAGAACCGGAAGCGCTCTCATGGTGCATGGGGACTGTGTATCCATCGGCTGCTATGCCATGACCGATGAAAAAATAGAGGAAATATATACCATTGCCGACGCAGCTTTCAGGGGCGGCCAATCCTTTTTCAGGGTTCATATTTTCCCTTTCCGGATGACACCAAAAAATATGGAACAGCATAAACAATCAAAATGGCATGGCTTCTGGAAAAATCTTAAGCAAGGTTACGATATATTTGAAAATGAACGAAAGCCTCCCAATGTAATGGTAAGAGGCAAACGGTATATCTTCGAAAAAACATAAACCAAACTTAGCAAATTGCTGTGAAGCCCTTAGATAATTATATTTTTTTTGGTGAAAGCTCCTGAATCATTGTATCGGCATGATTTTTTATGATGCGATTGATTTGATCAACTATCGAAATAGTATTATACAATGACTTGAACTCTGCGGTCGTCTCTCTTGAAGCCTCAAGGATTTTTTCTGACATATCTATTGCAGTTTTGATGACAATATTCGGCTTGATACCTATTTCATGGCCAAGGGCTCTGAAATGTTTCTGTTTAAGGTGAAGAAAATTCCTTTTTTTACCGGCTATTTTTCCGGGCATCTTTTTTGTAAAATCGCGATAGATGTGGGTGGACAACAAATCATAAAAAGGAGCCAGCCTGGTTCCTTTTTGATCATGAATCAAAGAAATATTTTTTGCATGCCCGTCTGCATTGCCGATTAAGCCGTTAAAAATGATTAAATTAAACAACTTCCTTGAATCGACAATTGGATCTGTACATTCTTTTTTAATCAGACCAAAGTAATCTTGCAGGGTTGGGTCATACTTTTGTTGCGAATTTACTTTCAGGGCCTGACAAAAATCTTCCTGAACTACCCGGACAACCTTTTCTCCAGCTATTATCCTGTCATATCGACGTATCATATACACTGACAAATCGCCTATTTTATGGATCTTAACTTCTGGAACCTCTAACCCCATCCTTTTAGCCAGCATCATACAATACGTTTCATTTATCACTGTTCCCTGCAAATCTTGAATCGGGGTTTTGACAATATGAGTAGATGGCGCCCCGTCAACGGGTAAAAGGATCTGGTTGCCCTTTAAGTAAACCGGCAGTTTCTCCTGAGCCCCGGCTAAAGACATCCTTCTTTCTTCGACAGATAGAAAAGGGTTGTCCCTCAAACCCTTTAGCTTTTGCAGCAAAAGATCTTCCGTCAAAGCCTCATATGAATAGGTTCTTTTTTCAGACGGCATCACACCGGCCAAATGTAATGAAACCGCACCGGCACAATCTCCTCCAATTGCTTTAAGCAATCCGAAATAGTCATTATCCGAAATCCCAAGATTCCTGGATAATACAGACAAAATTTTTCCTTCAGGCAAAAGGTTGGTAAAATAAGCATAAGAAGAATCCTTTAAAAAAGGCTCCCCTCTTAATGGCAAAGAAATGGACAACCGTTGATTGTTTGGATTATTTAGCCATGGCTCACAATACTGGAAGCAAAATCGACCCTGATCATCTAACCATAATTCCCCAACTTTAAACTGATTGACAAATACATTTAATTTATTCTTCATTTAGATGATCCGCAATATACCGAGTTAGTTTATGGTTTGATTTGGGGATTATCAGAATATTAAAGCCTATTCCCTCTAAAACCTGAAGTGTTTTTTCTAATTGGATGGTGGGCTTGCCATTCTCTAAGTCAGACAAAAAACGGGTGCCTATGTTCAAGTATCCTGCAGCTTCTGCCTGGGTGAAGTTTTGTTTTTTCCTTGCCTTTTTGACAAGTTTCCCTATGATTTTAGTATTCATTTTTAATTATCCTTCTTATGATATTTTCCCCTATCGGGAATATATCAAGCCATAAAGGGGATTGCAAATTAATTTTTCCCGATAAGGAATATTTCATTTTATAGACTGGATTTTTAACAAAAAATTCCCGGCCAGGAATAATTTTCCATTAAACTTGACTTTATAATGTATATGCGGCAATAAACTGTGCAAAGCATTATATGAAGACAGGGAAACAAAATGACTACAAAACGAATCGGACTTGTTGTTAAAAATGATGCCCAGGCTGAAAAACAAGCCCGGGAGCTTGAAAAAAGGCTGGGGGACCAATGTGTTGTCATAGATGCCCAGCAGTCAAAAAATACGGATATTCCCGATGACCTTTTGTGCATCATTGTTCTGGGTGGTGACGGCACTTTTCTAAGTGTTGCCCGGTTTATCGGCAGCAGGGACATTCCCCTGATGGGGGTTAAATTCGGGGAAGTCGGCTTTCTGGCCGAGACAACGGAAGACA
>CALGRI010000039.1 GCA_937880875.1 uncultured Pseudomonadota bacterium
CTCCCATAAAAACCATGCTGT
This sequence comes from uncultured Pseudomonadota bacterium, assembly GCA_937880875.1. GTDB lineage: Bacteria > Desulfobacterota > Desulfobacteria > Desulfobacterales > Desulfobacteraceae > Desulfobacula. Next base: position 22 of record CALGRI010000039.1, read on the forward strand.
GCAAAGTATATAAGGCGAAAGGATAAAAAAATGTCAGAATATGCAATGCTGATCGATTATGAATATTGTACCGGCTGTAAGACCTGTGAAGTTGCTTGCAAACAGGAATACGACAGACCTGCCGGGAAAGTGGGGGGCGTTGAGGTAATAGAATTCATCCACACCCTTCCCAATGACAAATTATTTATTACCAATATCCCTTCCTTTACAAGAGCCTGTGTCTTTTGTGCCGGTCGTGTCAAAAAAGGACTTGCACCTGCCTGTGTAAAACACTGCATGGCAAATTGCCTGACCTTTGGCAAAATTGAAGAATTACAAAAAATAATCCCTAAAAAAAGAAAAGCTATTCTATGGACCAAAGGATAATTGCTGATCCAGCTCCGCAGTGGTGTTAGCTCCGCAGTGGTTGCAATAATGCAACCATTGGTTTAAAGTACATCCAGATAAGATAATAAACCTGGACTTAAAAAAAATGATAAAGAAAAAAATGCTGGGCCCTCTTACTGAGGATACCACCAAGGTCATTCTTGAAAGCATATCAGATGGTGTTTTTACAATAGATTATAATTGGGAAATCACATCCTTTAACCGGGCAGCAGAAGAGATAACCGGCATCTCGCGCAAAGATGCCATTGGCAGGCATTGCTGGGAAGTCTTTCGTTCCAATATGTGTGAAAAAGACTGTGCTCTTAAAAAAACCATGGAAGAAGGCCGCCCCTTTATCAGCTCATCCGGATATATTATTAACAGGGAAAAACAAAAGATCCCCATCACAGTATCCACTTCCCTTTTGATTGATAAAGCCGGAGACGTTATCGGTGGAATTGAAACCTTCAGGGATCATTCTCTTGTTGAACAGCTAAGAAAAGAACTCTCAACAAAATTTAAAGTGGCAGATCTTATCAGCAACAGCGATGCCATGAAAAATATCTTTAATATCCTGCCCCTGGTATCAGACAGTGATTCTTCGGTTCTGATAGAGGGAGAGACAGGCACTGGAAAGGAATTACTTGCCCGGGCCATACATAATATGAGCCACAGAAAAGACAAACCATTTATCGCCATAAACTGCGGCGCACTTCCTGACACGCTTCTGGAATCTGAATTATTTGGATACAAAAAAGGGGCTTTTACCAATGCCATAAAGGACAAGCCCGGCCAATTTGCTCTTGCCGATGGCGGCACCATCTTTCTTGATGAAATCGGAGATACGAGTCCGGCTTTTCAGGTCAGCATTCTTCGGGTTCTTCAGGATCATAAGTTCACCCCCCTTGGCGCATTGAGCCAGGAGAAAACCAATATACGAATTATCGCAGCAACTAACAAGGATCTTTCCAGCCTTGTCTCTCAAAATCAATTCCGGCAGGATCTTTATTACCGGATTAATGTTATCAGGCTTTTCTTACCGCCGTTGAGACATAGAAGAGAGGATATCCCCCTTCTTGTGGATCTGTTCATAGAAAAAATGAATATCCGCCAGGGAAAATTTATCCAGGGAACAGATAAAAAAGTACTTCAGACATTTATGTCCCATGATTTTCCAGGCAATATCCGGGAGCTTGAAAATATTATTGAACATGCCTTTGTCCTCTGTTCTGAAGGCGACATAAAGCCGGCCCATTTACCCGGATCTTTATCTCTGCCCTCCAATCTCAATGACGAAAAAACCAATGACCCTGTTAAATCAGCACAAATCCAACTCATAATAGATGCCCTGGCACGCAATAATTTTAACCGCAGTGCTGCAGCTAAAGATCTGGGAATTCATAAAAGTACCCTTTTCAGAAGGATTAAAAACCTGGGGATGACATTATGAATATGCAAAGCGCAACACCTGCAATCTAAATAGTCTTACTTTTGCAACTCTTTCCATTTTACCAATTATTGATCACAATTTTTTTTTAGCTTAACTATTTAAAATAAAAGAATATATCAAAAATTCAAACAGACCTGTTCCTTCAGGCACATGCTTTGCAATCCAGTAACATAAAACCAAAAGGAGGACATCATTGAAAATAGCAATAACAATCTGGGGCAACCGGGTTTCCCCTGTTTTTGATGCTGCGGCTACACTTCTTGTGGCTCACATTGAAAATAGGATGGTAGTAAAAAAAAGCTATACATCTTTTGATCCTGGAACACCTTTTGACCTGATAAAACTGCTGAAAAAAATGCAGATTCCTGTTTTAATATGCGGTGCCATTTCCACAAAACCTGCAGATTTAATTGTGAACAATGATATTAAGCTTATCTCTTTTGTTACGGGAAACGCATTAAAACTTATCGAAACCTTTGCCCGAAAACAGACCATTAAAAAATCATATATGATGCCCGGATGCAGCAAACAATACTGCTGGCGGCAAAATTCTAAAAAATCTGATATTTAAGCATAACTCGTGCTTGGCCGAAAATCTTAAATTTGGAAAGCATACTCTCCACCTTGAGCTGAGTATAAGGCAACTGCATTGCTTATTCCTTTGGATGACACTTAGTGCAGGACGTTGGTGCCGGCACCTTGCCCTTGGGATCACCTTTTTCCTTGTTATATTCCTTGTGACAATCAATGCAATTGGTATGGAGGGCTTCAAAATGGTACTTGGCTATTTTTTCTTTTTCCCCAAGTTTTTCACCTTTTGGTTTTTCTGTTTCTTTATGGCACTCAATACATCCTTGGACATTATCATTAACAGTTAATTCCAGGGGCTTCCCTGTTTCATCATGGTGACACCTGCCACAGGTAATTAAATATGTTTCCACATGCTTTTTATGGGTAAATTCTATAATCCCTTTGGTATGCTTTTTATACCCGGGATTATTCATCACGATAATATCTGTGAGAACACCCTTTTCCCATTTATCCGTCTTGGTTTCAACTTTCAGTTCTTCAACTTTCAGTTCTTCAACTTTCAGTTCTTCAACTTTCAGTTCTTCAACTTTC
>CALGRI010000040.1 GCA_937880875.1 uncultured Pseudomonadota bacterium
GGCAAAATACATTCTGTTGTGATATCCCCCAGCCCTGAATCTTCAAAAAGGGCTAACTTGATTATATTTTCTATTGTGTTCATGGCCCATCACTTCATTTTTTGAATTCTTTCAAGATTTTCCTTGAGCATGTTATTCTTTTCCTCAAAATTCGTGTGCTGGTCTTTCACTTTTAGGATCACTTCTTTCGGAGCCTTTTCAAGAAAACTTTCATTATGAAGTCTTTTTTGAACAGCTAAAAGCTCTTTGGTATTTTTTTCAAGCTCTTTTTCAAGTCTCTTAATCTCCTTATCAAAGTCGACAATCCCCTCAAGCAAGACAAAACATGTGGTATTCTCAATGATGGATGAGGCACATGATGAAGGCACATGATCTGCTTCACAAAAATAAAAACTTTCAAGGGCAGCAAGGTTTGCAATAATGGATTTATTTTCAGCAATAATAATTTTTTCTTTTCCATCTGCTGTATGTGCCAGCACTTTAATTTTCATGGATGGCTGGATTTTCATCTCGCTTCTGATATTCCGGATACCGGAAATCAGGCCAAAAATAAAATCCATATCTGTTTCAACGGCTTTATTCCTGTTAGCTTCATACTCTTTTTCCTCATAGGGAAAACAAGCAGCCATAACAGACCCGGAAGTTGCCGGCATAATGCTGTAGATCTCTTCAGTAACAAAGGGCATAAATGGATGAAGCATAATGAGAATATCTTCAAGAACTTTTGAAAGAACACTTCTGGCAGTGTTTCTTCTTTGAACTCCCTCTTTTTCATAAAGCGCGGGTTTGGCAATTTCCAGAAACCAGTCACAGAACTCATGCCATACAAACTGGTATATGGCTGATGCCGCTTCATTGAATTTATAATTTTCAATCCCCTGCTTTACTTCCAGAGAAGTATGGGCACAGCGCGAAAGAATCCATTTTTCAGCCAAAGAAAGTTTTTTAGAATCAATCCGGGTGTCTTTCAAGGTAATATGCATGAGAGTAAATCGTGATGCATTCCAGAGTTTATTAACAAAATGCCGGTATCCTTCCACCCGTGATTCCGACATCTTAACATCACGGCCCTGGGCTGCAAAGACTGCTAAAGTAAACCTGAAAGCATCTGCACCATATTCATCAATCACTTTTAAGGGATCAATGACATTGCCTGTTGATTTGCTCATCTTTTTCCCATGCTCGTCCCTGACAAGGGCATGGATATAAACATCATCAAAAGGCACCTCATCCATAAAATGAGTACCCATCATCATCATCCTGGCCACCCAGAAAAAGAGGATATCAAAACCCGTCACCAGCACATTGGTGGGATAAAATGTCTTTAAAAGATCTGTATTTTCCGGCCATCCCATGGTTGAAAACGGCCATAGCGCGCTTGAAAACCAGGTATCCAGCACATCAGTCTCCTGGACAATTTGTTTTGATCCACAGATCGGGCATTGGGTGGGGTCGGTTTCCTCAACAATCACTTCCTTACAGTCCTGGCATTTCCAAACCGGAATTCTGTGGCCCCACCAGATCTGTCTTGAAATACACCAGTCCCGTATATTATCCATCCATTCAAAATAGGTTTTTGACCAATTATCCGGAATAATCCTTGTTCTTCCTTTGCGAACAGCATCAGATGCTTTTTTTGCAAGGGGAGCTACCTTGACAAACCATTGTTTTGAAATGCAGGGTTCAACAACCGTCCTGCACCTATAACAATTACCCACACTGTGTTTTATTGGTTCTTTTTTAACCAGCAATCCCTGTTCTGTAAGCTCTTCAACAGCCCTTTGTCTGCACACAAACCGATCCAGGCCTTTAAACTCGCCTGCACCATCAAGCATGTGCCCGTCATCATCAATCACTTTTAATTTTTCAAGCCCGTGTTTTTCTCCCAGATGAAAATCATTGGGATCATGGGCCGGGGTCACCTTTAATGCACCCGTTCCAAACTGGATATCCACATAATCATCTTTAATAATCGGAATGACCCTGTCTGTTAAAGGAAGCCTTACCTCTTTTTCCTCAAGATCCTTGAACCTTTCATCTGTCGGGTTTACGGCAACAGCCATATCACCAAACATGGTTTCAGGCCTTGTGGTTGCAACGGTAAGCCCCTGTTTTTTATTCACAAAGGGATATCTGATATAATATAAATAACCGTCGTCTTCTTCATACTCAACTTCAAGATCAGCAAGGGCTGTTTTGCATCGGGGACACCAGTTAATAATATATTGACCCTGATAAATCAGTCCTTCTTTATAGAGTCTCACAAATACCTTGCGGACAGCATCGGACAAACCCTCATCCATTGTGAAGCGTTCCCGATCCCAGTCACAGGAAGCTCCCAGCCTTTTGAGCTGGTTGATAATGGCCCCACCGGATTTTTCGCGCCACTTCCAGACGTGTTTTATAAATTCTTCCCTGCCGACCTGGTCCCGTGTCAGTCCTTTTGCTGCAAGATCTCTTTCAACCACATTCTGGGTTGCAATTCCAGCATGATCTGTTCCCGGCATCCAAAGGACATTATAGCCCAGAAGCCGTCTATACCTGCACATAATATCCTGAATAACATTATTTAACGCATGGCCCATGTGAAGAACGCCCGTGACATTGGGCGGTGGTATAACAATTGAAAACGTCTTTTTATCACTTTTATCTTCAGCCTTAAAAAATCCATTATCAAGCCAATATGTATACCATTTTTTTTCAATACCTGACGGCTCATATCCTTTATCCAGGTGGTCAGAACCCATAAACAACTCCTAAAACTCTTTATTAATGAAAAAGGGGACTTTGTACTGAATCCCCTAGCTTCTTTTATATATTTATCGCCTGAACTTAAAAGTTTTCCATAAGATCAAGATCTTTTTGCAACCTCTCCTTGATTTCGGCAATTTCTTTTTTAATCGCTTTTTCCATGCCCTCAATCAAAAGGATGTCTATTTTATCGGCAAACCTTTTTTCAAT
>CALGRI010000041.1 GCA_937880875.1 uncultured Pseudomonadota bacterium
GGCTAATTCAAAAAAGGAGATATCTCTTCCGATGATGTCCTTGTAAAAACCAATGGCAACGGCTCCCCTTGCCGCCCCGAGCAGCGTGACAATACTTCCTGCGCCGGCAACAAATGCCATGCCAATGAATAATCCTTTTCCAAAATTTGTAGGCTTATCATCATCTGTATACATTTGATATATTGTTACAAGAAGCGGATACATGGTTGCGGCTACAGCCGTATGGGCCATGATGTGGGTCAGGGCTGCCGTCACAACAAAACACCCCAGATAAATCATACTGGTTTTTTCTCCAACAATTATCAGCATTTTGTATGCAAGTCGTTTTGTAAGACCAGTTTTTGTAAAGACCATTCCAATAACAAGAGATGCAAAGATAAAAAGCACGGAAGGTGTCATAAAATCTTTAAATGCTGAATCTGCGGTGCGGATGAGGAACAAAACCTGTAGAACCCCAATGGTCAGGCTTGTTATGCCAATGGGCACAACTTCAAAAACCCACCAGGTACCGCCAAGGAGAAATACAGCCAGTGCGCCCTGTGCCTGTTTGCTCAATACAAAATGTTTTCCTGAAGGATCAATGGCATCTGGAAATGGCGGGGCAAAGTTAACAACAAAAAATAGAATAAGACCAATTGATAGAAAAAGTATCCGTTTCCAATCAAAGTTAGAGCCGGTTAAGGCTGCAGTATGAGTAGTCATGTTAATATCATTCTCCTAAAGTTAATATAATTTTTCGAAGGGTTATATCGACCCTTTATTTTATAAATTTGTTCTAAATAAGATAGGAAATTGCTTTTTGTCAAGACAATCTGGGATAATGGCTATCTTTTTATCCACCGTGTCGCTGGAGAATTTCTTTAATTTTTTCCTCTATTTGTTTTTCAACGATGAGCATTTTTTCTGCTTTTGCCTTTTTGATCTTTTCTGCAAGGGCTTCAAGGTCTGCTGGTTTTTCAAGGAAATCCGTGGCGCCGACTTTCATTGCTTCAACTGTTTTTTCAACAGTGGCATAACCGGTGAGCAAAATGATCTGCAACTCAGGTTTTTTATTTTTAATGGCCTTTAATGCTTCCATACCGTCCATGCCAGGCATCTGAAAATCCATGACAATGGCATCAAATGACTCTTTTCCTATAATGGAAAGCGCTTGATCAGCAGATTCAGCAGTTGTCACCACCATACCCCGGGCTTGCATCCGTTCGGACATGATCTCCAGAAATTCTTTTTCATCATCCACAAGCAATACTTTTTCCGACATTCTCTTTCTCCTTATACTATTAATGTGTCAGCCATATCAAATTGGCTTAAAATAGTTAAATGAGCTTTGGCCACAAAAGGCCAAAACCATTATTCTTTTCATTCTTTTTAATGGATATATTCAGATACGCCATTAGGGCGCTATCTTCTTTTGATCCGAACAGATCATCCATTATTTCTTTTTTTGCTGAGTTCATTGTAAACCAGATCAAGGGTTCTGATATATCAGTTCCAAATGAAATCTTTATTTTTTTTTCACTATCTGCCGCACAACAGGCTGTTTCAATGGCTCTCCAGATCATATTTTCAAGATAAAACAGGTTTGTTAAAACCATCATGGGCGATACAGGGGAACTGATTTCAACGATGGCCCCATGCCTGTCAATAAGACGGGATGTCATATCCAGAACAAAAACTATTGTTTTTTCAAGGTCTGCAATTTGAGTTGACTGATCAACGCTGTGGGAAAACCGGTTCATTTTTTTTAATACAAGATCCGCTCGTTGTACCTGTCTTATCACCCTTTGTGAAATATCATTGATGCGCTCAAGGGAAAGGGGATGGCCTTTTTGGGCCATCAAGGACAGATCTTTGAGCAGGCCCGCACTTTCATTGATAATGGCCAGGCTATTTTTGATTTCATGGGTTGCTGAGGCGGAAATACTGCCGAAAAACCGAATACCTGCCTCTGCAACCATATTTTTATTTTCCGCCATCTTTGACCTTGCTATTCTTTAAGGGCAGGATTACGGTGAAACGGGACCCTTTACCCAACCGGCTTTTTACCATTATATCACCGCCAATCTCTTTGATCAGTCCGTAAATAATTGACAGACCAAGTCCTGAGCCCCAATGATCGTTTTTCGATGAATAAAAAGGTTCAAAAATTTTATCGATATCCTCATCGGCAATACCTCTTCCATTATCGGAAATCATTATGGATATTTGGTCTCTTTTTTTTAATCTGATGGAGATAGAAAGTTGTCCGCCATCTTCCATTGCAGTAAAAGCATTTTCAATCAGGTTCAGAAAAATCTGCTGCAGGCTGCCTTTGTCACATTCA
>CALGRI010000042.1 GCA_937880875.1 uncultured Pseudomonadota bacterium
TGGGCGGAATGGGCGGAATGATGTAACAGCCCGGTAACCATACCCATAACATTATATAATTAACAAAACCCCTGTACGTAGAATATGTGCAGGGGTTTTGTTTTTCAAATAAAATCCCTGAGCCGGTAAAACCTTTTGAAATTTCGGCATGGAGTTTTTAATAAAAACTTGACATGAAATGCCAGCTCATATACTTACTTTTATTAAATTTTAATTATATTTTATCAATTTTGTAAGTGAGGTTCTATGACCACGGAAACCATTGGATTGTTTTACATGTTGAGCGGTGCCGGACCCGTTGTTAAATTTGTCATGCTGCTCCTGCTGTTTTTTTCAATAACTTCATGGGCCATTATATTTATTAAGTTCAGGTATATCCGGAAGGCATTTAAAGAATCCGCTGATTTTACGGATATGTTCTGGCAGTGCCAAAACCTTTCCGATGCATTTTCAAAGGCAAAGTCATTGAGATCAAGTCCCACGGCAAGAATTTTTATCGCTGCATATATGGAAATGGCAAGATCTGAGAATAAAGATGAGAAAAACACACAGATAAAAAGAACCCAAAATTCATATTTCCAAATTATCGGCAGTATAAAACGATCATTAAACCGATCCATCGGTGTTGAAATCAGGCGACTGGTTCAATTGGTCCCCTTTCTGGCCACAGCAGGCAATACAGCTCCTTTTATCGGTCTTTTTGGAACCGTGTGGGGGATCATGGGGACCTTCCACGAGATCGGGCTAAGCGGGTCTGCAAGCCTGGCCGTTGTAGCTCCCGGTATTTCAGAAGCACTCATTGCAACGGCAGCAGGACTTGCCGTGGCAATCCCTTCTGTTATTGCCTATAATTATTTTACAGACAGGATAAGAGCCTTGGATTCTGAATGGCAAAGCTATTCTGCAGACCTGTCAAGTATAATGGAACGTGATATTCAAAAGCAGATGGAGGGATAATGCAATTAGGATCTGGTAATGATCAGTTCATGTCCGAGATTAACGTCACCCCTTTTGTGGATGTGATGCTTGTGCTTCTGATTATTTTTATGGTGACGGCCCCCATGATGGTTCAGGGGATTGATGTGGACTTGCCCAAGGCCACATCAAAAGCCCTGAAAAGCAGTGAAGAACGCTTGATTATATCCATTGATGAAGATAATAAAGTGTTTATTAACGAACAGGTTGTCAGTGTTGAATTTCTCACCCAGAAACTGGGGGCTATATTGGAAAATTTTGACGAAAAAAATGTATATCTAAGGGCAGACAAAAAGGTTCCCTATGGTATTGTTGTCAATGTGATTTCAAAGGTAAAAAAGGCAGGAGTTGACAGCCTGGGAATGATCACCCTTCCTGACAATGAAGACGAATCCTGATTAACGCGTATGAGTTCTCCAGAAAATTTTAAACACAGAAGAGATTTTCTTTTTTCCCCTTTGTATGGCAACGGGAAAACCGGGATTATTTTTTTCTCTGTTTCTCTGATTGTACATGCCTTGTTTTTTTATGGGATTATTTTTTTCCAGAAGTTTAGCTTGCCCAAACCTATGCCTCCTTTCATCCAGGTGGACCTGGTGTCTTTTTCAGCAGAACCTGTGACCCAGGAATTGCCCGGAAAAGAAGAAACCTTTAAAGAGATTCCTAAAGAAGAAGGAATACCCGTAACCCCTTTGCCGACTACGCCCCCCCCAACAAAGAGCCAGGAAATTTCCAGTATTACACCAGACGTCAGTTTAAAAACAAAACCTAAAAATTTAAAAGATCTGATGGCGCAACAGGAGAAAAAAAAGAAAGAACTTGATGAGAAAAAAGAAAAAAAACCAATTGTAAAACCAAAACCCCAAAACCCCATTGATCCTGATAAGACCCTGGAAAAAGCAAGGGAAAACCTGGAAAAGGGAATTGAGAATCAGAACAAAACTACGATTGCCCAGGCGCTAAACCGTATTCAGAAAAAGGTACAGGATCAGGGCACAACAAAACAAGGAGAGGGAAGCCAGGCATCGGCCGGCCCCGGGAAAAAAGGGTATACGCCCATTGACCTGTATAAAATGGTGCTGGGTTCACAAATAGAACAGAACTGGGTGTTTAATGATACCCTTGCCAGGCTGGATCAGAATCTTGAAGTCAGAATCCTGATCAAGATATTAAAAAGCGGAGAAATAAGAGATATTATTTATGAAACCAGGTCAGGAAATAAATACCTTGATGAATCTGCCAAAAAAGCAATTAAAAAAACAAATCCATTACCACCATTACCCCCTGGAATGTATTCCTACGATGTGGTTGTGATTTTTACACCTAAAGGGCTGAAATAAAAATGGTTTCTTTTACAATGAATAAGCGTTATTGTAGTTGGGATATGCCAAATAAAATTATATTGCATACCTTTTTTTATTTTATGATCGGGCTCTTATTTTTCTTGCCCCCCTTATTTGCCAGGGATTATGATTACATCAATGTCACCAATCCTTTTTTAAAGAAAACCCCTGTGGCAGTGACGGACTTTAAGACATTCAACGGTCATGCACAAGAGATAGAGATAGGGAAAACAGCAATAGCCATATTAAAAGAGGCCCTTGATTTTACAGGATATCTTAAAACAATGAATCCCGTTGCATTTTTATCAAATCCGTCTGAATCCGGAATTCAGCTGGGTGAGATCAATTTTCGGGATTGGACAGGGATAGGGGCTGAGCTTTTAATTACGGGGGGAATTATTGAAGCCCAAGGGAAAATAACCCTTAAATTAAGACTTTTTGATACCTTTAATGCTAAACTTCTGGTTGGTAAAATATATACGGGTCCCCAATCCCAGGTGAGAAAAATGATACACCTTTTTTGCAGTGAAATATCCTATCAGTTGACGGGTAAATGGGGGATATTTAATAGTAAGATTGCGTTTGTTTCAACGGTAAACGGGAAAAAAGAGATATTTTCCTGTGATTTTGACGGGCAGAATATCAAACAGATAACAAATCATAAAAGTATATCCCTTTCTCCGTCCTGGTCTTCTGATGGCAAATGGCTGGCCTATGTCTCCTATGCAAAGGGTAAACCAGATATTTTTATAAAAAATCTTGAAGAAAACCGAGGGTCTATTATTAATTACAAGGGCATGAATATTTCTCCGGACTGGATGCCTGGTCAGCAAAAACTTGTGGCGGCATTAAGTTTTTCAGGGGATCAGGAAATTTATTTGTTGACCATAAAGGGAGAAATTATTAAAAGAATAACAAATAGCTGGGGAATTGACGTGTCGCCTGATTTTTCACCGGACGGCAAGAAAATAGTGTTCAGCTCAAAACGCACCGGAACCCCCCAGATATATATAAAGGATCTTGAATCAGAAAGTTTGATACGAGCGACCTTTCAAGGGAAGCATAATACATCTCCTGCATGGTCACCAGACGGCAGGAAGATTGCCTATGTGGGGATAGAAAATAATAGTATTGATATCTTTGTGATGGATATTGATACGGGTATACCAGTTCAATTGACCATGAATCAAGGAGATAACGAAGATCCGTCCTGGTCACCGGATGGGAGTATGCTTGTCTTTACATCAACAAGGGATGGCAATGTCCCAAGAATTTTTGTTATGAATGCATCTGGCTCAGAACCAAGAAGACTTCTGCAGTTGAAAGGCAAGCAGACACAACCGGACTGGTCTTTGCCAAAAAATTAAATATACGGGGTCATGACCCCCCAATAAAAGGAGATAAGGAAATGAAAAACAGAGTATGGATTAATCTGGTAATGGCAATTCTTGTTGCAGGGCTTTTATTTAACGTCTCATGCGCAAAGAAAACCGTTGTGTCTGATGCAACAACCATAGAAGATCAGGCAAAAGCTAAACTTGAGGCCGATGCAATAGCAAAAGCCGCTGCCGATGCAAAAGCAGAAGCCGAGCGTATTGCACAGCAAAACATTGAAGATCAGATGGCCCAGGAAAAAGCGCAAAAGGCTGCACAAATTCTGGCTGCAAAGAAACGGTTTCAGTATGAGGACATTCATTTTGAATATGATAGTTCAGAGTTAAGTGACGAGGCCAAAACAGGATTAAAAGAAAAGGCAGCCTGGTTAAAAGGGAATAATTCTATAATCGTATCCATTGAAGGCCATTGTGATGAGCGTGGTACAACGGAATATAACCTTGCCCTGGGTGACCGTCGTGCAAACACTGTGAAAAGCTATCTGGTTAATCTGGGTGTTTCAGCTTCCCGTTTGAAAACCATCAGCTATGGCGAAGAAAAACCCATGGATTCAGGGAAGACTGAAACTGCCTTTAGAAACAACAGACGCGCTCATTTTGCAATTGATTAATTAATAACGGGCGACAGATTTAAAATCTGTCCCCAAGAGCCGCCAGGAGCCATCATGAAACGTATTTATCTTTTTTTTAGTATTCTTGTTTTTGTTTTCCTTTCCGGCTGTGTAGAACCTGGGCAGTTTGTTGCCCTGGAAACCAAGGTGGCAGTCCTGGAATTGGAAAATGCCCGCCAGTTTTCCATGCATAAGGAAAAATTAAATGCTTCTGCCATCTTAAGCCAGCAGAATCAGTTGAAGATAAATGCCCTGGAGAAAAGATTAAGTGATAGCGCCACGATCAGCCAGGAAGAGTATGCAGAGTTAAAATACACCATCCAGACACTCAAGGAAGGGATTCAAAAACTTGAAGGGCAAATTGAAGAAATAAAGCATGGTTTTGCAGGAAAAGATCAAAAAATTGGCGGAACCTTAGAGGAAAAGCTGGAACGGCTTGATCAGGCCATTTCAAAAAATTATGAACGAGTGATCAAGCTGGAAAAATATATGGGGTTTGAGCCATCAGTAGCCGGAGAGATGGATAAAGGAGAGGATAAAAAAGATCAACCATCATCAGTACCTGGGAAAAGACCTGACCAGGAAGGATATGATGCTGCAAAGAAATCGTTTGATGACGGAGATTATGAAAATGCCCGCATCCAGTTTGAAAATTTTATCAATAAATATCCGGATTCTGATAATGCGGACAATGCCAGATTTTGGATTGCCGACAGTTATTATGTGGAAAAATGGTTTGAAAAAGCTATTCTGGAGTACCAGAAAGTCCTGGAAAAATATCCAGACAGCAACAAGTTGCCCGCCGCAAGGTTGAAACAAGGATATGCTTTTGCTGAACTGGGGGAAAATGCCAATGCCAGGCTGATTTTAAAAGAGTTGTTAAAAAATCATCCCGGCACAAATGAAGCCAAATATGCCCAGGAAAAATTAAAAAAACTAAAGTGATCTTATAAATGTCTGGGATAAAAGTCGTCGGAATTGATCCGGGATTGGCCGGCACCGGCATTGCTGTTATAGAGGGAAATAATAAAGAAATTTGCGGGTATTCCTTTGGCAGCATTACCACGGATGCAAAAGATTCGATTCCTTACAGGCTTCATTGGATTTATTCAAAAACTCTGGAATTCCTTTGTAAGATTCAGCCGGAATACGTGGTTATTGAGGACATATACTCCCTTGAAAAATACCCTGGATCAGGTATTATGCTGGGCAAAGTTTCAGGTGTTCTGCTTGTGGCAGCATATAAAGCCGGGCTTGATGTGGTGGAAATCCCTGTAAGGGAAGTAAAAAAAATTGTTTCCGGCAATGGGAGTGCAGATAAATTTCAGATGGAAAGGGCTGTTCGAAATTTATTAAAACACGAAGAACCCATCAGACCTTTCCATGCGTCAGATGCCCTGGGACTGGCAATAACCGGATATTACAGGTATAAAAGAAGATTATGATCGGATTTCTTGAAGGTACTATTCTTCATTTTGAGTCTGATGGCATTTTACTGCTTGTCGGCAATATTGGATATGAAGTCGTTTTGACGCCTCAGATGGTTGAAAAACTAAGGTCTTCTCAGACAAACGAGGTGTCCCTGTATATTTATTATCATTTGACAGAAAGACAGCCAAAACCTGTTCTAATTGGTTTTGAAACAATGGGGGACAAAGCGTTTTTTCAAACCTTTATTACCGTTGATGCCATAGGGCCCATGAAAGCCGTGAAAGCCATGTCCCGGTCCGTGGGTGAGATAGCAGATGCCATTGAAAAAAAAGATGTTATATTTTTAACAGGCCTAAGTGGAATTGGTAAAAGAACTGCTGAAAAAATTATCGCAACCCTTCATGGTAAAGTAGAAAAATTTATAGCTGTGACAGATCATGCAAACAAGATGGACCAAGATAAAATTCCCCTTGAGATGCATATAATCAGTCAACAGGTTGCAGACGTTCTTGTAGAACAGCTGGGGCACTCTCCTTTGTCAGCAAAAAGAATGATCAAAGAGGCCTTTGAAAGGCAAAGCACGATTTCAACCCCGGAAGAACTTTTTGATGAAATTTTTCAGGAGAAAAAATAAAACATGAGTGATGATATTATTTCCTATTCTTCTGATAAAAAAGGTATTGTTACATCAAAAAATATCCCTGAAGATATATCCCCTGACATTGTATCTTTAAGACCTACAAGTTTTAAAGAGTATATTGGTCAGAATGACACTGTTGAAACCTTGAAAATCGCTATACAGGCTGCCAAAATGAGGAATGAATCTCTGGACCACATTTTGCTTCATGGGCCTCCTGGTTTAGGCAAGACAACCATCTCTCATATTATTGCCAGTGAAATGGAAAAAAATTTAATCGTTACTTCAGGACCTGCCCTGGAAAAAGGGGGAGATCTAATTGGCATATTAACCAATCTTGGTGACGGGGACATTTTTTTTATAGATGAAATTCATCGAATTCCAAAGATTGTTGAGGAATTTTTATATCCTGCCATGGAAGATTTTGCCATTGATTTTATATTTGACAAAGGGATTCATGCCAGGAGCCATCGATACCGGTTAAAGCAGTTTGTCCTTATTGGTGCAACCACAAGGGTGGGTCTTTTATCTTCTCCTCTAAGGGATCGATTCGGCATTTTTCGCACCCTTGATTTTTATTCTGTTGAACAATTGGTTGTCATTATTAAGCGGTCTGCGGCTATTTTCAACACAATTATTTCTGAAAATGGTGCCCTGGAGCTTGCCAAGCGGTCCAGGGGAACTCCCAGGATTGCCAATAGATTATTAAAACGGGTCAGGGATTATTCCCAGGTAAAATCCCATGGAAAAGTAACAAAACAGAGTGTGCAGGCTGCCCTTGAACTCGAAGGAATCGATGGGCTGGGGCTGACATCACTTGACAGGCAGTATATAAAAACCATAATAGATTTTTACAAGGGCGGGCCTGTTGGCATTGAAGCCATCGCAGCAACATTGCAGGAAGAAACTGACACGCTTGTGGATGTTGTGGAACCTTTTTTATTAAAAATGGGAATGGTCCTTCGAACCTCCAGTGGTAGAAAGGCATCGGAAAAAGCATATCACCATCTTAAGATTAAACCAGAATTGTGAATTTGGCATTGTGAATCAGGCAGAATGTTGCCCCCAGGGACAAGAGAGATTAAATTGGTTAATAAAGGTGAATTATGGACAAGAGGTCAATAAAGCAGGAAATAGGAATAAGCCTACCCAGACCAAAACCCTACGAGCCTGTGCGAAGACCAAAAATTATTATTATTGATGATTTTGGAGAGATGAAATCCGGAGAATATTTGAAAATTCTTGTAAGACTTTTATCTATTATTACTTGTGCCTGTATTGTGGCAGGGGCCTTGTTTTATTATTTTTATCCCGGGTTATCCCGGGAAGCCGTTCTTACAAAAGAAAGGCTTGTCCTGGCTGAAAAAAAAATCCATGAGCTGACCCGGGAAAAAGAAGTGTTAATGGCAAGGCTTGTGATGTCTGGGGAAGATCCCGTTAATAAGAAAGAAAATGAACAAGAAAATACACTTGCCGTTGAATCAACACAGTGAAAAATAAGCCCAACGCAGTAATCGGGGAAATTGGCGGTTTTTGGTCGGGCACTAAATAATTGGTAAGCAAGGAGAACTAAAGTGGGAAAGAAAAACTATAAGAATCTTTCAATCATTGATAGGGAGCTGAAGATTGAAGGCTCAATTTCAAGCAATGGCACCTTGATTATCAAAGGTCAGGTAACCGGTACCATTGAAGGGGATGTGGTAATTATTGCAGAGGACGGACGGGTAAACTCCAGTGCCACAAAGGTATCCAGCATTACCATTGGCGGAAATTTTCAAGGTGATCTGACAGTATCCAAGGAATTAATTGTCCTTTCCACGGGGATTTGTTCAGGCAAGGTTACGTGTAAAGATCTTATTGTTGAAAATGGTGGGATTTTAAATGCTGATGTATCCTGTAAGACAGCTAATAGTTTATTGGCAGAAAAAGACCCCCTCCCCTTTGGACACAGTGAATTAAAAGAAAATGAAATTTAGATTTTGCTTGACATTAGCATGAAACTTATGTAGATACTGCTGATTGTGTTTATGAATTAGGAGCTTTGAAGAAATTGAAAAAATATACATATAGTGCAAAAAGATCAGACAATAAAGAAAATTGGTGTGTTGTTGATGCAAAGGATAAAATTCTTGGCAGACTGGCCTCCCAGGTGGCATATAGAATCCGGGGGAAGCACAATCCACTCTTCACGCCCCATGTGGATATGGGGGACTGGGTCATTGTGATAAATGCCGATAAAGTTCGTTTGACAGGTAATAAATTGGAACAGAAAAGATATTACCGGCACTCAGGATATATAGGTAGTATAAAATCTGATACTGCAAAAGAATTGTTTGAGAAAAAACCTAATGAGGTTCTTAAAAAGGCGATTAAGGGGATGCTCCCTAAAAATCGGCTCGGTAGAAAACTTGGCAAAAAATTATTTGTCTACGCAGGTGATCAGCATCCCCATGCTGCGCAAAAACCTGAAGCGATTGAAATTTAAGGAAAAAAGGACGCGATAATTATCAATGGAAAGTGGAAACGTATTTTATGCGACGGGTAAGAGAAAAGATTCTGTAGCCAAGGTATGGTTAGCACCCGGCAATGGTAAGATTGTGGTCAATAATAAAGATCTGAACGAGTACTTTGAATTGAATGTAACAAGAGATTTGCTTTCAGCTCCTTTGCTTCTCACTGAAAAAAGCAATGACTTTGATATTAAAGTGACGGTAATGGGCGGTGGAAAATCCGGTCAGGCCGGCGCTATACGACTTGGTGTGTCAAAGGCGCTTGTCCTTTTAGATCCTGATCTTCGAGGAGTTTTAAAAAGTGCTGGATTCCTGACAAGGGATTCAAGAACAAAAGAACGTAAAAAATACGGCAAAAAAGGCGCAAGAGCAAGCTTTCAGTTTTCAAAAAGGTAATTTTTTATATATTTCAAAAATTATTTATTATACCAGTTTATTAAACCATGAGGGGGGCAAAGAGAATTCTTTGCCCCCCTTTTTAGTTTGTCCGGCCCCGTATTGACTATACCAATAACGCAACTTTTGGGGGTCAGACCCCAATTATTTGATTATTCGGGAATGAAAAATGAAGACTTTTTTATTTTATGATGTTGAAACCAGCGGATTAAACCCTGCCTTTGATCAGATTTT
This sequence comes from uncultured Pseudomonadota bacterium, assembly GCA_937880875.1. Lineage (GTDB taxonomy): Bacteria > Desulfobacterota > Desulfobacteria > Desulfobacterales > Desulfobacteraceae > Desulfobacula. The sequence goes on from CALGRI010000042.1 coordinate 9,532, forward strand.
AACCTTTGCCTACATCCGCACGGATCTTGAGCTTAATGAGATCCAAAGACAAACCATCACCATTTGTTTGCGAAAGGATATCGTCCCGTCAACACAGGCTTTTTTAACCCATGGCTTAACCTTTGATGAATTATCCCTTGGAATCAATGAGTATAAAGCCGCCCTTAAAATCCACAAAATTTTAAATACACCCAATACCATAAGCCTGGGGTATAATTCACTGGGATTTGATGACAACTTTTTAAGGTTCATGTTTTATCGCAACCTTTTGGATCCCTATAGCCATCAATATGCTAATGGGTGTTCCAGAATTGATATTCTGCCCATCACAGTTCTTTTCAGGGTATTCCATCCCCATAGTTTAAACTGGCCTCAAATTGATGGAAAACCAAGCTTAAAATTGGATTTAATCAGCCGGGAAAATAATTTTATAACAACGGGCAGGGCCCATGAGGCAATGAATGATGTTGAAGCCGTGATTGAATTGAGTAAAAAAATGTTTCAACAAAAAGATATCTGGAACTATTGCCTGGATTTTTTTAATAAAACACGGGATGAGGTCAGAATAAATAATATTGATAAAAAACTGGATATTCAAAATACACGATTCAGGATTTGTCTTATGGTGTCTGCATCTTTTGGGTCAAAGGCCAATTATATGGCGCCCGTTATTCATATTGGCGAATCTTTGCCCTATAAAAATCAAAGCCTGTGGCTGCGGCTTGATTCAGAGGATATTTCAGGCCTGAACACAGACACGGATATAAAAGATACCTTTGTTATAAGAAAACGCCCCGCAGATGCTTTGATCGTACTACCGGCCCTTGAAAGATTCCTGGATAAGCTGCCAGAAGAATCCAGGAACAAGTCCCGAGAAAATATGGAGAAACTTTCTATCCATAAAGAAAGATTTTTTGAATTTATCCAGTATCATATTGGTTATAAATACCCTTTTATTCCAAATATGGATCCGGATGCTGCCCTTTATCAGGATGGGTTTTTTTCATTTCAGGAGAAAAAGGAAATTAATTTATTTCATCAATCCCTTAAGGATTTGAATTTGACATTGCCGGATTTAAATTTGGATAAAACAGAAAGCATAAAAAAAATAAAAAGCCTGATAAAAAGTCCCAGGATCAAGATCCTGGCAAATCGTATCCTGGCCCGGAATTTTGATAATATTCCCGATAATATTATAGGGCATGCTGAAGATACAGAATACCGGCTGTACATGAAAAGGCTGAAATCTTCCCTGGAAAAAGATCTGATTATTGGATACAAAAATGATATAAAATTGAATTGCAGGCAAGGGTTAGAAGAATTAAAAACGACCCGGCAAGCCCTTTTAAATCCGGATCAGGATACAAAAAGAATGCTTGGCTGGTTAAAGAAATATATTAAAGCCCTGTAATTTCCCCGTTAAAAAATATTGAACAAAATATTCAGGCAGTACCTGTGAACAGATACTGCCTGAATGAATTTTGCAGAGTCTATTTTACAGAGTCTTTTAATGCTTTTCCAGGGACAAACTTGGGAACATTTCTGGCAGGGATGTCAATTTCTTTGCCTGTCTGAGGATTTCTTCCTTTTCTGGCTTTTCTATTGGCTGTTTTAAATGTTCCAAAGCCAACCAGTGTAACAGAATCATTGTTGGAAAGGGCTTCTGTGATTGCTTTGATTGTGTGATCAACTGCAGCCTGGGCTTCTTTTTTACTGCCGAGCACTTCCGAAACCTTGTTGATTAAATCGCCTTTGTTCATTTTTTCACTCCTTTTTTTAGGTTTTAGAAATTTCTAAAAATTGCCTCACAACATTTTTCTAAAATAAAGTTAACTTAAACCTGCATTTAGCGTACGTTACGTCGTTGAGAAGAGCGTGTCAAGTATTTATTCACATTTTTTTAAAATTTATCGCCAAAATATAAAAAAAAACATAAAATTGATAAAAATTAAGGTGCACAAGGGCTTAGGGCCTTAGAATCGCTAAATACCATTGTATTAATTGTTCTCCAAAAAAAATATATAAAATTGCACCCAGGGATAGAAAAGGTCCAAAGGGAATTTTTAATTTTGAATCAGCTATTTTTGTGTAGATCATGATTAAAATTCCGAAAAAGGTGCCAAATAATGACCCGGTAAAAATAGTAAAAAACACACCTTTAATCCCTATTGCCGCCCCGATCATTGACAGAAGCTTGATGTCACCGCCGCCCATGCCTTCCTGTTTTTTCAGCAGGAAATATAAATAAGCCACAGCATATAAACTGCCACCACCGGCAAAAATACCCAGCAGGGTATCTTTAATCGTCATTTCAGGCAAAAAATAAAACGAAGAGGCAAATATCAGGATGCCGGGAAGGGATATGATATCCGGAATAATTTGATGGTCTATATCGATAAAGGAAATGGTGATCAAAACACTGATGAAAACAAACCAGTACGCCATGGCCCATCCCGGGCCGAACTTATAAAACAGCAGCACGGCAAAAATACCCGTCAGGATTTCTATGAAAGGGTATCTTATGGATATTGGCTTGTGGCAGAATTTGCACCGGCCTTTTAAAAACAAATAGCTTAAGACTGGAATATTGCAGTAAAAAGGGATGTTTTTTTTACACACAGGACAGAATGAACCAGGAAAGACAATGGATTTTTTTTCAGGGATCCTGTAAATACAAACATTTAAAAAGCTTCCAATACAGGCGCCAATGATTAAAAAAAAAATGGCAGGCATGGAAAAATAGTCAAACATCATCATTTTGATTTTTCCCTTTAATTTTTTTTCAAGGACATTGTAAAATAAAAAATATGTTTTATTGTAAAGGATCAAATATGAAAGAACTTATAATGAATGTCAAGGAGTTAAAATGGCTGAAGCAGATATTGATGATCTGATTGAAATCATAGAAAAAGAAAGCAATTTAGAAGATATCCCCACAACCCTTCCCATGATGCCGGTCAGAGATATTGTTGTGTTTACGGATATGTTGCTGCCATTGTTTGTTGGCCGTAAAAAATCCATTAGAGCAGTTGAAGAGACTATTGAATATGATCGTTATATTTTCCTGACAGCTCAGAAAGATTCTGAAGTGGAAAAACCAACACATGAGGATCTTTATATAGTTGGTACCGTTGGTAGAATTCAAAAAATGATCAAGTTGCCCGATGGCAGGATTAAGGCCTTGGTTCAGGGGTTAGCCAAGGCAAAAGTATTGGAGTATGTTAAAAAGAAACCTTATTTTAAAGTTCATATTGAAGTTTTAAAGGATATAGATCCTTTGGAACTCAATATTGAAGACGAAGCTTTAATGCGGAATGTCAAAGAAGCCAGTGAAAAATTGCTGGCGCTCAAAGGTGAGTTTTCAGGGGATGTAGGGGATTTGCTGTCTCATATTGAATCTCCGGGTAAACTTGCTGATCTTGTTGCTTCCAATATAAATTTAAAGGTCGTGGATGCCCAGAGTTTACTTGAAATTTTAGATGGTACGGAACGTTTGAAAAAAGTGAATGACCTTTTGGCAAGAGAGCTGGATCTTTCAACGGTTCAAGCCAAAATTCAAATAGATGTCAAGGATGAGATTTCTAGAAATCAAAGGGATTATTTTCTTAGAGAACAGGTAAAAGCCATTCACAGGGAGCTTGGGGAGAGTGATGAAAAGCTCGCTGAAATAAAAGAATTCAAAGCAAAGATTAAAAAATGTAAAATGCCCCAGGACTGTGAAAAAGAGGCGGAAAAACAGCTGAAACGTCTTGAGCAGATGCATTCTGACTCTTCTGAAGCTTCCGTTGTCCGCACCTATCTTGACTGTATTGTTGAATTGCCATGGAGCAAAGCAACAAAAGATTTTCTTGATATCCCAAAATCCGAAGAAGTCCTGAATAAGGATCATTTTGGTCTGGATAAAGTCAAAGAAAGAATTCTTGAATATTTAAGTGTCAGAAAGTTAAACCCTAAAAAAAAGGGACAGATCATCTGTTTTGTGGGCCCTCCTGGTGTTGGAAAAACATCCCTGGGACAGACCATAGCCAAAGCCATGAAGCGTAAGTTTCATCGGGTATCTTTGGGCGGCATCAGGGATGAGGCTGAAATCCGGGGGCATAGAAGAACCTATATTGGTTCCATGCCAGGAAGGATTTTGCAGGGGTTAAGACAATGTAATACAAATAATCCTGTATTTATGCTGGATGAAATCGACAAGCTGGGAAATGATTTCCGGGGAGATCCTTCTTCCGCCCTCCTAGAGGCCCTTGATCCTGAACAGAACTTTGAATTCTCAGATCATTATCTGAATATGCCCTTTGATCTTTCCAATGTGCTTTTTATTTTAACTGCCAATATATCTGACACTATCCCTTCTGCTTTGCTGGACAGGATGGAGGTGATTAGAATTCCCGGATATACACGGCAGGAAAAAAAGGTGATTGCTGAAAAATTTCTTTTCCCAAGAAAATTGAAAGATAACGGGCTTGTTCGCAGATCAATCAAGATAAGCTCTGGAGCAATGGAGCAAATTATTGGAGAGTATACACTGGAAGCGGGCCTGCGGGGTCTTGAAAGGAAACTGGACGCCATTTGCAGAAAAATTGCAAGAAAGATTGCAGAGGGTAAAAATGGTAAATTTTCAATAACCAGGCAAAATCTAACAAAATATCTTGGGCCGCCAAAATATCTTACTGAGCTTGACCAGGAAGAAAGTCAGGTTGGTCTGGCCACGGGGCTTGCATGGACTGAAGTCGGTGGAGAGCAGCTTTATATTGAAGTGTCTCTTTATCAGGGCAAAGGAGAATTGCTGGTAACAGGGCAGATCGGTGAAGTCATGCAGGAGTCTGCCAGGGCAGCTCTTACATATACAAAAGCCAATGCAGATAAATTTGATATAAGTAAAGAAGATCTTGATAATAATGATATTCATCTTCACGTGCCTGCAGGTGCCATTCCAAAAGACGGCCCTTCAGCCGGGATTGCCATGGCAACAGCATTGATTTCCGCATTTACAGGGCGCAAGGTAAATAATAAAGTGGGTATGACGGGTGAAATTTCCTTGAGAGGAAGGGTTTTGCCCATTGGCGGACTTAAAGAAAAAGCCCTTGGGGCTTTACGGGCCGGGATAAACCATATAATCATTCCCGAGAAAAACAGGAGTGATCTATATGATATGCCAAAGGTGATCAAGAATAAAATAAAGTTTACCTGTGTTAGGGATATCAGGCAAGCCCTTGAAATCGCCCTTGAAGAAAAACCAGTAAAAGAAAAACCAGTAAAAGAAAAAC
>CALGRI010000043.1 GCA_937880875.1 uncultured Pseudomonadota bacterium
AATTGATAGAAAAGGTGGATGAGTGGGCACTTGAATATCACAATTCCCTTAGGTAATCTTCATTTTAAAAAATTCAGAATATCAATTGAACCGGATCATTTTTTTAAAAGGTTATAAATATATAAAAATTTACGATTTAAGTTTTTATCATCTTCTCGGGATTGCCATAAAGGGGAACTGGCTTCAAGAGCTTCGACAAATTGCCATTGATGCATAAACTTCTGACCTATTAGCATTTCAAGCGATTTGCTTGAAAAACCGGCCTTATCTATTCTGAACGCCGCCTCTTCTTGACGTATACTTATAAATTCATTATCTGTATTAAATTTGATTATGGGAATGTAATATTATGAAAATTCTTTTTCTGGAATCTTTTTTCGGCGGCTCTCATAAAGAGTTTGCTTTGGGGTTTAAGGCCCACTCCTGTCACGATGTGACCCTTGTAACGCTTCCGGACAGATTCTGGAAATGGAGAATGAGAGGAGCAGCCCTTTATTTTGTCAATCATGTCAAAGATTTTTCAGTGTTTGATGCAATTATCGTCACTGATATTTTTGATTTAACAGACTTTCTGTCTCTTTCAGGCAAAGGCCTTCCCCCGGTATTAATGTACTTTCATGAAAATCAATTGTCCTATCCTTTGGCACCGGATCAAAAACGTGATTTTCATTTGGGTTTCACCAATATTATTTCTGCCTTTGCCGCAGATAAGGTTTTATTTAATTCTAAATTTCATTTTAATGATTTTATGACAGCAGCAAGCAGATTGATCAAACAAATGCCAGACTTCAGGCCAGGTTGGATGATCGAACAAATCAGGCAAAAAACAGAAGTGGTTTATCCGGGATGCCGATTTGAAACCGGTGTGATTAATTTAAAGGAAAGGGATGTCAAAGCGCCTTTGATCATATGGAATCACAGGTGGGAATATGATAAAAATCCTGAATTCTTTTTTGATGCCTTGAGCGCTTTAAAAGAAAAAAATATTCCTTTTTCTCTGGCCTTGCTGGGGGAAAAATATGATATCTTCCCTGATATCTTTAAAAAAGCAAAAGAAAAATTTAAAAAGGAAATCTTTGTTTATGGGTATGTTGAATCCCGGAACGAGTATGTAAACTGGCTGGAAAAAGGTGCAATTGTTGTCAGCTGTGCCATTCAGGAGAATTTTGGTATTTCCGTTGTGGAGGCAGTCAGATTCGGTTGTATACCATTGCTGCCGGACCGGTTGTCCTATCCTGAAATTATGCCCGCAGAATTTCATTCCAAGGTTTTATATCAGACAAAACAAGATCTGGTGGAAAAACTTCAAGACATGCTCATCAATTATCAAGACTATTTAGCGCTGCAGAAAAGTTTGTCTGTAAAGATGGAACTATTTTCATGGGAAATCATTGTAAAGGTATATGATCGCAGTCTGAAAAAATTAAAAAAAACTCTTCGCTGAAAGAAATTTTACCTTTGCAGTGAAGACTTTTTATGTTTTTCATCAAATTCATCCCAGAAATCCTTGTCTGTTTTTTTCCAGCCCTCACCAAATAGTTTGTCAAACATCGGCTCAAGCAATGAAAACCATTTTGCACGGGATTTTTTGTCTTTTTTTCTTGCTGCCAATACGTCTGCAACATATATGGAAATATCCGCAAGTTTGTCTTTCGGGACATAGGCATCTGCGCCCTTTTCAATGGATTTTTTTAAATTATCTGGAGTCAGAGCATGGGCTGTCAGCATCAGAGAGGGAATATCCATTCTATTGGTAACCTCTAAAAGGTCATAGCCTTTAACACCCATGATATCCAGAACAGCAACATCATAAGTGTTGTTTTTTAAAAAATTGATAGCGTCTTCAAAGGTTGAGGCTGTATCAACCGAGCACATGTAGAGCAACTCTTCAAGGGTTTCCAGAATATCTGGTTCATCATCAACCACAAGAACTTTTTTGTTATCAAGAATATTTTGCATGTCCATTGCCTCTTCCTGTTTTCTTTTGCCTGCAAACCTTGGAAAATCCATCTTTATGTTAGGCAAAATTACTTAATAATTCAATGGCATATTCTATTTTTTCAGCAGACCCTGAAAAAAATATCCTTTTCAAACAATTTTACAATTTTTAATATTATCCTCTGTATACAATGAGAAATTTATTTTCAGGTATATAGTGATCTTTCATTAATGCTCCCTTGCAATCATCTGAAAGGTATTTTACTATCATACTCTAATAGTTTCTGAAAGTGGGAAACCATAGAGGATGGATTAAAATAAAACAAACAGGAAAAAGGAGTTTGCAGAATATGGAGGCAAAACCATTACAAAGTGTATTTTTTCATTTTCGGTTTAAATTTCTGGCTATCACAGCCATATTTTTTTTGGTATGGGTTATCCTTTCAAGCTCGATGGAATTTGATCAGTTTGCAACAAGCCTTCAATATAAACTATTGGGTCCGTTTTTTATCGCATCAGGGATTTTTTATCTGGTTTTCAGAAAAGTTCCTTTCAAATGTCCTAATTGTCAGAAGACTGTTTCGACTAGAAAAGACTGGCATTGTCCACATTGTGACAAGATGCAGGGGAAACAACGTTATTTATCGGATAAATGTGTTCATTGTAAACAAATGCTGGCCACTTCTTTTTGTGACCATTGCAAGGAAGAATTCAGACTTTAAATAAGTCCTATGAATTCAAATTCCAGTTTTTTTTGAAGGTTTTCAATCATTTTAAAAATTTCTTTTAACAGAGTTTGATCCAGGGCTGAAAGATTGTGGGGATAGATATAATTGTCAGGGGTTTTCCCTTCGTCCATAATGGTGGTGATTTGTCGTATGAATCTTAACTGCATCATGTAGTTATAGGCCCTGACAATATCTGTATATTCTCTGTTTGTTATTGCCTTCCTGGTATAGAGTCTGAAAAGCCTTGTCAAGGTGTTGGTGTGTGTAATGCCGTTTTTAAGGGCATAAATTCTTGTAAAATCAATGATGGGCAGCATGGCTATTTTTATATCCAGAGCCCCTTTTTGCTTGCCATGGGTTTTTACCACAAGTTTACCAAAAACACTGATGGGCGGTTTGAAATAAAGGGTGTTTTCCGTGAGGTTTCTTAGAAATCCAGACCAGCCGCCAATGCTGTTTAAAAGATATTGTTTCAATTCATCTGCCAGGGCCATGTCTCCCCAGGTACCCCTGAAATCGAAAAAGATACTGGAGTGAAGAAGATTTTCAGGATTTGAAGTTCGAACCCAGGTGTTGAAATAGTCTTTCCATTTGGATAGGGGTTGGCACCATTTCGGATTTTTTGCCATATTATTGCCGTCGCAGAACCGGTATCCTGCCATATCCAGCTGGTCGCAGATGAGTTGTGAAAGCGTGTCAAAATATTGTTTTGCTTTTTCAGGGTTTTTTGAATCCTCATAGACAATGGCATTGTCCTGGTCAGATATAAGCGTCTGTTCTTCACGGCCTTCTGATCCCATGGTTAAGAATGCAAATCTACAGGGTGGCACACCCATTTTTTCAAGGGAAAATTTTATTATTTTATCAATTATGGCATCTGAAAACGTAGCGATCAGGCGAGTGATATATTCAGGGTTGGCACCATTTTTTATGGGATCAAGAAGCATTTTTTCAAGCTTTGAATGAATATTTTCAATTTCCTGAATGGTGGTGGCGGATTTAACGGTTTTTATGAGAAGATAGGTTGATTTTGTCTGGGCTGCGATGAGATCTTTTTCACTGATAATACCGGTAATATCCCCTGATTGGCCAAAAACCGCCAAATGCCGTTTGTCATTTTCAATCATGGATAAAAATGCTTCAAATACCTGGCAATCGGCTGAAATGGAAATAATAGGGGAGGACATGATATCTGAGATAGGCTGGGATAGATCCATGTTTGTTGCCACGGCTTTCTTTCTTAGATCCGCATCCGTGACAATGCCTTGAATGGTTTGTTTGTCTTTTTTTATCAAAATAGCACTGGTATTGTTCCGGCTCATTTTAAGGGCTGCCTCTTTAATGCTGGTCTCTATCAGACAGGTGGAAATATTTGGCTTAAAAATGGACCAGATGGGCCGATTGAAAAAGGGCAGGTTGAATTCCTTGTCTTTTATCTGTCTTGAAATGATCCCTGCAAATGATTTGTTCAGCATGCATTTGCCGAACTCATTGGTAAAATAATCTTGAAACTCTGGATTTTCATTACAGGTGGTTAAAAAAAGTTCTGCTGTAAGGGTTATAAACACGCTGTCTTCAAGAATTTTTAAGGTTCTTATGGAAACTGCATCATTTAAAAGAATTGAAAGGCCGCCAAAATTGTCTCCTGTCTTTAGCTCTCCTGTCAGTATGTTTGTATTGTTCATTGCATAATAATATTGGGCAGAACCTTTGGAGAGGATGTAGAGTTTTTCAACCTTTGTGATGTCCTGTTCCAGAAGAACGGTTTCTCTGGTGACTTTTTCATAGAAAAAAGCAGGGCTCAGCTTTTTTTGCTTCTGGTTTGAAAGTAATGAAAATGGATAAATCGGTAATTCTTCTTTCAAATGAATTCATCCTTTTTTGCGCTCATGGTGTTTCTGGCGCAAATGCCACCTGGTAAGGCAAAAGCACATCCTCTGAAATTTTAATGTAGTTTAATTTGTTGAATCCAAACAGTTTTGCGAATACTGATGAGGGAAATTCGATTGTTCTTGTAATAAAGTAGTCCACTTCATCATTATAGCGTTTTCTTGTCACAAACAGGTGGTCCTGAAGTGAAATGAATTCATTTTTCAAGTCTTTAAATTGTTGAGAATCCTTTTTATCAAGAGATATTTCTAATTGAGGAAACAGGTCTTTTAATTGGCGTGTCAATTCTTCCTGGGAAATTTCAAGTTCTTTTATCAGGTTATTTTCAAGCGGTTTTTTTTGGGGAATGACCTGCTGTAAAATGTTTTTTGCTTTTTCAATGGTTTGGGTTAGTTCTAAAATAGAAACTTGCGGCTCGCTTTTTTTTGCCATTTCAATAAATCCGGGCAATAGATCAACCCTATAGTTGCAGGCATCCGTCAGATACTCTATGGATGCTTTAATTCGATTCTGGGCTCTCCAAAAACTTGTGTATCCACCCAAAACAACACAAATCAAAATAATTCCTAGGGTAACGAGACAGAATCCAATAAATTTCGACAATGACAGTTGATCAGACATGGTTCACTCCTTTTTTGTGTTAAGTATTATTGTATAGGCAAGTATCATTTAAATGACATGATGTTCAACAATAATCTTTTACAGGCAGGCATTAATATTTAAGCCGTGCATAATATGTCTTTTTGGATGCTTTAATGGCATCTTTGAGGGTCAATACGCCATTGCTGTTTAAGATAGGGACCAGTTTTAAAAAAATTTGGGCTGTGGCAATGGTGTCCCCAAGGGCTGTATGCCTGCCGATAATATTTACCCCTAAGCGCTTTGCAATATTTTCCATGTCATGCTGTTCATGGACAGGATGCAGGATTGCGGATAATAAAAGCGTATCCAGTACAGGATTTGAAAACTTGATATGGGTGGACTTTTCCTTTACTTTCAGCATCTTCATATCAAAAGCAATATTATGCCCCACAAGTACGGTGTTTGCGGTGAATTTTTTGAATACTGGTAAAATAGTGCTGATATCATTTTTTCCGGCAACCATTTCATAGTTAATGCCATGGATTTTATAAGATTCCATGGGGATATCTCTATTAGGGTCCACCAGTTCTTCAAAAATATCCTGGTACACGATTCTATTGTTAACAATTCTCACTGCGGCAATGGAAATAATTTCATCACCGCCATCAGGATTCAACCCCGTTGTTTCAGTGTCAAAAACCGTGTAGGTGATATGTTTCAGATTGGTGTTTAAAAGATCAATATTTTCTTCTTCCCCCTTGAACAGGTCAAAATCATAAAATTCAGGTCTGCTGCCCGCAATAATGGGTGAGCGGTGTTTTTCTTTTAAAGGTGTCTTTAAGTCAGCCTGGGTGACAATGTTGATTTGAGAGCAGTCATCATGGGTTTCACAGATGGTCTGAAACAACGCATTATTTTGTTTTAAAACATAGAAAAGACTTGGCAGAGCATTGATTCGTCGGGATAACAGCGCTTTGATCCGGTCTTTTTTGATGGGATTGTTCTGCCATGTTATTTTAAAGATTACTGTGTCGTCCTTTTTTAGAGAGGAAACATTAAACTCCGTATTCAGGGTGATCTCGGACAGGCTTTTAAACAGAAAAATTAATGCTGCTGTGAAGGAATAGGTGTCAGCTATCATTCTGTTGTCTTCGGTTTGATGGGTAATATTCAATTTTATTTCATGCAGGGAATAAAGTTTTTGTTTCAGGGAATAAAAAAAATCCGATAAAAAAAGTTTTGTCAGGGGCAGTTTGGTCAGTATGATATCAAGGACACTATTTGTGATCTGCTCATACTGAAGGGGCAGTTGATCAAGTGTTTTAATCAAAGGATGGTGTTCCGGAGATTGATTCAATATCTCTTTTACAAGTTTAATATGTTTTGACAGGCCTTGTCCTAACGAGGTCAGATTTTCATGGGTTTTATCATATTGATTGATCTCATCGGTTACATCCTGAAAAGTGAGAATGAAACCGGTTATCTGCCTTTCCTGGTCAAGGACGGGAATGGTCTCAACACTGATCAAATGATCTCTATGAATGGGGGTAATAAAATAAGAGGCCACGTTCTGCCTGTCATTGTTCAGGCGTTCTTCAATTTCTTCAATGGCATGGGCGATCAACCCCTTATCAATCAGGTGAAATATGGATCTGCCAAGCCCGATAAAATAATCCGGTCTGTTTGAATGGGTTCCCTGTGTAAATATTTTTTTTGCAAGGGAATTAAACAGCAATATCCTGCCGCTTTTATTGCAGATAATAACCCCCTGGGGAAGTTCAGCCATGATGGCGGCCAATAAATTTCTTTCTTTTTCCGTTTCTTTTCTGGCAACCAGTATCTGTTCGGTAATATTTTTATTCAGATTTTCAAACATATCTGCAAAATCATTGATAACAGATGATATATTTTTTATATCCTTATTTCCGGTGATGTTTAATCGGTGGGAGGGATTGGATGAATAAATCATGGAGGCTTCGGCAGAAATTTTTTTCAAAGGCTTGATGTAGCTGTGAAATATAACTTGAAGTCCGGTCAACATCACTCCGGCACAGATAAAAAAAATACCGATAATATATAAGGGATGGCTTTTTTCAATAGAAACAACTGCATTTATCTGCTCTTCGTTTAAAGCCCCAAAAAAGAAAAACAAAATACCACCAATGATGATCATTGTTGTAAACAGGGTGAAAAAAGCAAATTCCCAGAATCGGTTGGTGTGTTTCATTTAATCCAAAGACGAGAAGAATTCTATGATGAAAAGAGTCATCATAGAATTCTTCTTTTTAAGATTTAATGTTTATTGAATGGGGTTATATTATCCCCACCATCCCCAGCCAAAACTGGCAATCAAAACGATACTAGCGATAAGTGTTGCAATCAAATATTTATCTTCCAATGCCATGATAAATCCTCCGTAAATTGTTTAAAAAATAACCTATGCCATATTATCTGCTTCTTTGGTTACATCCATGGTCTCGATATCTGCACGTCTGATCTGTTCCGCAGAAGTGGTAGACATTTCAGCTTTAAAGCAAAGCGCCCACATCATGACAATACCAACCACCCACCAGACCAGCTGCCATGACCAGATTGCAGGGAATCCGCAAAATTTGAATGCAGTGTTGCCCCACAGGATACCCGGTCCAAGAGCCATGAAATACCAGACAGGAACAAGAATTTTCAACCAGGAACGCCATTTTTTAGCTCTTTCAGACGGTCCGTCAATGCTGTCAAGCCATTCTCGGACTTCTTTTTGCCGGGCATCGGTTTCAGGCGAATTTTTAAATCCAAGCGCACGGCAACCATATGCTACTGCAAAACCGGCAAAAATGCCCCAGAAAGCCGTATGCATTGACAAGGGGTATTTCCAGACAAAATAGGTCAGCATATTGACGATAATACCGGCCAGAAGCCCAAGGGCGGCACCAGTGGAAGGAAATTTAAATCCCCAGTGAACGCCAACCAGCATGAGGTACATAATCGTTCCAAAGGTTGTTGCAAACCCGCCGATCATAACAATAGCATCAGATGATGTCAGGCTGACCACAACCGCGGCCAATGTCAAAAGTGTGGCAAAAATACGATTGGTCCAGATCTGTTCTGAATGGCTCCCGCCCTGTTTTCTGACATATCTCCACCAGACATCCCTCTGGATGATGGTACCACCGGTTCCGATATAAGGAGCGGCTGTAGAGTGAATGGCAGCAATGGCGCCAAGGAAAACAAGACCCAGCACAGGTCCGGGTAAGAAATGAGTCATCAGTTTTGGTACAACATCACCATTGTTGGCGATGACCATTACTCCGGACAGTTCGAGTATTTTGGCACCCATTCCCTGGAAAGCGGAACCAAAAAACAAGCAGACGCCAACAACAAAGGTTGACATAAAAACCTGTTGCCATGCCAGTGGTTTTGGAGATTTGATGCCAAAGTTCCACAGAATAAAAGCGGGCGATGACTGGATGCCCATCAGAGCAAACATATAGGTTAAGCACATAACCGCAGTCCACCCTCCGCCGATTCCCCAGTGGATAAGTCCTGGAACTTTCAAGTACTGTGGAGGAAGGGCAGCCAAAGATTTTGACATGCCGGACCATCCGCCAATGTCCTTGGATGTGACCACATAAAATCCTAACAACGCAATACCGGTAACCAGGAGGATGAATTGGAGAACCCCGACCCAGGTACTGGCTTTAAGACCACCGGTGACCACATAAAACCATACAATAAAGGCCATGAAAATAAGGCCGATGGTGGGTGGGACGCCAGCCACCCAGAAAAACAGCTTTGATGCTGCAATCAGCTGGATGCCTGAATAAAATATTGAATATAAAAGAGCTGCCAGAACCGTCAGCCAGCGAACGAGTTCATTATTATAGTAATAGGCGAACATATCACCCGGGGTGATAAAGCCATAGCGTTTACCCATGAGCCAGTTTCTTTTGGCAAAAAACGCTCCGGTAATGGGAATGGTCAAGACATAGAACGAGGCAAATGCATATACCAGTCCCACCTTCCAGATCAAACCAGGATGTCCGACAAATGTCCAGCCGGAAAAAGAGGCAGCAGTGGCTGCCATTAAAAAAGCGATAAAGGGGATGGAACGTCCTGCTATCCCATAGCCTGATGCGGTTTTTTCACTGAAAAAGCCTTTTAAGCCCCACCAGAAACAATAAATAATGTATATTCCCAACAATCCCCATACCCACATAACTTTTGAATCCATTGTAAATTACCTCCTGTTCATAATTTTTTTGAGTTGATCGGATCACAATGATGATTATCGTTCCAATACGGATAATCAGGGCATACTCCACCACCTCCTTTTTCGTGAATTATTTTATATATTACATGCTCCTTTGTTTGTAAAAAATATCAGGCCTTGCTGCCATAACCGATTTTCCCCAGGGATTCTTCGATTTCATCCAGACAGGAGTAGTCATCAATGGTAGCCGGGACCTTATACTCTTTTTTGTCTGCGATGGATCGCATGGTCCCCCTTAAAATCTTGCCGGATCTTGTTTTGGGAAGCCGCTTGACAATGGTTGCGGTTTTAAATGCAGCAACCGGGCCGATCTTGTCTCTGACCAGGGCAATGACTTCTTTGACCACCTCAGCAGGGTCTCTTTCCACGCCTGCATTCAATACCATCATCCCCAGAGGGATCTGTCCTTTGAGCGAGTCTGCAACGCCCATGACCGCGCACTCGGCTACATCCGGGTGTCCTGCAATAACTTCTTCCATCCCACCCGTGGACAGTCTGTGGCCTGCCACATTGATAATATCGTCTGTTCTGGCCATGACATAGACATAGCCATCCGCATCAATAAACCCTGCATCAGCTGTTTCATAGTATCCGGGAAATACGCTCAGATAGGAATCAATATATCTTTGATCATTCTGCCAGAGGGTGGGCAATGTCCCAGGAGGTAGCGGCAGCTTGGCCACTATGGCACCGATCTCTCCTGCACTGATGGGTTGTCCGTCATCTCCCAGAACGGCCAGGCTCCATCCCGGAGCCGGTTTTGTGGGTGATCCCGGTTTGATTTCAAATTTGTGAATTCCCATGCAGTTGGCGGCAATTGCCCAGCCCGTTTCTGTCTGCCACCAATGATCAATGACCGGTACCTTTAGAGCGTTCTCTGCCCAGGTTAAGGTATCCGGGTCCAGTCTTTCTCCTGCCAGAAACAGATAATTAAAGCAGGACAGGTCAAAATTCTTCATCAATTGAGCCTTTGGATCTTCCCGTTTAATGGCCCGGAATGCAGTGGGGGCCGTAAAAAGGGTTTTTACCTTGTGCTGGGAGATGATTCTCCAGAACGCCGATGCATCCGGTGTTCCCACAGGCTTACCTTCAAAAAGAATGGTGGTACACCCTTTAAAAAGAGGGCCGTAGACAATATAAGAATGGCCTACGACCCAGCCGATATCAGAGGCTGCCCAGTATACATCACCTTTTTCAACACCATAAATGGCGCCCATGCTCCACTTTAAAGCCACCATGTGTCCGCCGTTATCCCTTACAACCCCTTTGGGCTGTCCCGTTGTGCCGGAAGTGTAAAGAATGTACAAAGGATCAGTGGCTTTTACAGGAACACAATCCTGGGGAATAGCCACTGCCATTTCCTCATTCCAGTCAAAATCCCGGCCTTTTTTCATTTCTGCTTTGGCCTGGGGTCTTTGCAGAATAATACAGGAACCAGGTTTGGTATCAGACAATTCAATGGCCTTGTCTAAAAGCGGCTTGTATTCAATGACCTTTTTCACCTCAATACCGCAGGATGCCGATACAATCACTTTGGGTTTGGCATCGTTAATACGGGTGGCAAGTTCATTAGCCGCAAACCCGCCGAATACAACGGAGTGGACAGCACCAATCCTGGCACAGGCCAGCATTGCAAATACAGCTTCCGGGATCATGGGCATGTAAATAATAACCCTGTCCCCTTTGCCGACTCCTTTTGATGCTAAAACCCCGGCAAATCCTGCAACCTGGTTTTTGAGTTCAGAATAGGTGTACTTTTTGATGGTATCGGTTACAGGACTGTCATAGATAATGGCATCCTGGTCTCCCAGACCATTATCCACATGAAGATCAACCGCATTATAGCAGGTGTTTGTTTCTCCACCTGTGAACCATCTATAAAAAGGCTTGTTTGAATCATCCAGAACCTTATCCCATTTTTTATACCAGTGACAGTCTTCAGCAACAGGTCCCCAGAATCCGTCAGGATCATTTATGGATTGTTCATAGGCTTTGTCATACAAATTGGACATAGAAATAACCTCCAAAAATTTTTGCAGGTAAATAGTTTATTTTTCAACCATGTTCTTGATTTCTTCAACAACTTCCGGATTTGCAAGTGTCATGACATTACCCACATCACCCTTATTGGAAATTGCGCCTAAGACTCTTCTCATGATTTTTCCAGACCGGGTCTTGGGCATATCAGGTACCAGCCAAACTTTTCTGGGTTTAGCAATTTTACCAATCTGCTCACAGATTTTGTCTGAGATTTTTTTTGCAAGTTCATCACTTGCCGGAATGCCGGGTTTAAGCGCAATATACAGATCAGGCTCTTTGCCTTTGATCTCATGGGCAACCGGTACAACCGCGGCTTCTGCAACTTCTTCCACAAGCAGGGCAGCAGACTCAATTTCTTTTGTTCCCAAACGGTGTCCTGAAACATTGATAACATCATCAATTCTGCCGAGGATTCTGTAGTAGCCGTCTTCGGACATGGTCGCGGCATCACCGGTCAAATAGGGCCAGTCTCTCCAGTCTTTACTGTCGGGTTTTGTATTATATTTTCCAAAATAAGTATCAACAAACCGGGCCCTGTCCCCCCAGATGGTCTGGAACATTCCGGGCCAGGGGTTCTGGATACAGATATTCCCTGCAATTCCGGGTTTGTCAACTTGCTTGCCATCCTCGTCAAAGATAATCGGATGGATACCGGGAACACCAGGGCCTGCACTGCCCGGTTTCATGGGTTTGAGACCCGGGACGGTACTGCAGAGAAATCCGCCGGTTTCTGTCTGCCAATAGGTATCCACAATAATGGCTTCTCCCTTACCCACAGCTGATTCATACCATTTCCATACGGCAGGTTCGATGGGTTCGCCAACGGTTGTCATGTGTTTAAAATGATAGGTATATTTGGCGGGTTCATCAGGCCCGAGTTTTCTTAAGGCCCTGATAGCGGTGGGAGCGGTATGGAAAATATTGACATCAAGCTCCTGGGCAATTCTCCAGGATCGACCCGCATCCGGATAGGTGGGGACCCCTTCATAAATCACAGAAGAGGCACACAGCGCCAAAGGCCCGTATACAATGAAGGAATGGCCTGTGATCCAGCCGATGTCTGCCATACACCAGTAAACATCCTCGGGATGAATATCCTGAATGTATTTTGACATGGCCGTGACATAGGCAAGATAGCCTCCGGTTCCATGCTGGCAACCTTTTGGTTTACCAGTGGTACCACTGGTATACATTAAAAACAGAGGGTCTTCGCTCAACATTTGTTCGGGTTCAACCCTGGCACCATAATAGTCTTTTAATTTTTCATTTACAAAAATATCTCTTCCTTCAACCATTGGCGTGGTTGAAGAATTTTTACCCGGATATCTCTGCCATACAAGAACCGTATCTACTACCTGTCCCTGGGCTGCGGCTATTTTAACAGCTTCGTCGGCATTGATTTTATGTTCAAGAAGTTTACCTGCCCTGTAATATGCATCTGAGACAATCAAAACCCTGGACTGGGAATCAACAATTCTGTCTGCACTGGCACTGGGTGCGAACCCGCCGAAAACAACCGAATGAATAACACCCAGTCTTGCGC
This sequence comes from uncultured Pseudomonadota bacterium, assembly GCA_937880875.1. Taxonomy (GTDB): domain Bacteria; phylum Desulfobacterota; class Desulfobacteria; order Desulfobacterales; family Desulfobacteraceae; genus Desulfobacula. Next base: position 12,989 of record CALGRI010000043.1, read on the forward strand.
AGGCCAGCATGGTAATGGGAAGCTCTGCTGACATGGGCATATGGATGGTAACCCTGTCCCCTCTTTTGAGTTTTGCCGTATCCCTCAACAATGCTGCAAATTCATTCACCCGGACATAAAGTTCCTGGTAGGTGATATGCTGAACGCTTTCTTCTTCCAGTTCCGGAACAAAATGGATGGCTGTTTTGTTTTTATTGTCTTTCAGGTGCCGGTCAATACAATTGTAGCTAGCATTGATTTTTCCGCCTTTAAACCATTTGTAACAGGGGGCATCACTGGAATCCAGGACTTCGTCCCAATATTTGTACCAGGTCAAAAGTTCTGCATACTCTGTGTAATAATCCGGGAAATTTTTCAGGCTGAACCGGTCAAATATTCCTTCATCGGTAAGGTTGGCCTGAGCAATGAATTTTGTGGATGGATAATAATAGTCTTCTTCTGTCCAATGGACTGCTATCTGGGCCTCTGTGGTCTCGACAACTTCTTTTTCGCTCATGGATCATCTCCTTTGGATTTATACTGGTTTAATTGCAAAATTTTAAAAAATTGTAAGAAAACAATAGTTTAATGCACCACCTCCTTGGTTTTTAAAAAATAAAACGGCATTAAAAAAATTAAAAGGTAATATATATTAGTACGTCTTAACAATCGTTTTACTTATAGAATTCTGCTTTTACAGCTTCAGAACAGGTAGAGAAATAACATCGTATGAGGCCAAAATAGTAATTATTCCCCGAATTTAATTCCTAGCGCAATACACTGAATTAAATTCATAAGGTAATTAATTATTAGTAACTAAAGCAGAAGTCAATAGTTTTCTTTGTCAAAGTCATCCCAGAAAGCCTCATTTTTTTTCTGTGTCATTGATTCGGCAGGGATAGTGGTTTCTATCAATTCTGTCATATCTCTGAAGCCTGCCCAATAAATATAATCTTCTGTAATTTAATCTGATTGGATAATCAGTTCCTTTCTTTGAGAGTGTTTTTTGACCCGGCCCTACAGGGAAATCTTCAGTATAATAATTTTTTTGGTAGTTCGATAAAAATTTTATTGACATATTTTTCGTTATTTTTGATGATTCAAATTTAATTACAGTTTTTCTAAAGAAGAAGGATAAGATATTTAATGGAATATTTAGAAGTAGATAAGCTTGAGAAAATACATAATAGAAATTTAGACATTTCGACCTATGTCGTAGATGAAGAGCATGTTTTAATTGCAGGAGAATTCAAAGAAAGAAATCTGATAACGGTTTATGAGAGATCTGGTGAACCAATAGAACCAAATATTTTTCATCATATGCAAATTCAATTACTCATCAAAAATGCTGAATTAAAGATTGTGGATATTCATGTTAAAATTCCAGGTGCTCCCCATGATGAAATCTGTAGAGAAATGGAAAGCAGTCTTGATAAAATAAAAGGACTTAACATCGCACCAGGATTTACATCTAAAATCAAAAAAATTGCAGGTGGTATAAAAGGATGTGTTCATTTGACAACGTTACTTTTATCTATGGCGCCAGCAGCACTTCAGGGATATTGGATATTTGAAGCACGAAAAACACAAAGAAGCGAAGAATCTGTTTTGGATATTGAAAAATATTTAGTTGATGCCTGTTGGGCATGGCGTAAGGATGGTCCGCTAGCTAAAAGTCTTAAAACAGAGATTGTTGATTGATTTGTAAATTTCGG
>CALGRI010000044.1 GCA_937880875.1 uncultured Pseudomonadota bacterium
AATTCCAATTTTGCAATAAGTAACGCTTTTCTGTCCTGAGTTGATCAAAGGTCTCATTACATAGCTCCGCTCTTTCGATTACATCAGGTATAACCGAATTTTAAGAAACAATCTGGATTGATAGAATAATTTTTTAATTATAGCAATAGGTAAAACTACCTATTTTTTATCCCTGGAAACGCTCAGGGCTGCATCTTTTGGGGCTATTTTCTATCTTGCACAAATTATAAATTATTTACCTATGAAACAAAAAATGCGCCATGTGAAAAATATTCTTCTTGAATCGCCTAATTTTTAATGGTGAGATTATTTAAAAAGAGGCAAGGAAAATAATACTTTAGTGCCTTTACCCGGTTTTGAGAATAGTTCAAAGGAGCCGCCCAGGTTTTTTATCCGTTCCGAGATACTATATATTCCAAACCCGCAAAAGTTCTTATTTGTAAGCTTATTTAAGTCAAATCCAACTCCGGTATCTTCAACTCTTAATAAAATAAAATTTTCTTTTTGTGATATTTCTATTTCCGCATCTGTTGAACCTGAGTGCTTTATAATATTAATGACAAGCTCATTGACAGCCCTGTACAGAGCAATCTTATTTGATTGATTTAGATGAATATCATTATCAATGGCATTGATATATTTAATATCAGCATCATACTTTTCATTACTTTCTTCAATTAAAAATCCCAAAGCTATATCTATTTCAAAGTCATCTAAAACTGGTGGGCTAAGCTGATAAATCAATGAACGGATCTCTTTAACAGCCTGCTCAAGGTGTCCTTGAATTTGGACAATGATTTTCAAATCGACCGGCTCACCTGGTTCCTGTATGTTTTTGATTTTTGAAATACTTATCGCAAGGGTTTGGGCCACACTATCATGAAGATCTGAAGCAAATGCTTTACGTTCCCTTTCCTCTGCATAAATGAGGTGTTCATTTAACTGTTTTAGCTCATGGGTTTTCTTTCTCAATTCTTCAAAATTTTCTCCAAGTCTGGTTTCCATATATGCAAAAGACTCAGCCAGTTGTTTGATTTCATCATCGTGGTTACTTGATACGATAGATCCCAGCAATGGATTGTCTTTTAATGTAAAATCATAGTCTGGCAAATCTCTTGCATATTTAGTCAGCAATGCAAGAGGACGGATTATCTTTTTGCTGATAAAAACAGCAAAAACAATTCCAATAAGTGAGATCAGGAAAAAAATCATAGCCTGTCTGACAGCAATAGCAGAACCGGCTCTTAATGATTCATTCTTATCAACAAAAACTGTAACATACCAGTCCATGTATTTATAATAATCAACATAGGCTATCTCGATCATTTCCCCCTGGCTCCTATTGATAGATCTATATTCAACATGCTTGTCAGGATATTCAGAGGCTTTTTCTAAATGCTCTTGAATTGATTTGTTAAGGGTAACCCCAGCAGGGTTTAAATTAATATTTTTTAAATTAGATGTGTGGATGATTACTTTTCCATGGCTGTCAAAAATAAGAACCCCACCGATTTCGTTTAGACTCGCCTGGCCAAGTATATTGTTTAGTTTAGAAAGGGTACGTTTTTCTTTAGCCAGGGAAATTTTTTCAATATCATGCATCTCGTGAGCTGTCCCGATGATCCATTCCCATTGGGGAAAATACAAAAACAACCCTATTTGTTCTACCTGTTTCATATCCTCAAGCCTTGGCCACATAAAAACAGTAAAAGCCTTTTTTTCAGTTTTTATGATTTCTCGGATCAGAGTTAATGCATCTCTTTTCTTGAGGTCTTCAAATCCATACCACTTTTTGCCCACCATTTCTTTGTTTGGATGTGACAATCCAGTCAAATTAAAGTCATAAACAAAAAAATAATTGTTCTTATTATACCGATATTCTTCTAACCTCTTCAAGCATAGTTCTTTTGCCAATTGTTCCGTTAAAAGCCCTGTTTTTTGCAGATCATAAAGCAAACCAGCCTTTGACAGAATACTTGTCCCCACGTCCGCCATAATGGATCGTTGATTGTTTATGGCATTGATCTCAAAAGACAAGAGATCATTGTATTCAGTATCAATGACCCGTATTGTTGAGGTAAGTGTCTCTTTGGCCAGGTTATAATGCTGATCGCTTATTTCTGTCTGATAATTCTTTGTCGTAATAAATATGAACGTAATTGAAGTGACAGCCATAAGGCCAATAATAAGAATAAGTATTTTTGATCTTATGGTTTTAAACATCTATGCTCCCTGTTATTGACAAAACTATTGAGAACACTTTTATTTTTCATTTTCTGGTTTTTCAATGGTTTCATGTATTTCAAAGGCACCGGCTAAGATGTCAAGTGGGAATCGAAACCCGATTTTTTTTGCACTTTCCAGGTTAATTACTATTTTAAGAGGGCTTTCAAATTTCTGGGGAAGATCTCCTGGTTTTGCTCCATTTAATATTTTGGCAAAAGTGTCTGTATAGAACTCAGCATCAGCTTTAAACTCAGCCCTGCCGGAACCCATCAAAATACCATTTTTTACCAGATCATACCTTGTTTGAGCAAACATCGGCACCTTGTATTTGAACAAAGGGGA